>JAJPJO010000247.1 GCA_021324135.1 Pseudomonadota bacterium
ACGGTCGCCGGCATGGCATACGTCTGGACGGCGCCGCCGACGCCCACGGCATAGCCGGCGGGCCTCAATTTCCCGACCGGTATACCGAGTCGCTCCAATTGATTCTTGCCGATAGTTGAAGCGGATGCCCCGGTATCGAACATCATCGGCTGCATTCTGCCATTGATCTGAGCGTCGACGATCAAGTGCCCGCCTGCGGCTCGACGAAACGGCACCGACTCGGAATCGGGAATTTCGTCTTTCAATCCGCCCGACTTCAGGACGCTAGCCAGGATCGCCTTCTGGTCGTCGCTCAATCCATCCTCGCCAGAAACTGAAACAGTGACCTTTGCTCCCTGTGAATTGGGCCGCGAAGCATCGACAACACCGCTTCTCAAAGCACGCTCGGCCTGAGTAGCGGCGACACTGCCTGGAAATCTCTGCAGAATTGCCTTGTAATAGTTAGTCGGCTTGATCGTATTACCCTGGCGCTGATAGCACAACGCCGCATAATACATGGCATTGCTGTTTTGCCGATTGTACGCCAGTGTAGCCTCGAAATCCTCAGCCGCTTCTTTGTAGCGCCCCTGATCGTAAAGCTTGACGCCATCGGCATACTGATCGGCCTGAGCCGGCGATGCACAGATGAGCATGCTCAATGCAGCGCCAAACGAGAGCCTGCTTGCGTATTTTTTCGATCGATTGTCGGGCACACAACCTCACTTAGCCTTGTCCAAAGGTCTCGTCAAGATCCACGTTCCAGTGCTGCCACTTTCATTATACGAACCAATCAACTGACGATTAGCAACGTATTTATCGGTGTGAAATGTAGCGGTCCCCTTGCGATTATTCCAGGGAGCCGTATAGTCGAATTTCAATATGGCGCCGCCCGGCACGCGCGTAAAGCTGGCAGTCGGAATCTCGCCGACTTTGCCGTCTGATTTAGTGAACTTGCCCTTCAAGGTCATGACCGGGCCTAAACTTACCCCGGTCAGCTCGACGACGCCAAAGGATGAATTCCAGGTGCCGGACGGGTTGTTGATTTTATCCGAGCGGGTCGAGATCCCTTTGCTCAACGTCGGCAAATCGCCAAGCATAGCTGTTTTGTACCCCCTGCCTCGATTCAAATTCCAATTGCCGCTCTGATCGGCTTCATAATATTGCCCTGTGAGCGTGGAATTATCAGTTGCCAGCTTGAACTCGCCATAACCGTATATCTGCCTGGAGGGCACATAATATTCGATTTTCAGCACACCACCGGTGGTGGCAGGCGCAAACCGGCCGTAGATAATCTCGCCGACATTGCCGGCATTCCTCCACGAGCCCGAGACGATGATGAGCCCGTCGGCATCTTTTCCCAGGACTTTTAGATCGACTGGTCCGAAGTTCGAGTTCCAGGGCCCCGATATATCGACGCTCGATAGAGCAGCCAGGCACGGCGCCGGAGAAACGGCGGAGAGCATCGCCGGGGTTGATGCCAATGAGAGAATGATGATAAAGCGCTTCAGACAATTAAACATTTTCATCCTGAGGTTCACAAACAGTAGAAACAAGGCAAATTATACTGGTGATAACATTGCATAGCTCTGGGCACATTATGGCAAATAAGGCAAGATGAGACAGGGGTAAACTTGAGCGGCGACAACAATGCAAACAGCGATGTGAAGGTTCTCGTGCAGCTTTTGCTCGGCAGCGGTCTTATGACGCGCGAAGAGTATGCCCGAGCCAACGCGCTGTCAGAAGATGAGAAGATTCCGTTGATCGTGGCCGTGAAGAATAACACCCTGCTCACTGAAGACAGCCTCAGGCTTTCACAAGAAGCGCAGCAGCGAGTCATGGCCAACGAGATCTCATCGGATCTGGCCATTCGGGCGCTGCGCATTGCCCTGCAGCGACGCCTCAGTTTAGTCGAAGCGATCAAATCCGTGCAAAAGCTGCACCAGCAAACGCAAGTTTCGGTCAGCGCCACCAACGAACTGACCGCTTTGTTGCTCAGCGCCAATTTCATTACCATGGAGCAGCTCGGCCGTTTTATCAAACTATCAGCCGACTCGGGCATGATGGTCGGACATTTATTGCAGCTCGACAATCGCATATCGATCGAAGAGCTGCTCAACGGTCTGAATGCGGTGGTCATGATCCGGGACGGCGAGCTGGACAAATCGCAAGCCGCTCAGGGACTGCGTTTTGCTCGGCAGCGCCGGGTAACAATCGAGCAGGCCCTCTTTGAAGTCGATTTTCTCAAGAACCTGAAGCCCAAGAATCTTCGCATAGGCGAGCTTTTCTTGATGGCCGGTCTGATCACTCGTGAGGATTTTGGCGAATGCTTCGAGATTGAGCTGTTCAAAAGCAAACCGTTCGGTCAAATTCTTCTGGAGCGCGGGCTGGTAACCGCTCAGCAAGCGCATTCAGCCGGTATGCTCACCGCCCGTGTGGAGGAGGGCACCCTCCTGCCTTATCAGGCTGCCCGGATGCTCATCAAGGTGGTGCGCAACGGCGAGTTGCTGTCCAATCTCGTCTCATCGGGAATCGAGCAGGCATCGACCGTTTCGCTTCTCGATCTGGTGTCGAGCTCCGGAGCCGCCGATCAGGCTCAGTTGCAGCAAGTCGTGCCTGGCGAGAACGCCAGCTGGAGCGATCAGGGCGCCGCTCTCTTCAAAGCCGGAATTCTTGATGCCGACCAGGCGATGGCGGCCTTGAGATTGAAAGCTTTGACCGGACTTGGATATATCACTCCCGCTCAGGCTATTGAAATCTTCAGTGAGTGCATACAGATGAGTTTGTCGCTCGAGGATGCGCTGGTCAGACACTCGCTCAATCTGCCGACGCGAGTGCAATGGACGTGGGTACAGGCAGGCTCCAACTGGCGCTGATACCATATGTGGTGCAAGCCAGGGCGGCGAGCGATCGCCCCGGTGCAGGCGCTGCGTTTACGCTGAGCGCGAAAAGGGCAAATTAAATCCAGACCTTTTTGACAAAGCGCCCATGGGAAGAACACGCAAACTTTTGATATCGCGCCTGTCCAAAAAGCGAAAAACCCGGCTACATACCTACACAAGGGTTCAGGGGCGGCTTCCGATATTGCGGATTATACGTATGGACGCGGGGGCCGGTTTTTTAGAAGATAATCGAATCGTGGGTGTAAAAGAGGTAAATCCCAATGGGAGATGGACGAGACGCTGCTCAGGGCGCGCAATCGGGGCACGATGTAGCGCAAAAATTCCAATCCGGAATCAAGCAAGTCGAGCAAGGCCAACTCGACAAAAAAGCCGGCAAAACCGCCCAGGCTGAAGGCGAGAACAAACAGGGCATGGCCGCCGTTGCCGACGCCATGAAGGCATTCGGCGATGAATGGCAAGCCGACGCCAATAGCCCGGCGCGACGGGCCGCTGTACTAAAGACGATCCAGCAAGATCTGCAAAATAGCGATGATCCGATCGTCAAAAGCGTGTTCGGCAATGCCCAGATCGTCGGCTACGATCCCGAGACAAAAGGGATGATCTTAAAGACGACGAAGAATGGCCAGGAGAAAACGGTTGTTCTCGGCTCCGATCTTAAGATTTACGATGCTGCTGCGCCCAAAGATGATCCTCGCACCAAAACCACACCTACAAAACCGAATGGCGAGTTCGATCCCGACAGCGCATTTGGCGATCGCTACAACAAATTGAACGGCGGCAAAACAGACGTTAAGGACGTTAAGTTACCACCGGAGGCGGAAGAGCAGGTCAAGAAAGATCTGGAGCAGTACAAGAAGCAGATCGACGACAACAACTTCAGCTTCGATATTAAGTCCGGCGAAGGCCCGGTGCCGGCGATGGAGCGCATGCGCAAGGAAATCAGCGAGGCTGTGAAATCAGGCAAGATTAAGGAAGAGGATCTCACACCGCAGCAAAAAGCCTTGCTTGGTATGAAAGACGTTCTCACTGAAGGCAGGCGCATAAGAGACAGGGACTTTAACGATCCGGACTTTGTTGAAAAACACAAGAAGTACGGCGGCGACGGCCACATTTATGCAGTCAAGGACGACAATGCCGTGAAGCGTTGGTCCGATGCCGAAGTCAAAAAGATGATGGACGCAAAAGAGCAGCAACTGCGCCAGGACGCTGCCCAAAAGGAAATCGAGAGACAAAAGCAAGCTGAGATCGAGCGTCAAAAACAAGAGAAGTCCAAAGGCACCGAGCAGCAAACGGCTGCAGCCATAGACAAGAGCGTCCCTTCTGAAGAGATCATCAAAAAGGCGCAAACAGCCTCAGGCATTGAGGGCGATCCAAAAGATATTCGCGAGAAGATGAAGGCGCAGATTGCCACTGAAGTCCAGGCCGGCACACTCGATCCCACTAATCTTCCCAATCCGCCTCGAGTCGGTACCGTTTTCGTTGCCACGGGTGCAGTGACACCCGAGCAACTGAAAGCAGGACTGGATAAGCAAGCCCAGTTGAAGGCCGCTAATCCGGATAAAGCACCGCCTCGCATCGGCGACATTCTCAAGGACATGTACAAGGATCGAGCAGATGCGATCGACAAGTCGAGTAAATTTTACGATGTGATGAGATCGGAAAGCCTTGCCGATCAAAAGACACCTTCCACCGATGTAATCGGCAAAGCACAAAAGAGCGCCCCGGTTGATGGCGCCGGCAGTGCCGATGACATTTATGGAAGAATGAGAACTCAGGTCGCTCAGGACGTTTTGAACAACAAGGTGAAGCCGGACGACCTCAAGAATGGACCCACCAAAGAAGAAGTCTATGTCGGTCTTGGCATTATCAAACCCGAAGAGCTTGATGCCGCACGAGCCGAGCAAGCCAAGCGAGCCGATGCGGCGGCCAAGAACAGCCAGCCGGCGCCGAGCACCGAAGATGTCATCAAAGACATGTACAAGGATCGCAAAGACAAGTTTGCCGCCGCCGATGAATATGCCAAAGCACTGCAGGCCGAACAGCAAGCGGCTGATAAGGCCAAAGCCGAAGCCGAGGCCCGGCAGAAGGATCAGGAGGCACAGCTTGATAAAGCCGTTCCCGATGCTGATTCAATCAAGGGCGCTCTGGACAAAGCCAAGATTGATGCCGATCCGGCCGATGTGCGCCAGAAGATGAAAGCGCAGATGGCGGATGATCTGGCGAACAATGAGCTCTCGCCCGATGATCTGAAAGACGGTCCCACATTCGAGAGCGCTCTTGTGGCCACCGGCGCGCTCACACCCGATGAGCTGAAAGCGGCGCGTGCACAAGCTGAAAAGGATAATGCCGATAACCCGGATCTGAATGATGCTCTGCAGAAACTTTATAAGGACAATCCCGACAAGCTCAAGAAGATCCAGGCCGCAGGCGACTTCTACAACGCCCTGAAGCCCACCGAAAAAACACCATCGGCCGACGATCAGATCGAGAAGGCCGTTCCGCAAGCGGACGCCATTAAAGCTGCCATGGATAAATCCGGCGTCACAGGCGATCCGGCTAAGATTCGCGAAGGCATCAAGGCTCAGATGGCGCAAGATCTGAAAGACCAGGCCATAACCACGGATGATATTGCCAAAGGTCCGGATTACGAGCAGGTTCTGGTTGGCTCAGGCGTGCTGACGCCCGATGAGTTGAACAAGGCACGTGCAGAACAGGATAAGCGTGAGAAGGCTGCCACGGATGCGAAGACGGATCCGCCCGATTACGCCGATACGCTCAAGGATATGTACAAGGACAGAGCAGCACAGATTGATGCGGCCGGCAAATTGTACGAGGCTTTGAAGAAGCCGGACTCCACGCCGCCGGCCAATTCTGATGAGGCCATTGAAAAGGCAGTACCGAACAAGGACTCAGTGAAAACGGCCCTCGATACATCCGGTCTTAAGCTGGATCCCGACCAGGTTCGAAATGCAATGAAAGCTCAAATGGCCGATGATCTGAAAAACAACCTCATCAAGCCGGACGACATTACGAACGGCCCGTCATTCGACGATGCCCTGGTGGCAACCGGAGCACTTACACCTGATGAGTTGAAAGCAGCGCGCGCTCAGGCACAGAAGGACAATGCCAGCGCCCCTGACCTGAAAGCGACTCTGCAAAAAATGTACGCAGGCAAGAACGATAAGCTTGATGCGATCAAGAAAGCCGATGCCTTCTTCACCGCATTGACTACCAGCGACGATCCGCCAGGCTGATCGACTGATTTTGCTAGAAAAAGCGCATTGATCTAGAATCACGGTAGCATTAGTTGCTTGCCAGTGCTGCCAAGGTATTCTGGAGCATGCTCAAAAAAAATCGGCTCTCAGGCATAATTGTCGCAATGATCTTCATGGCTGCGACCATAGCTTTAGCTTCGTGCAGCGATACCGCAGGCGGTGAGAAAAGCAAAACCGGAAAACAAAACTCAGCGCGAAAACCGACCAGCGATGAAGACTGGTTCAGTCACTATGACCCACAGCTCGACGATAGCGGCAAGAAAATTGCCGAGGGAATGAGTGCCAAGGACTACATCGACATCGGTCGAAAGGCATTGAATAAAGGAGACAGCGAGCTCGCCGTTCGGGCCCTTGAAAGAGCGATTAAAATCAATCCCCACTCGGCCGAGGCTTATTATCTCAGGGGCCAGGCTTTAGATGCCTCGGCATTCGGCGATGAAGAGCACGCCATGCAGGACATGGAAAAAGCGCTTGAGCTCAACTGTCACGAGCCGGATCTCTATGAGCGCCTGGCTCGGATTTATGCCGGGCGAGGCAAGGGCGAGCAAGCGATTGAAACTCTCAACCGCGGCGTGGCCGCTAGACCTGATGAGCCAAGGTTGCTGCTCACTCGAGCGGCAATTCAGGTTGATATGAAAAACAATCAGAAGGCTCTCGATGATTATGCCGCTTATCTAAAAGTTCGCCCAAAAAAATGGCTGGCGCATTACTTGCGAGCCAATCTACTGGCGCAGATGGGGCGCAACGACGAAGCGCTGGCTGAGTACGATGCCAGTTTGAGCTTCGATCGTGCCGATGCAAGGCCGCTCAAAGCCAAGGCGGAACTATTGTTCAAGTTGGGAAGAAAAAAGGAGGCTATAAAAGCGCTGACGGAGCTGATCGATCATGACCGCTTTGACGATGACGACGCCCTGAGATTGCGCGGCAATATTTTCTTCGAGATGAAAGACTACGCTAAGGCGGAAGCCGACTACACCCGCGCCATTAAAATGTCGCCCGATTATGCAAGAGCCGGCTACGAGGCTCGAAGCAAGCTTTACCAGGAAATGGGCAAATTAGATCTGGCCGAAAAAGACAAGCAAGAAGCAATAAGGCAGAAGAGCAAACCAGCGGAAAAGCCGGTCTACGATTTAAGGTAATCATCGCTCCTCAAAAAGACTGTTCAATTCCACATATATTATTGCTCAAACTCATTGCATCCTAGTGTTTAACCACAGCGATTAAGCCCGAGGATGAAATTATGAAATCGATATTTCGCTCTCTGCGAGCCCTTTGTGCCATCACCAGTAATACCACAGGGCAAAGCAGACGACGAGCCGATCGAACTGATCTCAATGGCAATCGTGTCTTCTGTGCCGCCTCTTCGATGGACCAGAGCAATGATTTTGAACGGTATGAGAGAGCCAGGCGAAAGATGGAGATTGCCCAGATGAAGTATGTCCGCGACGGTCTATGCACGGATATGAGAAGAATAGAATCCTCTTTGCGCAACGCCACGGACAAACGCCAGATCGCGCGCCTGGAGGAGCGGTGGCGGTGGCTGAACTCCCGGGTCTGTGAAATCGAGAAAGCCGAGCGAGATCTTTGCCTGCCCGGACAAAACGACAACCAGGCCAAGACAAATCGCCCCGGGGGAACGGCGCGAAGCTAGGCTCGCAATCCACCGTTGTTGATCACAGCCTGCATTTGCAATAGAGCTTGCAGACCCGGATCGTTCGGGTCGAGTTCGGTCAATTTCTCGATGCAGCTATCCATCTCGCTGAGCTTCCACTCCGAGATAGCCAGGCGAGCCTTCAGGCACCAGGCTTTGCTCAGGCTGCCGTTAATCTTAAGAGCAGCATCCAACAAGTGCCTGGCTCTTACTTCCTCTCTATTCTTAAGAGCAATCGACGCCAGTTGGACCATGGGCAGCTCGAAGCGCGGGAATTTCACCTCCAGGTCGACCAGCTGTTCCTTTGCTTTTTCCTCCTTTTGAGTAAAAAGATAACGCAAGGCGCTCATGTACTTGAGCATGGCATCATGGGGAACCACATGTCGAGGCAGCTGAGTTTTGATCTGCACCTTCGCCGTTCTGGACAAAGGAGACTCGCCTTCCATGGATATAATTTTGCTCAGGCACTCACGGGCCGGTTCGCAAGCGCCGATCTGGTTGTACTTGCCGGCCAAAATCAGATACTCTTCCGCCAATCTATCCTCGGGAATAGCGTCGAGCGGCATTCCAAGGGCGGGAAGAAGATGATGCTCAAGCGATCCATCCACCGTCTCAGACACCGTCCGTGATACCAGTGAAAAAACGTTTTTCAAGCCGTCCTTTGCCTTTTTGACCGGCTCGAACTTGTCCAGTTTTTTGTCTACTTCTCCCAAAGTATAGTCAAAGAAGCCACCGAAGGTCTTCTTCATGTCGTCGGAGACCTCCTGCAAGAAGAGAGCCTTCTCGGCGGCATCAAATAATAATAAAGCGCGTTTTCGATTATCATCCGGCATATCCGAATGTGGTTGCAACAGTGTCGCCTGATGCAGTGCCCCCATCGACTGGCGCATCAAACCCATGCTCATATAGCGGAGATTGAGCTTTAAATATTCAGGATACGAAAGACCGGCTGGTACATTTACAGGAGGCAGCATTTCTTCTCTCATTGCCGGCACGCCCCGGGCCGGTCTGAATCAATTTTAGCCCATCTAATTCGACTGCTTCTTCTTAGGATGAGCCCAGAAGAATTGGCACATTATCTCCGTGGCAGGCAGATAATTTTTCGGAACATCTCCCAGAAACGTGGCTCGCCTTCCACCCGGCCAGGCATGCCCCCCATCCTTGAGAGTGTAGAGACAAACTTCCGTACCGCCGCAGCCGCCGCTATAGACTTCTTTGATAAAGTGGTCATCTTCCTCGGTAACCGGTTCAGACGAACATTGATCGACTTTTTTCCAGAATTCGATAGCGCTGGCTACCGATGGAGCTTTCACGATATAGCCGAGCATTGAGCCGTAACCGCCCTCAAAGCGCACGATTTTGTCTTTCTTGCCATGAAAGGCAACAACGCTGACCGGGTGTGGATGCTCGCATTTGCTCGGATACAAGCAACCTTCCACGGGGGCGATGGCGGCGATTTTATCGGAGAGCTCGCAGCCCAGGCGATAGGAGAGCATGGCGCCATTTGAGATGCCGGTGACATACACGCGCTCGGGGTCGACGCCCAGCTCGTCTTCCAGCTTATCGATCAGAGTGCTGATGAATGCGACATCATCGATGTTTTGCAGGCGAGCTAAGCCGCAGCATTGGCCTGCATTCCAGGTTTTCAAAAATCCGTTGGGGTAAACGACAATGAAGTGATCTTTATCGGCTTGCCTCGACATTAAGCTGTCCCATTCCCCGGTCCAGGCATTGCCCAGCGCACCGTGGAGAACGATGATCAGAGGCAGCCGTTCCCCTTCATTAAAGCCGCTCGGCAGGTGAAGAACGTACGATCGTTTAATACCACCAATGGTGACATGTCCTTTTGAATTACCGATTTTTGGAAGCTTCAACTTTTTGCTTTGCCGCGCCGGTGCAAGCGCATTAACTTCCGCCGGTGGTTCGGAAACACCATCACCATCATTTACATAAGCAGGCTGTGCGCCGGCTTCCTCTGCCGCCTGAACAGGCGCAATAGAAAACACCAGCACGAGAAATGATAATGTCAGAGCTAGCGCAACTTTTTTAAAATCGGTCATGCGGATCTTTCCATCGGCCCGTATCGTTTTAATTTAATGGCAAAAGCCAAGATTTTGAGCGAACGGGCAACACTTCATTAAGTGAACTGTTCGGCGCTGGACGGTGGGTGCCAAGCTCAATGATATTGCATTTGGTGGCACTTGGCGGCAAAGCCGCTCACGCAAAGGAACCGCTCATGAGTTCACATCAGAGGGGGCTGCCGAAGCGGGCAGAAAAGAAGTCCGGGCTTCCGGGGGACGCTCGTCGCTAGAGATGTCCGAGAGAGGAAAGAAAGGCGGCGAACAATAGCCGTCAAGTCCTGATTCGCCCCCTTTGGGTCTGAGGAGGAACTCCTGTCCGGCCCTGACCTCTCTTGCAGGTGCCCTGGCTCGCCGAGACAACGGACGAGCCAGGCGAAAGCTTAAATTTGACCGGTTTATCCCATCAGAACTGATTAAGGGATTTGTTTTGAAATTTCCTGGCAAATAGAATATAGGGGGGCGGGCATCCGTTCAAATGTTTAGTAACAAGAATCTCAACTTTCCTACCAGTTATTATCGGATAGAGAGCTATCCGACCATTAAGGAACTGCAGGAGATGATGGCAAACGCCAGGCATCTTCACGGCATCAAGCATACATACACCTGGGAGAAGAAGAAGCAGTACAAAACCTACACCATGGTCATCCTCTACAACAGGGAGGAACAGGACATGGAATGGACCATGGACCTGCAGGATGTTGTAGGCACAAGGCGACTTTTCTTCCACAAAACCAGCGACATCGCCATCATTTATCCGCACATACTGGAAGCCGTCGAAGCGAAGCACGCCATGGGAGATGAGGAAGGGCGGAAGGCGATTGAAGACCAGGAGAAAGAAGAAGAAGAAAAGGGTCCGAAATCCCTGGGCGAGAAATTCAAGAAAGTGACGAAGACGGTCACGGCCCCTCCGGACGAACCGAACGCAGCCAACCAACCATCAGCAGCGCGTTTGCTTACCGGTAATTTGAAGACGCGCCCGATTACTCAGCTTCTGGACACGGCCAGACAAGCTGAAATTACCGGACAGATGACAATCGAGCTGCCCCATTACCCGGTCATAATTCAGTTTGGGCTCGGTAGACCCATACACGCTTTCACACCAACCAAAGTCGGGGTGGAGGCCATAGTCGAACTCTATCTCTGGCAAGAGGGCCAGATCTATTTCGATGAAGGCGTTCAACCGCAGGCCCCCAGCGTACAAGAAGATCTGCCCGAGATCTTGAAGATGGGCAATGAAATGCTCGATCATCTCGATTATTTGAGGAAAAACGGACTGAATGAGAATTCGATCCTCTCGCTCGTACCCCATGAGGAGATGGAGGAGTGGGAGTTCGAAAACAAGCTCAAGGAAGGTCCGGACTACGGGCTCAAGGTGCAGATTGGCTTCTATCGCTATATAAACGGGCAGAGATCGATCAAAGAAGTAGGCGAGAAGCTCGGGCTCGGTTTCAGCCGTTCGATCGCTATCGCCGTGAATTTTCTGCGCCTCGGTATAGCAATTCCACCGGGTGGAAAGATTCTTCGGGCGCCCGAACAGGGTGCTGCACCACAGGCAGTGGCACAAGGACCGGCGCAAGGTCCGCCTCTAAAGCCGCCTTCCTTCCTCTTTGGAGGCAATGATGGAGGGGGGCAACCCGAGCCGGATTCTGCCGCCGGTCGATCGCAGTCAGGGCAGTTCCAGTTTCAATCGCCTCAGGTGCAAATGCCCCCGCCGCAAGCCATGCCGCCCCAGCAAGCGTTGCCGCAGCCGCAATCGATGCCCCCGCCGCAATCGATGCCGCCGCATGCCATGCCGCCTCAGCAACAAACACCTGAGCCGCCAGGCGCCGAGCAAAGAGCGCAAACCGGACAGTTTCAGATACCGCAGCCGGGATATTCAGCGCAAAGATCGCAAACCAGCCAGATACAACTGCCGGGTAGTGCACCGGATATGGTACCAGCGGATCAGAGCGGTCAGCGACCGAGCAACAATATCATTCGGGGATTGCGTTCCGTCTCAGCAGATGCAGCCAAAACAGACGGTCCCAGGGGAGATGAGCCATTTCCGCTCCTTCCGCCGAGTGACCTCGTGGTTCTCAATGAAGCG
Organism: Pseudomonadota bacterium; assembly: GCA_021324135.1. Lineage (GTDB taxonomy): Bacteria > Cyanobacteriota > Vampirovibrionia > Obscuribacterales > Obscuribacteraceae > JAJPJO01. Next base: position 11,973 of record JAJPJO010000247.1, read on the forward strand.
AAAACGCAAAAGTACATGAGTTACATGCTCGACGAGCGCCTCGGCATTCTCAATGCTGAAGCTTTTCAATTCCTGCTCGAACGGGAGTTTGCCCGGGCATTCCGATTCGGTTCCGAATTCTCGCTGATCACGTTTTGCATCAAGCTTGGCATCGAGCGTTCAGACATGCCCATCTCGGCAGTGGCAATGCTTACCGGCGCGGTTGAGAAGATTAAGCGCGAAGTCGACATGTTTGGACTTTTTGGAACATCGACCTTCGCAATCGTCCTGCCTTATGCCAACAGCAGCCAATCATGCCAGTTCGTAGACAGGCTGGTTGCCGACCTGCCGCAGCTCGCGCCCGGTCTGGCTGAGTTTCGACCGGTTCTGTACTGCGGCATCGCCAACGTCCCTCAGGATGCTCGCGAATTGCGCGCCCTGGTTCAATCCTCTCAGCTGGCAATGCTTGAAGCGGTTAAGAGCAATGTGGTAAGAATGCGTTTCTGCGAAATGCAATCAAACCCCTCTTGAGAACCGCAAATGAATTCACGATTCGATCTTAAGGGCACTAAAGCCCTGATTACCGGCGCCACGAAAGGCATCGGTCTGGCAATCGCCGAGGACCTTGCCGATTTCGGAGCGGAGATAACGATCGTTGCTCGTAACCAGGAAGAGGTGAAGAAAACAGTCGACAGGCTCGCCGCCAGGCAATATAAAGTGCATGGCATTGCCGCAGATGTCTCCAAAGCGGAAGGTCGAAAGTCCGTCACGGCCTTTGCCGCAGAAAAAATGTCCGGCATCGATATCTTGATCAATAATGTCGGCACGAATGTCAGGAAGAAAACGACAGAATACACCGACGATGAATACAACATGTTGATGGATACGAATCTAACGTCTACCTTTGATATGTGCAGGCAGGCGTATCCTCATCTGAGGGCCAGTAAGCATGGGGCGATTGTTAACTTAGGCTCGGTGGCAGGAGCACGCGCATTACCGACTGGTGCACCATATGCGATGGCAAAAGCGGCCATGGCGCAGCTAACCAGATCGCTTGCCGTAGAGTGGGCGGCTGACGGAATAAGAGTAAACTGCGTTGCTCCATGGTTCATCAAAACACCTCTGACTGAGCCTATTTTGAGCAAAGAAGTGTTCATGCAAAACGTTCTGGCTCGCACGCCTCTGTCCAGGTTGGGCGAGCCGCCCGACGTGTCCGGTCTGGTTGCTTTCTTGTGCATGCCTGCCGCGGCATACATAACCGGTCAGACGGTTTCGGTCGATGGCGGCTTTCTGGCGCTGGGACTGTAAGACGCCAGCGGCGGCAATTGTTCGCAAACCGATACGGCAACGAGCGCCATCAGCACCGCACCAGATACGATACCAACCATGAAGGGAACCGGCTCGCTGCCGAAAGTCAAGGCAATCCGGCCGCCGATCAAGGCACCGGCGGAAGCACCTGCGGAAATGCGCACAAGCACTTGGTTTTGCCATGATTTTCGATAGCGTCGCGCCATCATCCCCAGTCCGAGCATCGCACCAGATATAATACCAAGTCCGGAGCCGAAGCGCGAATTGCCTGGGAAGGCAAGATTATAATTGTGAATCTGTGCCGCCACGGCGTTTAAAATGCAATTTCCATAATCACGGACGCTTGTTGCCGCGGATGCGGGATCGACCAGGCCCGATGCCATGCCATAGGATCGCAACCAGCAGACAAAAGTCCAGATATAGCCCATTAAAATGGCACTGGTTGCCGCAGTCAAACAAATTACAGAAATGGCAATGAGACTAGTGACTATCGCACGCATGATTACCTCTCAACAAATGCAATCTTTCCAGTCCCCGGCGAGATGACACCAGATCCGGTTTCAGCCGCAAAGCTCTGCGCCAGTGCAGTTCGGCGTTCTCTTGTTCGCTCAGAGCCAACTCGCAATAGGCCAATCGATCCCAGGCGAAGGCAAAACAACCATCAAACCAGAGGGCTCGCTTGCACATCTCCTTCCCTTGCTGATAATGCTGTGCGCGCATGGCGGTACCGGATTGATTGTAGAAAAAATTGCGCGCGCAAGTCTTTCCCATAAAGGCGACGAGCATGATCGCTACAAATGTCATTGCTAACATCTGCTTTCTGCGGCACCGAATCAGCGACTGCTCGAATGATTCCTGATACTCGGCACGGCAAAGCCTGCCTCTATCAAGTTGAAAAACAAAGCTTCTCTCACAGATCAAATGCTTGAGCCTGTCAAACTCATCGGAGGAAAAGCATAGTGAATCAAGATGCCGCATACAACAGCGTCCATCTTCGCTTTGAACCATAAGCGTGAGTCTTCTTGCCGGTTTTCTCAGGAACAAAATTCTGCTGATCAACAAATTGGGCTCATCCTGGGCAGCGACAATTCGCTCCCAGCCTATCGGCTTGCTGAAGCGTGATAGTTGAATTCCGCCTTCGCCAAGCAGAACACCTCGCTGTAAAAAAGAGGCGCTTATCAAAATGAGCAAGAACGACAGGAACCATTGAATCCAAACGCTCAACCAGAGCCCGATGGCGCGCACGCATAGAACGGCGATGCTGGAGCAACTCGGACTTATGGCTATGAGATCTGGCAAGAGCAAGACGGTCGCCACGATGAAAGCGGTCCGGAAGGCCAGGCGTAACATCGATTTAAAATTGAATTGCTGTATGTGTCTGAGTTGGAAATTTTTGCTCACGATAAAGGGCTAGCCTACTTTGGTTTGCGCACCGTACTTAAGGCTACTCTACAGATGGCAAGACAGTGGCACCATCGGCATTTCCCCAGGGTGAGCCTGCGCCTTTCGCCACTCTTTCTTCAGGGATATATATTTTGATCACCCGGATGCATGAGCTGGACGGGACCGTCACGACGCCGGGATCACCCGATTGCTCGATTGCAGTCGCAGGCGGAATTCGATATTACTGTAGTGGGGGCCTCGTAAGCATTGGCACATTCGAGGATCAGGCAGAGCAATCGCGGCGCAGAGTCACAGGTAACAGACAATGGAAACTTCGTGTCAAGTGGACGAAGCAGGCGCTACAAGCGCCGTGCCCGAAACAGATGAACCGGAGAATGGCCACAATAAAGCCCGTCCGGTCAGAATTCTGCTTGTTGAAGATCAAGAAGTAGTCCGGCTTGGCTTAAAGCTTACAGTGCAAAACGTTCCGGACCTCGAGATCGTCGGGGAGGCCGCGGACGGCCCTTCGGCCGTTGCCAGGGCACTCGAGCTGTGCCCGGACGTCGTTCTCATGGATCTCGGCTTGAGCGGTTTCAACGGCACTATTGCCAGTAGAAAGATTAAGGAGCAACTCGAGTGCAAGATTTTGGTTCTCACCAGTCATTCAGAGCCGCAATTCATTTTGCCGGCGCTGGAGGCTGGTGTTGAGGGATATTGTCTCAAAGACGCTTCGCGTGACACTCTGATTGAGGCGATCAGAACGGTCGCCAGGGGCGAAAGTTGGCTTGACGAGACAGTTATACGCAAGCTGCTTGGATCGGTGAAGAATGTCGATCAGGAAACCACCAGCGGCGGCAGCAAGGTCCTCAGCAATACAGAAAGGAATTTCCTGTTGCTTGTCCTGGAGGGAAAAGATCCCCGCGAAGCAGCGGAAGAACTGGGCGTCCAGGCAGAGCAGGCGATTGCTTATACGCACAAGGTTCTGCAAAAAATTGCCACCAAAGATGGTGCGGATGACGAAATGGCCAGCGGCATTCGACGAAGAATTACCGGCGAGCATGAGCTCTCGAAGAAATGCACTGCCTGTTTCAACAAAGTCCCCCTTACCCACGCTACCTGTCCGGATTGCGACTCGCCATGCGAAGTTGACAAGCTCATCGGCACCAGGTTCGCCGATAGATATGATCTGCTTGCTCTGCTTGGCTCAGGTGCAAGCGCATCGGTATACAAAGCCCGGCATACATTCACGCACAAGAAAGTGGCGATTAAGATCCTGCATCGCGGCTCGCTTGAGGATGTGGAGCTCATTCAGCGTTTTCGCCAGGAAGCTACCGCCATCAGCCGGCTCGATCACCCAAATGTTATTTCGGTTCTCGACTTTGGCATCACGAATGAAGGCATTCCATTTATGATTATGGATTATGTCGAAGGCGTGACGCTTGCATCCCTGATCGAGCAAGTCGGACGTTTACCCGCCGATCAGGCGATCGGCATATTCAAACAAATTTGCGCCGGTCTGGAGTACGCTCATAATGAAGGAATCATCCACCGAGACCTGAAGCCCGGCAATATCTTGGTCTCCGGTTTTGGCACAGCGGATTTAAAAGTGCGCATCGTCGATTTCGGCGTCGCGAAAATGAATCGCCCGGCGCTGCCTGGTGAATGCATCATGACTCAGGTTGGCCAGATCTTCGGAACACCTGTGTACATGAGCCCGGAGCAATGTCGCGGGGAGAAATTGGACCGCACCAGCGATATCTACGCCATGGGCATCCTCATGTATGAAGCGCTCGTCGGTATTCCCCCATTGTGGGGAAACAATCCGATCGAGACGATGTACAGGCATATGAACACCGAGCCGGAGCACATCAAGCACACGCCCGTTGGCAAGGATGTTCCCGTCCTTCTCCAGGGCATCGTTATGAAAGCGCTCCGCAAAGACAGATCAAAACGACACCAGTCAATGGCGGAGCTGTCTCTCTATCTTGGTTGTGTTCCGGTCGAAGTTTAGAATCCTACCTCTTGATGCTTATCTCTCGGACTTCCTTCTTTTGCTTGCCGTTCTGATCCACCGTCAGAATGATCGGCATTTTGTCGGCTTTAAAGGACTTCGGGATGTCGAATGTCCAGCTCGCTTTACCGTTTTTATCTGCATTTTTGTCGAACAACTTCATCGCCTGAGTCATCCCTGCATCTTGAGCTTCAATTTTGCATTTTGCCTTGGGCGTCGTGCAAACCGAAACGGTCACGCTTTGACCCAGCTTTGCCGAGCCGGGGACGCTTACCTTCTCTGAAACGTCCGCCATCGCCGGCAGTGCGCAGGCAAGGGACAGACAAACCGCCAACTTCTTGTTCAATACTTTCATCACCATTCCTCCTTCCTTAGTTCGAACGATATAGATAGAACCAATACGCTTTGGGTTCCCACTGCCGCATTGCTCTTCACAATGGTTGAACTAACCCCGGAGTAAGCCTCTATCGCTGCTGTAACTTACTTCCGAAAAGAGTGACTGAATTGTAGGCTATAGGTAGAGAAGAATCGCAACCAAACCGGACTATACCACCTCGTCCAAACGGCGGAATCGATAACATGCAGATTGCAAAGGAGCGAATCGAAATCGCGCTTCAGGGCGCCATCATCTGCGGTGACTTGAGCTTACGATGGCAGTCAAGCCCACTGATTATTCAACTCTACAGCCGCGGTCGCCAACAAGTCGACGAGCGCAGTCGAACGGTAGCCGACCTCCTCAATGAAGCAGGCTTCTCAACACTTACCATGGACTTGCTCGCCAGAGATGAAGGCACGCAAAGCGCCGTTCCTATGCAGCTTCGATTTAACATCGATGCTCTGAGCGAGCGCGTCTGCGGCATACTTCGCTGGTTGGAGAATGCCGGCTACAAACCGATTGGAATATTCGGAACCGGCACCAGCTCTGCTGCAGCGTTGATCGCCTCGGCTCAGTTGCGCTGCTGCGTATCAGCAGTCGTCTTGTTCGGCGGCCGCCCCGATCTGGCTGGAGAAACTTTGCTTGAGGACCTTCCACCAACCCTTCTGATAGTTGGTGAGTTCGATGGGCTGGTAGTCGATCTGAACCAGTCGGCAATCGAAAGGATGACCTGCACCAAACAACTGATCTCGATTCCAGCAGCAACCCATCTTTGCGACGGACGGGCAAGTTTGCAAAGAGTGATCGAATTGTCCGCCGCCTGGTATCGCCGGTACGTGCCCTCATGCGTGCCGGAGTTGGAAATGGCCGGCCGGGGCGAATGCACACCAACAATCATTTAATACTGGTGCCAGAAATGGCTGTCTAATGTGAAACTTTCAGCAAGGTTACCATGAACACTTTTCTGTAACCTACTTCCTTATCATTTCTCGACTTGTTAAGCTGCCTTTGTTCTGTAGCGTGAAGCGGGTGAAAACACTCGCTCTAAATGCTGCCGGGCATGACGTTTCCCACCAGAGTCCTTTGTGTGTGTGGTCATTCAGCTGGAGGAAATTCGATGAATCAAGCTGGTTTATTACGATGTTATTCTGAATATTTCGAGGAGCGAGGCGACTACCTGAGAGCCGAGCGGCTGTTGAAAAAGGTCGTCGATGCTCAGCAAGAAGCTGGGTGCAAAACGGAAGAGTTTGCCACCGACTTGTACAATCTGGGTTTGCTGAACCTGGCGCTCGACAAATACGATATCGCTCATGATTTCTTGCTCGATTCGCTGGCCATCAGGATGACCTTGCGTCATCAGCGCCATCCGGAAATTCTGGAGGTGCTGGATGCCCTGTCCATGGCAGCCGCCGAAGGCGACTGGTACCTGACCGCTTAGTGCGGATTTTAAGTTGTCCATTCTAAGGATCTATGGACGCAGCAAGGTTTTCATATCGTTTAACTGCGACAAAATGTCGTGCCAGAGGTCTCCTGTCTTCATCAATCGATCAGGCACGCTCAGGATAGTGAAATCGGTAGGGTAAATTGCTCCTTTGCCTTTGTCGAGGACGCCGGCAATCTCGTCCCAGCCAATCGGCATCGAAACCGTGGCCTCGGGTGCCACTCTTGCCGAATAAGGCGCAGGAAGAGTCTTGTAGCGAGCATTCATATTGTGATCGAAAAAGACTTTGCCGGTTCTCCCGCGCACAGCCCAGGTCATGGTCACGTCCTCCGGTCTTTGTTTCATGACGTGCTCCCCGAGCTTCTTCGCGATATCGCGAACGGTATCATATTCGATGTTACGCACTATTGGAATGTATATGTGCAATCCGGTGCGACCGGACGTCTTCAAGTAAGATTTGATGCGAAGCTGTTGCAGAAGCTCTCTGACAAGCAATGCCACCTCGCAGGTTTTCTCAAATCCTTTTTTGTGCAGCGCTGGTTCGGCACCGGCTGCCTCCTTGCCGCTGTATAAATACGGATCAAGATCGATGACGATGTAATCAGGATAGTTCAACACCGAGCTCAGAACCTGCTCCAGTGTTCCGGTGAATTTATCGCTGAGATCCTTTGTCTTCGCGTCCTTGACGATGCGCGTATGGGTTACGTGAATCTCCAGATCGGCAATTTGAGCCAGCCAGAGGAGAGCGGCCAGGCTGTTGCATATCAGGTACATCTCATCGCCCTGGTTGTGCTCGGAGAAATATGCCACCGTGTCCATGTAATTGGGCAAATTTTTCTCCCAATGTTTTTGAAAGAACTTCTGGCCCTCAATCCCGTTTGGGAAACGGATCAGAGTCAAAGGTCGATTTTTGAGGTGGGGTAAGATGTATGGTGAAACCTTGATCAGGTATCTTAGATAGTCGCGCTTGCTCAGCCCCGGGACCTTTCCATGCGGCGGCCAGAGAATCTTGTTCAGGTTGCTGAAGTTGATCTGATGTCCGTCGACTTCTAAGGTCAAAGAGTTCTTATCGTTATCGATCTGCATCAGCAGATTTGTCAGCGCACCGGATGCAGTACCATCAAGATCAACATGCGCCGGCGATTCCTTCGCTTCACTTTCTTTTACCCTGGCGCCGCCATCCGTTTCACCCCTGCTTTCATCGCCCGCCACTTCCTGCACGCCTTCCAGATTTTCGGCATGCACTTTTGGCAGCCTGCCAACCGACTGCGGCTCGATGTCCTCGCGCAGGTGCATGAAAACCGGAGCGCGCAGGATGCCATCTCGAGTCCATTCACCAAATTTTATTTCCGCCACCAGTTCCGGTGCCAGCCATATGGCTTTGGAAGCCTCAGGAATTTTGTATTTGAACGGGCTGGTCTTTCGCCTCAGAGGCTGCATGGTCTTGTAGAGTTGATCTAGTGCTTTCTGGTCGAATCCGGTGCCGACCTTGCCGGCATACTTGAGTTCGCCGGACTGATCGTGAAAGCCGAGAATGAGGGAGCCGAAGGTATCGGATCTGGTGCCGGTACCTCCTGTATATCCGCAGAGCAGGAACTCTGATGTTTGATTGACCTTTATCTTCAACCAGGCGCTGCTTCTCTGACCAGGCACATATGAGCTGTCCAAACGCTTCGCGACGATGCCTTCAAGCCCGTACTGAATGCAGGCCTGAAAGGCTTTGACACCGTCATCGCCAAGGTCGCGAACGATCTTGATCAAGCCGTCTTCTTGAAAAACTTGCCTCAGGATCCGGCGCCGCTCGCTCAAAGGCAGATCGATCAGCTCCTTTCCATCAGCGTAGAGCACATCGAAGGCATAATAGACTATCGGAATTTCTCGGTCGGCTCGCTCGACGGCTGCCCTGGATGAAAGCCCCGATCTTTGCTGGAGCAGTTGAAAGGACGGTCGTCCCTGCTCATCGAGAGCGACGATTTCCCCATCGATAATCATATCGACCGGCTGCGCCGCAAGGACCTTTTCGAGATTGCGATAGCGCCCGCCTAAATCGAGACCGCGGCGAGAATAAAGCTCGACTCTGCCACCTTGTATGTTGGCGATTGCCCTGATACCGTCTAATTTCGGCTCGAATATCCAATCTTTCCCGGTAAAGGGTGCATCAACCAGTTTTGCCAGCATGGGCTGAATATAATCGGGCTGTTTCTTTTTTCTTCCCCTGGTGATGCCACTGGGTCCGTCTCCACTACCGACTGCCTTTCGCGGCTTGCCTTCCTCGTTTCCACCAGATCGCTTTTTCTCTCGAGCCATAGGTTTCTTGTCGAGCTTCCTGTCTCTGCCTGCCAAATCTACTATTTTTCCATTTTCCCTTTGAAGATCAAGAAGTGATGTATCGGACTGAACGGAACGATCGTTCTCGAGAATACGGCTTTCAGGATCTGCGAATTCATCGTTCTTCTTGAACAATAACCACTGCTCTTTATCGCCGCTCCGGCTGCTCAACCTGACGAGAGTAAACAATCCATTCAAGCGCTCGCCATGCAAACGAATTGTGAGCTTGCCTGCTTCAATGGCCTGATTGACGGCACGAATCTGTTCCTGTTTACTTTTGCCTTCTGCATTCTCGGGCTCATATGTTCCTCTATCCCAGACGATCACTTCCCCGGCGCCATACTGTCCTGCCGGGATGATACCCTCGAATTTCCTGTATTCAAACGGATGATCTTCCACATGAATAGCCAGATGCTTATCAGCCGGATTCATGGAAGGACCTTTTGGCACCGCCCACGATACCAACACACCGTCAGTCTCCAGTCGAAAGTCAAAGTGCAGGCGGCGAGCGGAATGCTTTTGCACGACGAATTCTAATGGTCGCCTGATTTTCGCGGATCGCCTCGGTTTACCTTTTGGCTCAGGGGTCTTTTTCAGATCGCGCTTTCGCCAATATTCTTGCAGCATATCATTCCTTCCATCTCACCGGCATCTCAGGGCAAGAAACGACCTAGCTGGCTCGTTTCTTCTTCTGGGCATGCTCGCCCTTACCTTTCCTGGCAGTGCTTTTCGATTTCGCGGTTCGCCCGCCGGCTTGCCGGGAAGCTCGCGAACGGGATGACGTCTTGCCACCACCACCAGTGCGTTTTTCCCGAGCGGATTTGGAACCGGACGACAGGTTTGCCAGACTGGCTTCGAGCGCTCCGGCAAGATCGACGACTTTGCCTGCCCTTCCAGCCTCCGGCTGAACGGCGATCTCCTTGTCCTCCAGCTTGCTCTCAATCACCTTTTCTAGCGCTTCGCGATACTCGTCATGGTATTCCTCCGGGTGGAATTGATCGACCATAAGCTCGATCAACTTCTCCGCCATATCGAACTCCTTCCTGGATGGCTTTCCGGCAGCAACGCTCAGCGATTCGTCCACACGAATCTCATTGGGATAGTACAAGGTCTCCACCATCAAGATACCGCCATGCGGCCTGACGCAGCACAGTCTCTCTTTGCTGCGCAGAGCGATTTTGCCCAGACCGACCATGCCCTTCTTCTTCAAGGATTCGAGCAGCAGCGCATATGAAGTCTGGGCGCCTTTGTCAGGCTCGAGATAATAAGATTCGTTGTAGTACATCGGATCGATCTCATCGCTTTTGACAAAGGCCGTTACATGCACGGTCTTTTTGCTGGGCAAAGGCAGCTTTTCGAGATCTTCCTCGGAGAGAACGACATATTGGCCTTTGGCGAATTGAAAGCCCCGCACCAGATCATCCCAGGGCACTTCCTCTTCGCAATGCGGGCACCATCGCCGCTCCTCAATTTTGCTCCGGCATTTCTCATGCAGCAGATTGAAACTGATGCGTGTCTCGCTTGTCGCTTTGTTTAGCTTGACCGGAATGGTAACTAAACCGAAACTGATGACTCCTGACCAAATTGCGCGTGCCATAGCTGTACACCTCCACTAACCTGGTAGCGCTTTTTTCGCGGCACATGCGCCTTCAGCTTCAGGGAGAGTATGAGAGGAAAAAAAATTACAGATAATAACAGTTCGGAACTGCCGTCGAGCAGATCCGAACTGTTCAATCATCATCGTTATGCTGAACTGATTGGCTTATCGTACTCTGTTTTTCTCTTGTTCGAGCGACGCCTTCCGGCTGTCGGCATCTTGCTGAATTTCCTTCTTCTTCGCGTCAGCATTGGTATCTATGTTCTTCTTGCTTACCTTCGCCTCCTCGTTGACCGTGTCCTTGGACAGATCGACGGACTTTTGAATCGAGTCCTTGTTCGCATTAGCCGAATCATCGACCTGCGACTTCTGAGCATCAGCTTGTTTTTGAATCTGCTTTTCCTGATCGGAAAGCTGACGCTCGGCAGCGCTCTGACACGCGGTCAGCATAGTGGTGGCGCCGATTATCGTGCCAAGAATTGCCATCTTATGAATGTTCATAACTAACCTCCGGTTTTAAAAGACGGTGGATAGCGATGAGAAATTGGCGACAAAGTTTCATCTTTGCAGCAAAATTTTACCAAGCTTCCGTTGGCAACTTGAGATGAACCCGGGCTAGCGAGCCTTTTTCTTGCCGGATTTGCCGCCCGATTTCTTAGCGGTTGATTTGGCGCTTTTCTTCTGGGCCGCTTTCCCGGCTGCAGCCGGTTTCGATCTGCCGCCTGCCCCTTTCTTGCTGGTCTTTTTCGGCTTAGTTGTCTTGGCGGCGGCTTTCTTTGCTTTGCTCACCTTTTTAGAGGTCTTGCCGGCCTTGGCCTTAGCGGACTTCTTGCTCGAACCTGCTTTGCCGGAGGCCTCAATCACTTTTTTCGCTTTCTCGGCATCGGCTTCGCTGTCGAACCCGAAGAAGCCGGAATATTTGTCGCCAATCACCTGGACCATGACAAACGTGATATTGACGCCGGCATCGCCTAACTCCGATGCAATGCGATGGCCCAGCCCTGCTTGATCGCGCCCCTCGACATGCAAGCAAGCAATATTGCCTGATGGCTTCAAGTCGGCTTCTTTTGCCGCGACACTAGCTTTGGTGCCAGTCACCGGGTAAACCTCAATCGCCGAGCGAGTGTGGTCGCCCGGGTATGCATAGCCCATGAGAACCTTCACATTCGCACCAGCTTTGGCCAGCGGCGCCAAAGTTTCAGCCAGCAAACCCGGCTTGTTGCTGACTTCACGACGCCAGAGAACTGCCTTCTTCACAGTAACGCCCATACTTATACCTCTTCAAGGGAGTCCATCATTTTATCCTGAAATGGCTCATGCAGATCTGGGATTGTCGCTTATTACTGCACTCCCTCCGGCTTCGCCCTGGCTGTACACCTCCAGCCCGGCCGCGGTGCTTTTGTCATTGTCAAAGAGGTCCTTGTCGAATTGCCGCCGAGCTCCCGCCCTTTTGTCCACATTCGTTTTCCTTGAGGGCATCGCCTGCGCTCGTGCCTTTTTCGTTTTTGATTTCTTGCTCAGCGAGGTCTTGGCCTGCTTCTTATTCCTGGCGGCGTTTTTGCCTTTCTTTGCTGATTCTTTCCTCAGCGATTTGCCGGCCGAGCCAGCACCACGAGTGGTGCCCTGCCTTAAATCAGCTCGTTTGTCATCATGTGCCAAACGATCCTTCAATTCGATCTTCAATTGCACCATTTCCCTGGCAATTCTTTTTAAATCAATTTTTGATTGAGCCTTTAACTCAGGAAGAAGCTCCTGCTCCTCCATTTTTATATGGTTGATAACCATTTCTCTCAGGACTTTCACTTTGGCAAGAAGCTGCCTCTGGTCGTGGCGCGATTCAGTTTTAGACTTGCCATGTTTTCCCATCAAGCGCTGGATGTCTGCAATCATATATTCGATCAGCTTGTGCTCTTCGGCAGCTTCAGAAATCAGCTCAGGCTCGAGGTTCGACAACGGGGGATAAACGATTTCCTCCTCAAGCCGGCTGTGCATCAGCAACAAATGCAAGGTATCGCTTAAAAGCGTGCCGCTCAATCCTGATTCTTCCAAGGTTTCAAAATTCTGCTTTATGTTGCCGTGCTCTTCGATCAGCATTTGCACCGCATCAACATCGCCCGGCTCCAAAAGATGCAAGCCGAATTCTTCTTGCTTAGCCTGAAGTGCCTCGTCCATCTCCGTGTCCTCGTCGTTTGTCTCTGATTCAGCAGGGCTTCAGACAGAGGCGCGCCCATTTGGTTCCATGCCCTGCAAACATTTGTGAAACATTCATTGAATTATCTGTTACATGTGCTTTGAAAATAAAAAATGCCACCACATCAGGTGCAGCGGCAGCAGCGAAAAACTTTCACGAAAGCAAGTCTTTATCCAGTCTGTAAGTTGTCGCCAATGTCATCGTGGAGGAGCTAATATGTAGAGAGGAGAGAGCTTGATTATGATAAAAACGCGAAAAAAGAAGGTTCGCTTCAATGAAGTCGGGTTAGAGCACGAAGTAGAGGCGACTGTATCAAACGACAGGCGAAAGACCGAGCATCAGTCAGAAAGACCCCTTGCTGAGTCAAAAGAAAAACGAACTTTCGATGTACGCAAAGTCTACGAAAGTGAAGATGAAAAGTAAGTTCGGGAGATAGAATGATGCAATCAGATTCTGCATTTCATAAGTTTCAAGAGACCCATGGTCTTGAAGAGCTGAAGAAGATATACGAGCGCGAAATGGAAACGCAACTCGGCGAACTTGGTATCCGCATGCAAGAGTGGGCGCGACGCTCGGATTCCATGGATACAAACGGTGCTCAGGATCTTAAAGCCCTGAGGCAATGGCAAATCAATGCCATGAAAAAATTACACGAACTGCGTCATGTAGATGAGGACGATTGGTCCGAGCAAAAGAATATCCTCGACGAAACCTGGGAAAGCTTGCAAGCTGCCTGGCGCGAATTCAAAGATGAATCGAATGAGTTCAAACGGCAGAAAAACGGCCGATCGACTACAGAAAGACGAACGTTCGGATCTTTTCGATAATAGCAACGACGACAAGCAGAGCACAGGATAAGAGGCGTTGTGCTATTCAGTTTGTACGTCTCGCGTGCACGCTGCGAGACGCCGATTACAATGGAGAGCTAAGCATGACGACGAAAGAAATCGGTGCAATCCAGGTTTTAAAAGATGTACATCGACGAGTGATCGAACTGCTTGAAAAATACAAGGACGACATGCCGGCTCAAGACAAAGAGAGCCTGCTTGCTGACTTGTGGCACGAGATGAGCTTGCTTGACGCGCTCGAGGTGCAGGTCTTCTATCCAGCCATCAAAGATTATTTCCAGGACGCCGAAAGGTGCGCCGAGGATCACAACCATATCAAGGTTCTCTTTGCGCAAGTACAGCGCTTGATGGGCAATGAAGAAGAGTTCGATGAGCGAGTGCATGAGTTGTTTGAGGCCATAAAGAGCCATCTCTCCGAAGACTCTCAGGTTTTCAGGAAAGTGGAAAAAAGCGGCATCGACTTGTCCGTTTTAGGCCGCGATTTAATCAACAAAAAAGAAAGCATAACCGCACACACGCTTAGCGAGAAAAATCGGCTTCGCTGAGTTTGAACGATTAATTTTGAGGTAATCAGATGGCTGTATTTCATACTACTGAAGAGCTCTATGATGTAATGGACGATCTGTGGACCTGGATTAAGAGCAATGAGATCATTGCCGCGAAATTGCTCCAGTCTCGCCTGGTCGTACGTTTTCATTACCGCAACCCGGACGGCATGATGACTGTCGATGGCTCTGACGGACAGGAGCTGAAATACACCTTCGGCGAATGCGACGCGCAACCGACGGTGCAGATGTACATGGACTCGGATCTGGCGCACCGCTTCTGGTTGGGAAAAGTCAATATCCCAGCCGCGCTTATATCAGGCGAACTGGTATCCAAAGGACCGGTTAATAAGGCGCTTGCACTCGTTCCTGCAGTCAGACCGGCACACAAGATCTATCCTGCTATCGCAGCCAGACGCGGCAAGGCCGCCTGAGCATTCTTCTGGTGTTATGAATCGGCGCGGTAAGCCGCGCCCGGTTTAGCATTACCTGGAAATTAAAATGCTTATGCCTGCAAACGATCGAGCTGAACGGATTCAATATACTGCTTGACCGTTGCAAACGAATCACTGAGAGCGTGATAAGTTTCGTCGGCCTCCAGCCAATCCTCTTGTCCGGCAGCTTGCTCGAGACACAAACAGAGCTTGGACATTCGCTTCGATCCAATCGATGAGCTGGACGCCTTTAACTCGTGAGCCATGGTGGTAACGATACGCCGATCCCTGGCCTTTAAATTTTCCTGGATGCGCTCCAGCAATATATCGGAGGTCTTCACGAAAAGCTCGAACAATCGGTCCAGCTCCGCGGGATCATAAAGTTCTTGCAATTGCTCGAGATCCAGAGGCGCGATCGTGTCCACCACCTTTAGTGGCGAGCTCGATCGCACCGGCCTGCGTCTGTGGTTACGGCTGCGCATGACGATGTCGGAGCGCATCCAGTAGCTGATTTTGCTGCGCAGAATTTCTCGATCGATTGGTTTTGATACATAGTCGTCCATGCCGGCAGCGATGCAACGCTCGCGATCGCCCGCCATAGCCAGGGCGGTTACAGCGATGATCGGAGTATATTGTCCTGCGTCCTTCTCGTATTTGCGAATTTCCACGGCTGCCTGGAAGCCATCCATCACCGGCATGTGGCAATCCATCAGGATTAGCGAGTACGATTTTTGCTTGACTGCATTGACGGCCTCGAGCCCGTCATTGGCGACCTCTGCATCAAGGGAAAAAAGCTCCAGAAGAACCAACAAAATTCGTTGATTGACAAGATTATCATCGACAACGAGAATCGGATCACGAGTCGCTTCGGCATCAGATTTCTCGACCAAATTAATTCTTGGCATGATTGCTTCTATTCACCACGCTTTCTTATAACAAGCAACTCCATCTCTGCTGGATAATTGCCCGCCCACACCACATTATCACCCCGACCCTCCGATGTCTTACTTTATTATTGGATGGGTTTATTGAGAACACGCAATTTATAGCATGGGCAATGCTCAATGCCGCCACAATCTAATAAATCGCCCGGCGCGCGTCACTTTCTTTGAAGACGGCTCACCCGCCTGACGCTATTCGGCTTCGACGGGTGACATGCAGTGGAAATAGCGAAAACGCTGCGACCGTCCATCTCGAAAAAAGGACAATTGCAAAGCTCCAAAGTTCCCCCGACGATATTAAGTCAGGAAAAACCGCAAGCCCAATCAAAGGTAGAACGAATTGTACAGAACCATGAAATCAGGGAACTTTCCAATCCGGCAGTCGCCCATAGCAAAGAAATTTTTATGGATACACAACAGTAAGTCTTTTGAAATGATGCCTCTTCCACAATAAGGCTTTTTTGTCAGAGACTTATGGAGGAACTGAGGCTTAAAGGCGACATTTTATGGAAACAATCGATATCAAGACAACCGAGCCGCTCTGGCTGGAGAAATCTGATGTGTCCGGCCGGCGGGCCCTGCGAGTGGATAAACGGTGCGATGTTTGTATCGTCGGAGCAGGCATCACAGGCGTATCTCTGGCTTACATGCTCGTAAAACAAGGCAAATCAGTGATCCTTTTAGATGATGGTCCGATTGGCGCCGGTGACACTTGCCGGACCACCGCTCACATATGCAGTCAATTTGATAAACCGTACCACAGCTTGATTGAGCTCCACGGCAAGAGAAATGCTGAGTTGGCATTGCAAAGCCAGGTTCTCGCCATGCATCTAATCGAGGAGCTCATCGCCGAGCAAAGAATTGAATGCGATTTCAAACGCGTGCCTGCTTATTTGATCCCATCGCCGGGGCAGGGAACAGCGGAGCTGCGCAAAGAGCTGAAGGCGTGCCAGGCAATCGGGCTGGTTTCCGCTCGGCTGATTGACAGCATTGATTTGCCCTTTAAGCAGCCAAGGCCGGCCATACTCTTCTCCAATCAGGCCAGATTCAATCCCGTGAAATATTTGAATGCCCTGCTGAGGGCGGTTGAGCGGATGGGCGGCCGGGTTTATGGCAACACTCATGTCGACTCGGTTTCAGACGACAGTCCCGCCTCAGTGCATTTGAGCACCAACTGCCTGATCCAGGCCGACCAGGTTGTGCTGGCTACACATACTCCTGTATTGCAGGACTTCTCCATGCACACCAAACAGTTCGCTTACAGAACTTATGTCGTCTCGCAAAGACTCACCACAGATGGTATCATGCCGGACAGCCTCATATGGGATATGGAAGATCCATATCACTATGTGCGCGTGGAGGAAGCGCCGGATGGATGCGGCATGCTGCTCATTACCGGCGGCGAGGATCACCGTACCGGTCAAAGTTATGATGCAGATGAACGTTACGAGCGCTTGCAGAGCTGGAGCAAAAATTTGATGCCGGATGTCGGGATTCTTTATTCGCGTTGGTCAGGACAGATTTATCAAACCGTTGATGGATTACCTTACATCGGGCGAAACACCGATCGCAGCGATAATATATTCTTCGCAACCGGCTTTGCCGGCTGTGGTATGACGATGGGGACGCTCTCGGCATCATTGATCAGCGATCTCATTTTAGAGAATGACAATCCATTCTCCGATCTGTACAATCCCGGTCGCATTACACCTAGAGCTTTCCCAGGCTATCTGCAGGAAAATTTCAACAGCCTCAGACACTACAACCATTCAGCCGGAGAAAAGAAAATCGATCTCGATAGCGATTCCGTGCAAATTGAAATTGGCGATGGCGCCGTAATCAGCACCGATCGAGGTCCGCTTGCCATTGCCGGCGATGAAGTGAAGCTTTCGGTTTGCTCGGCTGTTTGTCCCCATCTTAATGCGATTGTTACCTGGAACAAGGATCAGGGCAGCTTCGATTGCCCCGCCCACGGTTCACGCTTTGACAGAAAAGGCAAGGTGATCAACGGACCGGCCAACGACGATCTCACAATCGTCAAACTATTTGATGGCGGGAACGATTCTGAGCAGACTCAGAGCGCGGTTGCCAACCGAAGAATCCATTCAAAATCACGCAAACCGAAGATCGCCTAGTCAGGGACAGCGAGCCGGATCGTGCTTTTCAATTTCAATCAAGGATGGAACTTTGAAGTGCGCTCGGCGTCTGGTGGCAGGCAACCACTGGACAAGACGAGGTATGGGTCATGGAAGGAAACAACTTCAATCTCCCCCAAACAAGCGGGCAAGATAACGAATTCGATCGCATCAATTATCAAGCCAATATGGAAAAACGGCTCGGCGACCTGGGAGCGAAGATCGATGAATTTACAGCCACAGCTAAAGAAAAATATCATGTCTTGAGAGAAAAGCAGGCCGCTGCATCGAGCAAGTTTCACACCATGAAGGAATCAAGCGGCGAAGCCTGGCATGAGTTCAAGACCGGCATGGACAAAGCTTTTGAAGAGCTGAGCAAAGCCTGGGAGGAGATCAAAACAGGATCGAGTCGTGCGGCCTCAAAGTTCGACAAGTAAGCTAGTAGTCTGAAGAAGCGGAGGAACCGATCATGCCAATTCAAGAAAGAGAAAGAGAAGTCATATATCCGCCGCCGGAGGATAGAATCTCGCCTCTTTCGGCATTTCTCCTGGGATTCTTGATATTCATGTTTGTCGCCCTGATCGGCTTCATGGTGAACATGAGCTATCAGGTACCAGCCCCCGAGCATGTTAACAACAACAACAATACTCTGAGCAATCCTCAGCAGCCGGAAGTCTTGCGCCAGGCTCCCTCGACCATTCCTCTGGCACCCAGAGCCACGCCTCAGCCAAGACCATCGCTGGACAACAATAATCCCACTAACACAAACCCCGGCACGGTATCGGCTGGAGCGAAAGCCGGAGCAGCCGCCACACCCTCTGCAGGTGAGATGCAGGGATACAGCCGGACGACGCGTTAACGAGCAGGAGTGATAAACATGGATGCATTCGAGTACCTTGAGAGCGACGGCAGAAGAATTGCTGATCACCTGCAAAGCCTGGCTGAGAATTACTCCAATTGGTCCAGGGACCGCGTTTTTCAAGAGAGCAAGAACGCCATAGAAGCGGTCGAGAAATTTATTCATAAGAAAGAAGATGTGGTCACT
This sequence comes from Pseudomonadota bacterium, assembly GCA_021324135.1. GTDB lineage: Bacteria > Cyanobacteriota > Vampirovibrionia > Obscuribacterales > Obscuribacteraceae > JAJPJO01. Next base: position 30,535 of record JAJPJO010000247.1, read on the forward strand.
TTATCCTTTCATAAGCGCAGTCAAGACATCGACGACATGCAAGCAAAATTTGAAGACAAGCGTGCTTCAATCGATGAGTTGATCGAAGACATGGTCATGATCCATGTCGATGAGCCGGGATACGAACAATCACTGGAGAGGTTGCGCACGAAGTTCGTCGATCTTCTCAGATTCTGCAATGAAGAATTCTATCCGGCCATAAAAGAAGCGGTCAGCAAGGAAGAGCTCGAATCGATGAATCGCCAACTGGACAGTCTCATTTTCAGCTGATGAAGAGCCGTTCCAATCGTGCCTCTTCTTGGAACTACAAAGCGAACTCTCCGTCTGCCTTCAGGAAGATTAGATACGACAACTAACATGATTTGATATGTGCAGAAGAATTAGTTGATCGATCTGCAATATAGAGAGAATTGCCGAAAATTAGGAGTAAACATTATGGATACCCAAAAGAAAGACCTGAAGCAGGAAGGACAAGAAGGACAAAAAGAGAATTTGCAAGAAGAAAAACTGCAAAATCAAAAGACGTCACAGGAGACCTGCAATAAAGAGGACTTGAAAGACAAAGAGAAAGAAAAAGGGATGAAGAAAAACGAAGATGGTGGCTGCTGCGACAAGTAGCTCGGCATGCTCTCATGAGATGCGATCTATAATTCACCCTTCAAAAGAGACCAGGACCGGAGTCAGTGCTCCGGTCCTTAAATTTTGCATTTTGGTAAACGCCCTCAAGGAGGTGATTGCAGGTGGGATGCCCATAGAAACCAAGAGGGTGCGGCATCATAGGCTTGTCTATGCGCTATAAATTTTGCGGATAGAAAAGTAAATCCTGCTGAGATAGGCAAGAAGAGAAAGATGAGTACTACTTTAGAGAACGAGAAAGACAAAAACATTATTGAGTTCCCCACTCAAAGCTCCGTTCCTGAAGAGCAGGATGCGACGCTAAGCGCCAGCATCGCTGGTGGTGGCACCGTCACGTCCATTTTCTCCAGGACGCAATGCAACGGCTCCGTATGTGCTCTCAACTGGAGTCCGAGGAAGAAGGGCGAGGCAGCCTGAGCCGCGCCAAAAAAGTTTATTGAGGGAGAGGAAAAAGCAGATCGCAAGATCTGCTTTCTTTTTCAACTACTACTTTCCTGCTGCCGCTGCCGGCGTTGTGCTTAAGCCTCAGGAGCGCAAACTGCGCCGATCCTTGATCAAGACTTCCAGAACGAGCACGAAGCCACAGCCGGCCGCCATTATGAAGCAAATGATCGCCAAACCGGGATAGCCCCAGATCGTAAAGCGCGTTTTGATGTTCATCAACATTGCCGCTCCGATGATCAACGAAGCAAGCACAAGACCGGTAGTTATCCGATTGGCAATTTTCTGAAAGCCTGATATCAAAACAGCCTCATCAATTGCATGCACGGTTACCTTCAAGTCGTTATTGGCTACCGAGTCTAGAATCTTGCCGACTTTTGCCGGCATCTTCTCGACCAGATCGATGGCTTCGATCAAGTTTTGCATAATGTGCGCCGGGGTCAACGTGCGCCGCATGTGACCTCGTAGAATTTCAGCCAGATGAGCGTGAATATAGCTCCGCGAATCGAATGACTTATCGATGAAGGCGGTAATGGCATCAAGACTGATCAAAGTATTACCCAGAACAGCAAGCTCGGAGGGTAAACCAAGCCCGAAACCGACAGCCGCTTGATCGATCCCCAGAAAGAGCTTTCCGATCTCGAGACGATCGCTTGTGACATCGCGATGAGCCAGTATCAAATCCGCCACCATGTGCTTGAAGCCATGTTCCTCGAAACCTTCGCGCTTTCTGCCAAGATGAATAAGCAAGTCCGAGGCGTGCTCAGCCCGGCCCTCGTTGAGTGCAATCAAGAGTTGCAGGATTTTCTCTTGCATTTGATGGGATATGCGCGTCACTACATCGGCATCGAGAAGAGCCAGTTTGCCCGTTTTAGTAAAGAGAAAATCACCGGGTTTGGGATCGCTGTGCACGAAGCCGTCAACCAAAAATTGCTGCAGATAAGCATGGAAAATCTCACCGGCAAGAGCGGCACGCTCTGCATTGAGCAAACCGAACTGCTTTACCTCGGGCAATCTAGTGCCTTCCAATCGCTCGACGACCAGGACGCGCGAATTGCAATAATCATCGATTGGAGAAGGAACAACTATATGGTTCAAACCGCTCAAATTTTCCTTCAGAACTTTTAAATTGTGCATCTCCTCCCGAAAATCAAGCTCGGCATAAATCGTTTTTCTCAGCTCATCCAGAATTTCAGCCAGAGCATAATTTTTCGCTGTTTTGCTGCGTTGATCGAAAAAATCAGCCACATCACAAAGCTCTTCCAGGTCTTTGTGAGCCTGCTCTCGCACAGAGGGTCGTTGAATCTTGACTCTGACTTTTCTGCCGTCTTTGAGCACGGCATTATGCGTTTGATCAAATACCGTGACGGACAGCGGCACGTAGTCGAAAGTTTGAAACGACGTGGCGATGCGCGCTCCACTCTCTATGGCGAAAGCTTCGTCGATCTCCTCCCTTGTCATAGGAGTAATTGAGTTAGAGAGCTGTGATAGAGCCTCTGTGTACGGGAGCGGCAAAAGGTCGGGTCTGAGGCTCAAGAGTTGACCGATGCGAACGAACGTCGGACCAAGCTTCTCAATTTCAGCCGCCATTCCGGCAAGCTCAGGATTGATTGTCCCGTCGCCATCATCGCCGAGCTGCGACAGCGTGACACTATCCCTGGTGAATGTGTCTTCCAGTCCCGTGCCTTTCAGCAAGTCCCGATGACCATATTTCCAGAGAATCATTCCGATATCTTTCAGCCGATGCAATCGGCTGGAATTGATGGACAAATCCATTTCGACTAAAGCTCCAAATAAGCTATTAAGCTCTCAGACTAGGTCTTCATCATCTGTATAGCACAGCAAGTTTTTCTCAAAGTCCCCTGAGAGCTAACCGACAGATGAGATCGGGAACTTTTCCTCAGCGCGCCCGCCATAACACTGGCAAGGTAACACCGCTGGACATGAGTTAAAGCGAAGTCGCTTAGGGTGGTGTTCGAGTTTGATAATTTTCTTTAACACCTCGCGATAGGCAAAGGAGCAAACCAAACAAAGCGTTCTGAATGGACCAAAGATGACGGATAGTGGAGGGGTGAGAGTTTGATGAAGGAAACTGAAGTTGATACGCTCAACTCGCTGCTCATGGGAGAGCTTTCTGCTGTTGAGAGTTATGATAAGGCGCTTGAGAAAGTACAAGATTCACGCACCGTATCAATCCTCGAGCAGTGTCGAGACTCGCACAGGGAGCGGGTCGGTAAGTTGCGCGATGCAATCATGAAGTCCGGTGGCAAGCCGGCGGACAGCACGAGCGCCTGGGGAAGAATGGCCGCCGTTTTCACCTCCAGCGTCGGCGGGCTGGGCGACACGGCTATATTGAGCGCGCTGGAAGAAGGCGAGGATGTGGGGCTGAACGATTACGAATGGAAGCTGGTCAGCATGCATGGTGAGAATCGCAAGCTCGTCAAGGAAGAACTCTTTCCAAAGCAACAAGCCACTCGCAAACTGATGAGCAAAGTCTTGGGCGGCAAGCTGGGCGGCACCTGGCCTCCATCTCCTGATATGTCCGAGAGCTAAGAGCGCCTGTTCAGAGCCAGGTCGCGATGCTCCTTTAGCGCGAACGGCAGATGCCCCTGGCATCAGCTGGCCAGTTTGCGCTGATTGCAAGTCTGGCAGCCATCAATCATTTTCTGGATTGATGCCAGATGCTGCATGCGCGGCCAGATTATGTCGCGCATTTCCTCGAGTTCGTGCTTGGTGATCGTGCCGCGATCGTAAAAGCGGCAAACTTTGTCCCAGAGAACAAATAAACTTCTGGTCGACTGCGCCTCTCGCACCTCTTGCTGCAATTCCGGCAGGTCAAAGTATTCGAAATTCATACCCAAGTCTCCTATGCAACTCATCAAACGCGCCGGTTATGCGCTTGTTCATACTCCTGCCTCCTGTCGTGAACGACCTCCGGCAGCTCAGCCGCCCGGGAAGTCGGCTTCAGTCTTCATTAGCTCTTCTTCCTTTTGCTCTTTAACAAAGATGGGAACAAGCTCATCATGTCGTCTGTTGCCGCATGAGGGGCAGAATAGCGCACCACATTTGTAATTGAACTGCGCATCGCAGCGCGTGCACTTATACTCACCCGGCTGCGGCGGAGTGCCTTTGATAATGTTGTCCACGACTATATCTCCATCATCTGTACTTGAACTCTTAGCACAGGTGAGAGCATCAGGGGCGAAATCAGGTGCTTATGCGCACTCGCCGAGATATGAATTAAGCCGCTTTTGAATTTTGGCTCTGCCGCGCGCAATGCGGGACTTGACCGTGCCGAGATCGGAGCGAGTCATTTCGGCAATTTCATCATATGAAAGTCCGTTCAGATCCCTGAGCACCACGACAGTGCGAAACTGTTGCGGTATGCTCGAGAGCGCGTCGGATATCAGCTCCCATAATTCTTTATTCAACGCCATCTCTTCCGGCTTGCGCGTATCATCGACAATTTCGCGCGTGCTGTGATCGTTGTTATCATGCACCACAGGCTCGTCTATCGAGACAAGCTGAATATTGCGCGGCCGTTTTCGCAACTCATCATAAAACAGATTAGTGACGATGCGGTTCAACCAGGTTTTGAATGAGTACGGATTCTTCAAATGGGGAATGCCGGCCCAGATTCTGATTAGTGTTTCTTGCACTATATCGGATGAGTCTTTAAAATCGGGCGCCATTCTATAGATCATATTGGCGACAGTTCGTTCATGTCTTTTGAGCAACCTTTTCATCGCGAGCTCGTCGCCGCGCTGGGCAGCGATCACCAGATCGGCATCCGAGACATCACCTTCTTGAGCATCAGCTGTAATGTTCAGACAGTCGCGATCCTTCCGTCGTGGGAATTCCGAAGCAAACATAGCTACCTCTCCAAGTCGGCGCAGTCAGAACCAGCACTGGTCACTGCCTGCGCATAACAAAGCGTTCTGAAAATTTATTTTTGGACCAAGTTTCACATAGCACAAAGCATCTTAGCCATGGCCGCAGGCACAAGAATGGCTGGAGGACACTATTAATCCTGCTGGCAACTCATGAAGAAAGCGAGCGCCGATCTTCGCTGCCGGCTCGTAGAAGCAAGACTTCTTGAGGATCCCATTTGAAGATAACTTTCATGACGGGCAAGAGCCAGTGCCTTTCGATCACTTTGCTGAAGAAGTATTCATGCTCCTCTTCGGTTTTAGTCATTTCGTGCAGCTCAGGCATGAACTCCGTCAGGCCAAGCTGCTCGGCATGGAATGCGGCGCCGTCATATTCTTTCACATTGGCATGCTCCAACTTTCCGGCAAAATACATAGGCAGGAACCAACCGATCAGAAAACAGCCGATTGAAACACTGCGCCCAATAAACGACATCATCAGCTCACGCCAGATGTTCGGCTTCTCGTTCAAAACATCCAGCATGCGCTTAACTGTGGCTCGGTGCTGCCATTCTTCCTGCTCGATTCTTTGGATTGTGGCACGCTCGTCTGCGTTTTTAACCGAGCGCCAATGCCCCGCATAAGCGTATGCAGCAGCCTTCTCGCCCGAGTAAGCGAGTCTCAGCAGTCTGACAAGGGCGCGGCGATGGTCCTTCGTTTCATTTGACATGATCTGGTCCCGGCTTGGCGGTCGAATCGACTTAGCTGGCAATTGTACGCTATCGCGTCCGCCAGTGAGCAGGACGTAAAACATGCTTCTGGCATCTTATGCAAAACCAGCCCAGATGCGATTTCTCCTGCCTGATTCTATCGAGGGTGCCGGCGCTCATGATTGCAGGCTCCAGGCCGCCTATGTCCGGATTGTAGTGATCGCAGAAAACAACTGGTCCCAGTTGGTGAAACTCATGCCTGGCGACTTCCGACTTATGAAAGGATTTCCAGGTGAGGAGCACAGGAGCAGTGGAGTGGCAGACCGGGCAGGCCGGCTGATTTTGATAAACATAGTTCCAGAGCAAAAAACAAGTGAACAGGAGCACAAATGAAAGTGCTGCGACGATTTTCTGCCTGGTCGAAAATTGCAACTTCATACAGCTTTCTGCCCCGTCTCCGAGCCTGTAAACCGCACCGCTCATGGTGTCTTTTGGCGCACTCGAGACTTTGTATATTGAACAACAATGCCTTTACCTGGGGCAAATCGATTGTTTAGTGCGGCAATTGCGCCGATGATCTAGAATGCTAGTCGGGGTGGAAAGGAAGGAAACATGAGCGCGTTTAAACCGCCCGGAATATCTTGTTACTCTCAAAAGGTCGCCCGTCTGGCACTGCTGTCGTCAATGGCGGCGGTGCTCGTGTTAAACCTGGCGCCGTTGCCTTCTTGTGCTGAGAGCGCAGCCGACATGGCAAAGCGCATATATAACAGCTACGATGTGGACGAGGTTATGTTTCCGCTTCGCCAGGCGCTCAAGGAAAATCCCAATGATCCGGAGCTTCATTACCTGATGGGCTTCATGTATATGAGAACAGGCGTCAAACTGCGGGGGCAGAAAGAGCTGGAGCTGTCCTTGAAACTTGCTCCTGATCATGGCGATGCCGCCTCCGCCCGTCAGTTGCTCGACAGTTGGGCAAAAGAGCAGCTGGAAAAAGGGCAGAAGTACTCATGGTCGAACCGCGATTACTGGTTCGATCAATATTATCGCAATCATGAGTACCACTCGACTGATGAGGATGCGGCGCCCGAATGGACGAAGAAACATGATGCCGATCGCGAGTGGAAAGTCGATGTTCACTTCATCGGTGGTAATTACAAAGTGCCCGGCGGTGGCACAGCCGCGCATTATGCCGATCCATGGGTGCACGGCTTTATGCGCACCTTTCACGATGCCTGGGAGAACAAGGCGAAGTCGGCGCAAGTCATAGGTTCTGCCGATCTCTACTGCAGCATAGATCACGACGGCATCATGCATGCAGTGATCGCTCGCCTGGATGGCGGTGAGCCTTTCAAACGATGTTTATTGGAAACCATTGCCGGTCTAAACAGTTCGCAACCGCTTTTGCAAGCCGGGGCCAGCAAGCCTTGCTTCAAAGCCCGGATCGCCTCGCGCCATGCTCTCTGGAACAGCGGCACATGGTACGCTTTCGGCACAGCCGGCACGAAGCGCGTGCCCGTGCGCGTATCTCTGGTCGGGACCTTTGAGCCCAAATCAAGCACCAATGTTAGTGGCATAATGCTGATGAAGAGCCCCGCTCAACCCACCCCGGCGGACCCGCCTCAGGCTCTATCGCTGAGAGCGAAAGTCGAGCCGAAGCATGACAGTGTTTTGCAACAGGCGCGATCGGCATTCGATCGTGGTGAGTTCAATCATGTCTACGATCTTCTCTGGCCGCTTGTCGAATCGAATGATGCCGATGCTTGTCTATTGATGGGGCGCGCGCTTTCCTCTGCCGACAACCAACATCCTCAACCACGCATTGCAGAGCTCTTTTACGAAAAGGCCGTGCGTCTTGGCAATAAAGATGCCATTGCCGTGCTTGCCGATGGCGCTGAATTCGGCAACGCCCGCATCGATATGGACGAGGCCGTCACCATGTTGAAAGAAGCCGCTGATGCAGGCTCGAGCATATGCCAGTTCAACCTGGGTCGCTTGTACGAGTTCGGCGACTCAGTCGAGCAGAGCAATAAAAACGCTGTACACTATTACACGCTGGCGGCCAGAGCTGGAAACAGCGATGCTATAGAAGGTCTCAAGAGGCTTAAAGGCGAACCGGCAGCGAAAGGGACGAACCCCAGATGAAACAAACAGCCGGCACGTTGCTATATCGCCGGAATGAAAAAGCGCTCGAGGTTCTCTTAGTGCACCCATCGGGCAATTACAATCGCAAAGCACCATGGAGCATCCCCAAGGGTTTGCCCGACGAAGGCGAAGCACTCGAGGATGCCGCTCGACGTGAGACGTTGGAAGAGACTGGTATTACAGCCGGTGCGCTGGCATCGTTGGGATTCATCGATTACACCAAGAGCCGCAAGCGCGTCCATTGCTTTGCCGGTCCGGCTCCCGCCCAGGCACAACCGAAGCCGACCTCCTGGGAGGTGGACAGAGCGGAATTCCTCAGCTTGCCGGAGGCAAAGGCATTGATTCATCCGGATCAAAAGGTTTTCATCGATAAGCTGGAAGGCCTGCTGGCTTTGCAGTAAATTGTCCATATTCAGTCACATTTCAGGCCTAGCATGGGTGCAGATAGTTTCCGGCCGCACGCCGCCTGGAGATGGTTATGACTGAAGCACTCTGGTTTTACTCAGACGGCACCGATCGGGATGGTCCGATTCCCGAAAGCGTCATGCATCAGCTCCTGCGCTTCGGCACATTGGAAGCGGACACGCTTGTTTGGACGGCGGGCATGAGCATGTGGCAGCCCGCCTCGGAAGTTTATCCGATTCTGCCGAGCACGCTCATTGTCTTGTTGGACTCAGTATTTTCAGTGGATCATCCGCCTGAGCAAAGCAAAAAAGCAGTGGTCCATACAATGCTCGAGATATCACATCCGATGAAGGAACTGCCAACCGACTTCAAACAGGATTCATTAGAGTTTCAGTCAAGCAAAAATTTGCCTGCAGCAATAACACTGCTGGACATGTCCCCGGGCGACTCGATTACGGCGGTTCAAACCTGGCGGGCAGCGAGGGTGGTAAGTCCAACCATTCCGGAGCACATTCAGCCATGGCCCGCAGCCGCGTCCACAAAAGCGGCACAGCCGGCACAAACAGAAGGCCAAACAACCGCAGAGCGCAGGCAGATCAGTCAAAGACGCAGCGGTTCGCGCCGCGATTCTCGGCAGTGGAAGCAAGCAGAGCAGCCAATAGATAAGAAAAAAGGCAGCGGCTTTTGCGCACTGCTCAGATCGTTTACACAACTATTCATTACAGCGGGGAACTAGCGAGCCGGCATAGATTGCCATCGTTGTTGTCCGTTTTTCGTCACAAAGCAAAATTACGATGTCTGCATACCGATTGAATCTGGTCGCCGGAGAGGAGCTCCAGCGGCTGGATCAAGCCAGGCTCGACGATGAGGAGAACTACAATGTCTATAATCGAGATGAAACAATACGCGAGGAAGCCTGACGTCGAAACAGGCTCCGCCGGCGAGATCAAACAGCCAGGGCGCTGGTACAAATCCTTAAAATTCCGGTCGCTGGCGACCCTGTTCGCCACCGTAGCAAGTTTCTTTGCCCTGCAAGATGCGGCTCATGCAAGCTCGTGGTACGTATCGAATCTGAGCAATGCCACCACCACCGATGGCACGTCGTGGGCGACTGCCTGGCCGGATTTCAGCAGCATAAACTGGTCGCAAGTACAACCCGGGGATAACATTCAAATAGATGCCGGCAGCTCTCCGTATGCCACGGTCACTTACTCCACACCACTGGTGGTGCAAAAGAGCAATATCCTGATCTCAGTGCCGAGCAGTCCGCTTCACGGTCAAGGTCTTGTTCAACTTCAGCCGAGCGCCGGATCGACGGCGATCGACCTGCAAAGCTACCCGGTGCAGAACGTGACCATTCAGGGTTCGCAATGGATGTATGGCACGGCTTTTTATATTCCCGGAGACAATTCATGGCAATCAATGAAGTACAGCCCCAACTTCAGAGTCTCGACAAACTACCGAGGCACAGGTGTGGCAATCGGACCGAATGCGAAGAACATAGTGCTCAGCAATTTGCACTTGCTCAACAACAATACGGGACTGGATCTGACCGGCGGCACCACCTATGCCTACTATCTGATGATCAATCAAAACGGCTTTAACGTGCGCTCGCGGCCGACTGCCGGAGCTCAGGGTCAGTACGCTTATCTCTATTACTCCTGGTTGTTCAATGCGCAAAGCAACTCAATGACCACCAATGTGTATTGCAGCTCTGATCCGGCCAGTCAGTTCGACCTGAAATTCTACTACTCGATTCTTGGACCGGGTTTTTACAACGCCCTTTTCACCACCAGTCCGGCCGATAGTGTTTCGGGTACTTACACTCTCTTCTTGAACAATGATATAGATCTGACATGCGCCAATGCACCGCGCAATGCCAACTTGACCTATGACATTTTGTTCAAAACCCCGCGAAACAACTTTGGCTCAAACTCGAATCTCAGTTTCGCGGAAACTCCAAATACAAGCGTCTTCGGATCGATCGTCTATGGCGGCAACGTAGCGGTGCGAGGCAGCAATTTGCTCGGCATGTACAACGAGCAGTTCAACACCACCGGTAATACCGTCGTCTTGAGCTCTTCGCAACAGAATCCCAACTTTGCCTCCAACGTCTCGGGACTGGGAAATCAACCTTCCTTCTACACGCTCACGACGCTCGACCTGACGCCGGCAAACGGCACCCCAGGTACACCGTACTGCATTCATTCAGTTGATGATTTGTACGCGCGTGTGCCAAAGGCCAAGTGATAAAACGATAAGTTCCCACCAGGGCTAGACATGTGCCGGCTCCCGAAAGCCGGCACATTGTCTTGCGACAAAAGATCGCCAAAAGAAACTCGATCCTTCTTACCATCCTGTCCGTATTTCGTCACAGTCTGTCATTAACCTGAGAGTGATGGCAGTTGACAGAGGAATAACCAAGATGCAAAAGAGTCATCCTTCTGTTTCAAAAACAAGATATGCGCGCCGCAGAAGAGGCAATATTCTGATCCTGTGCGCCGGGCTCGTCATGATCTTAATCGTCGCTTCACTGGCCACTACAAATTGGGGATTGCTGATAGTGAGCAATTACCGCCTGAGAGGCGCTAGCGAAGCGGCCGCTCTTGCTGCCGCCAGAGATCTGCCGCGCATCGTCATTAATGATCCCCACTTCGGCTACATCGCTCTGGTGGATTACCCTCCGATTGGAAAAGCGACACTGGCCGGCGATGGTGAGCCGCTGCCGGTAACTGGCATCAACACCATCATCGCCACGGCGCGGCTCGATTATCTAATCGCTCTTTCCACCGGAAGCGATGATTTTGTCGCCGAAGCCCAGGAAGAGGTTCGCCAGGCACGCCGCGCCCAACGCCTGTTGTCCCGCGCCCTGAAAGATTCACTCGATCCGAAGTGCAAATCGAGCTATGCCGATTTGAATGGCGAGAAGGTGACTCCGTATAAGGATGCCTTAAGCGTGTTCACAGCCAATCTTGCCCGGCAGAGCTATTTGAACAAAGCGCAGATTCGAGACTTCCGCCTGCAATTGGGACAGCTCGACAATGCGCCGCAAACAAATATTGTCATGCCGGAGCCGCCATTGTCTGGTCGCCGCGATACAAGACACCTATCCGATCAGAAAAGCACCAATCCGCCGAAGCCGCGCTTCTACCCAGCCTTTACAAACGTTCCAATCGACGATGAAGATTTCTGGCTGGCCGGCTTATCGGAACAATGCACACTGGTCAATGCTGAGCATTTCCTTGAATTTCACGGCGAAGGGGCACCATCGATAGTGAAGGTGCATGCCGATATCCAATTGGACTTATTTGATACCAGGAACGCAAGACTGTCCAGCTCAGCTTGCGCCATGCCAAACTTCACCAAGGACAAGGCTCCCGCTGCTGCCTTCGTGTTTTCATGTCCTGATGGAATTCCAGCCAGATTCAAGACGATGGGGGATGTCTTGAGAGACACTTCCATGTTGGGAAGCTACGTCGTGCCAATGGTTGCCAGCGCCGGTGATTTTCCGGTCGACAAGGGAACTTCGCTTCAGCAGGATCAACAGCGGACATCGTGCTCCGTGCGACGAGAATTCAATCGAGGCTTTCTGCATTGGTTGAGAAGCGCCCATAGCAAACCGAGTCTCAGCTCCGTGCAAGCATTTCTTGATGCGCCGCTGCGGCCGACAGTCAATCCAGCCACCGGCCGCTGCGAGCCTATAGTCGTCTGCATAAAAGATGACGGCAGCGTGGTCTATCAGTCATTTGCCGAGAATCCTTTTGCGGATCAAACGATCTATGAAAACCAGTCCCGCATCCTTGCTTGCGACTCGGTCATAGGGGACGGCAGATCCTGGACGGTTTCGAGCCGCGATCTGGTCTCGAATCTCGGCACCATATCTGGTGGCAAACATGCCGGTCAACCCCTGCCTCCCACTCTAAAATGCCTTTTCTCGGATGACTCGTCTCAATCACGAGCGCCTGTGAATGCCGGGCAAACGACCACCATTTGTCGTTCCAACTACATCCCCGGGCGCCTGGCATTCGAATTTCAGATAGCAGGCCCTCGAGCTCTCGAACAGAAGGAGAGTATGTTATGAAACGATTGCATGGTAGGAGCAAACTTCGCTCACACAGCACCTCTGGAAGTTTGAACGCAGAGTTTGCCCTCATACTTGTCATATTGATGTTATTCGTATTCACAGCCATCAATCTCGCCATGTCCGGCATGTCCGCCCTCTACATTTATCTGGTCACCTATGAGAGCGCCTCAAAAGTGGCAAAGGAAACGAGCCCGGAGGAGATCAAAACACTGCTGGCGGAAGGATCGAAGCGCCTCAAGGAAGAGCCGCTGGCCAAATTTTTCCATACATCGACGGACTTCGAGGGCGGCGGAATGTCTCTGTGCAAGATAAGAACGCCAATGAGCACGTCGGCAAAAAAGGAAGAGGGAAGCGCTGCAGGCATATGCTCAGTGCGCACCAGATGCCGCCTGGATCCATTGATCGACATGAGCGGCATTCCTCTGCTAAAGGGAGTACCTTTCATTTCGAAAAATACCATCGTCGAATTCCACGTCGAATCTTTCGCGGAGCATCCCGAAATCTTGAAAGAAGTCGAGACCAGATAGCTCAATAAACCTTTTTGCCTGGAAAGCTCTTTGCATAAATTTCATTGCCCGGGGGAATGAAGCTGAAAGCATCATTGCTCCTTACAAATAGTTGACTGTGCGGTCGCTGTAAGGAAGCTTCCCTCAAGCAAGGTTCAGGTTATGCCCGAAGGTCCCAGAGCCGACGCCGCGCCAACGTCGCCGCCACCGACGTGCCCTGGCTGTGGGAAAGTGAAACGCGAAATTCGAAAGGGCTCGCTTACAAGCTGGATATTTTCAGAGAGCCGGTGCCAGTGCGACGCATCGGAGGAAGAACGCTATCTCTATGCAGCCCTGATGTCCGGCCAGCCGGCAGAGCCTCCTCGCAGCGCGACCCAGGCGCATCCCCGCACCGCCTCGCAAGAGCATTCAGGCAAGTCAGCGGGCGAACCTTCAAGAAGTTCGCGGCCCGCACCATCACCGGAGGAAGAACAAAGTCAATCGCAGGAGCTGATCGGCAAAGTAATCGGTAATCACTACAAGATTATTGAACTGATCGGAGTCGGCAGAACGAGCAACGTATACAAGGCACACCACCTTTTGCTTGATAGACTTGTAGCCATCAAATATATCAATCGAGAGCTCGTCAGTGATGAAGTATCGCTCAAACGTTTTCATCGAGAAGCTCAGGCTGCCTCGAATTTGAAGCATCCAAATATTTGCGCCGTCAATGAGTATGGTATAGATGAGCAGGGTCGCAGCTTCATCGTCATGGATTATATCGACGGTATAACGCTCAAGAAGCTCTTGCGGCGCGGTGGTGCACTGGAGCCGCAGAAGGCGATAAAGATTATTTGTGAATTGTGCGAAGCAGTTTCGCATGCCCACTCGAAAGGTGTCATACACAGAGACATCAAACCAGAAAACATCATCCTGAGCAGCGATAATGACGGCATCAAGTTAGTCGATTTCGGCATGGTCAAACTCGTCGATCGCAACGACGGCAAAGCGGCAAATCTGACCAAGAGCAAAGAGCTGCTTGGCACGCCGTTCTACATGAGCCCCGAGCAATGCCTGAGCAAATCGGTAGATGCTCGTTCCGACATTTACTCGATGGGCTGTGTATTGTTTGAGATGCTTTCCGGCTCACGACCGTTTCAAGGCAGAAGCACAGTCGAGGTGGTTCACGAGCAAGTCAATTCAGCGCCCCCGGAAGTGGCAGATAATCCACCGGGAATGCGCCAAATTGTCAGTCGCTGCTTGAAGAAAAATCCCGACGAGCGCTATGAAACAGTTCAAGAGTTACTCAGTGCCATTAAAGCATTGACCACATCCGGCGGTCATGAAGGTTCTCCCCGAAAACAAAGGAAGAAGCCACTACAGGCAGTGCAATTTGTAGACGAGCTCTATAATAATATGCCGGACTGGATGAGGTTGACTGTATTCGTGGCATTGGTCATTATTATCCTGGTGTTACTCGGCTACAAAACTCTTGGACTGGTTGGCTTCGTAGCGTTATGACCAATGTATTACTGATCGATGATGACATCGAGCTCTGCCACAACATCAAGGACTTTCTTGAGAAGGATCGACTGCATGTCGAATACGTGCATCTCGGGCGCTTCGGATTGGATATGGCACTCGGGCAGCCGTTTGACGTGATCATTCTTGATTGGTCGCTGCCCGATGTTCAAGGCGTGGATGTCTGCAAACAGATGCGGGAAAGTGGCTGCTCTACGCCAATCCTGATGCTCACGGCCAAGTCGAGCTTGAGCGAGAAGAGAAACGCTTTCGATGCAGGTGCTGACGACTATTTGACCAAGCCCGATCAGATCAAAGAGTTAGCCATGAGAATTCGAGCTGTCTTGAGGCGGCCGAAAACAATCGAGGAGCCGAGAATCGAGTACAAAGGGCTGGTCATGGAAACAGCCAATAGTCGAGTCATGTTTGAGGAGCGGGAAATTAAATTGATGCCGCGCGAATTTTCTCTGCTGGCCCTATTGATTCGCCATCCGGAGCATCTGTTTGGAGCTGAGGCGATTCTAGGTCGGCTGTGGATGGATAATGACGAAGCCAGCCAGGAAGCGCTACGAGCCAGCGTCAAGCGACTGCGAAAATCGCTCGTCGGGACAGGCGTGACCATAAAAACCGTTTACGGACAGGGATACAGGTTGCAGTCAGAATCATCCCCGAATTGAGCCCGGCTTTCCCTCATTGCCAGCTGCCGGGTTTGCTTGGGATGGTAAACCAAAACTTACTGCCGCGACCATTGTTCGATTCAACACCGATCTGCCCTCCATGGGCGCTGACGATCTCGCGGCAAATAGCCAACCCCAAACCGCTGCTGCCCTGCTTTGCCTGTCCGGGCACCTGATAGAAGCGCTCGAATATAGACTCGCGGAACTCTGCTGGAATACCAGGACCATCATCGGCAACGCAGAATCTTATGACACTACCTTTGGTTTCAGCAGAGAGCAGCAAGCGCCCGCCGTCCGGCGAATATTTGATCGCATTTGAAAGAAGGTTGATCAATACCTGCATCAAACGCTCCTCATCGCAGATCAGCTCCAGATCAGTGCCTTCAACCGAGAGCACCAGCTTCCTGGACTCGATCAGTCCCTCCAGAGCTTGAACGCTTCGCTCAAATATACTGGCGACTTCAGTCAGATCCAGGGCCAGCTCGATGGAACCGCTGGCCAACCTTTCAATCTCCAGAAGACTGTTGATCAGATCGACTAACCTCTGGCAACTATCCTCTGCAGCCCGCGCTCGCATCAAGGCTGCCTCCGGCAACGGTCCATAGCGTCCGCAGATGAGCATCTCGAGATAGAGTTGGATTGAGGTAAGCGGAGCGCGAAGATCATGAGTGATCATCTCGGTGAACTCTTGCTTCAAGCGCTCGATTTTTTTCCGTTCACTGATGTCGATAAAGGAAACAAGCCAGGTATCGCGTCTGCCGAACTCCTTGATACTGACCTCTACAAAGACTCTGTCATCCTCGCCACGACTCAAACAGGACTCGAAGCTCATGTTTGTCTTCTCATGGCTAAACAGAGCCTCGTCCTGCAAATCGGCAAAAATCTCTCTGATGCTGTAAGAAGCTAATTCTGCCGCACTCATGCCAAGCAGCTCCTGCGCCTGCGGATTGGTGGTCAAAATATTACCGCCCCCGTCTGTGATCATGATGCCTATCGGCATGGTCTCGACCAGAATTCTCGTCTTTCGATCGCTTGATTCCAGCGATTGGCGAAGATCGGTCACCAGTTTATCGAAGCTGTAAAGCGCTGAGTCGATTTGCGCGGCAGCGCCGCTCCCTCCAGGCGGCGGCGGCACGGCAACTCCGGCGCGTATATCGGAAATTGTGCGCAGGAGGTGCCTGAGGCGTCTGTTCAGCATCGATGATCGAATCAGCCATCCGGCGCCGAAGCTGATGATTGTGGCTGCAAGAATTATGCCGATCAGGTAATAATTATCAAGTTGCATAGAAGAACGCACTGAGACTCAGCGTATTTTATTCCATCCTTGATAGATGTTTAGACAGATCGCCTGAAACCGGGTTCTCGGCAGGTGATTCGAAGCCGGCAGATTCTGGTATCGCATTTAGTGCAGAATTCTTTAGCAAACCAGAGATTCAGCGGCCAATTGGAAACTTATCTTTGCAAAATTGCACGGTTCGCGAATTCTCGAAGGTTCTTACAAAAAGACCACTGCGGGTCGTGAATGAAAAACCAGGATTGCGGCCTTTTCTAATCAGTAGATGAGATCCATCCGGTAATTGAAAGAAACTGAATCCGCCGGACATCTTGCGCACCAATCTCGGCAGCATGGATGTGCAATGTTCATCTTCTTCAGGCTCGACATCTTCCGGCAAATCCCAGGAACTCTTGTGCCCGGCGGGCGTGAAAATTGAAACCGAATATACAGGCAGGAACTCAGGCTGCGATAGGAAGACTCTGATAGAGCCGTCTCTATCTTTTACGGCTATGGTTCCAGCCTCTACACTCCTGATGATTGCCGAACCATCAGGCGCTACGATGCCAAAGTTGCCGTCGCCGAGCTCCTTCATTTTAGCGGCGATTTCATACCCGACCGTTTCGCCATTCGAGCGAATAAGGTTCAACCTGCCCTCAACGCTACTCAGGTATTGAAGGGTTATCTCCTCCAGCTCCTGCGTTGCTGCCGCTTCGCGCTTGCCGGCTACATGTGTTTTAAACGCCGGGATCGGAATGGCCGGCACATCGGCTGAGGGAATCGGACCCGCCAGATCGGCAGGATTGTTCACAGGCAGAGTATTTGGATTTTCATTACTGCTGATAGCTAAAGGATCAATATTGGAAATCATATCGTTCATTTTGGTCCGTCCTTCAAATGGTTGGGGCTAAGAGCGACGCGCCTGGCATCCATCTTAGGAACAGACTGTGACCAAATTCGGACAATCAGAGGCCGGCGACCGGAACTCAGTCGTTTAACAAATTGGCAATCTCTTTGTATAGTTGCTGCGCCTCGGTTGAGCTGCGGTGCTCCCGGCAGATGAGGCTCAGTTGATGAAGGCAATCTCTGGGATTCTCTAACAAACATTGGGCCGACGAGAGGTATTTTATGATAGTACCACCGGCGGTGCGACCGAGCGGGCGCACGTCTTTCTCGAGCGCAAAAGAGATCAAATCGAAGAGCACATCCATCGCCCGTGCCCCGTAGATGCGCAGAAAAGCGGCTGAGTATTTCTCCAGATACGCGGACAAATCATTGACGTGGCTGGTCCGGCCATTCACGTACTCGTTTTTCAGAATAGATACAAGGGCACTGAAGGAAAAGAAATCGGGAAACGATCTTATCGATTGGATCCCCGGGAAGAGCCTTTCTGCCAGAGTAAGAGCGACTTCGTATCGCTCACGATAGACGGCGATGTATGCCTCCCACGACAAGGCTCTCAAAGTCGAGGGATGATGCCAGTCGAATGTATTGCTCAAAATAGTGACAGCCTTGTGTGCCGACTCATCGGACTGGTCAGTGATGCCGCGGCGCAACAGGGCGGCCGATATCGCCATCCATATATCCGCACACTTGGGATGATGGCTTCCATGGCAGATTTCAATAACTTGCAGCGCCTTTTTCAATTTCTCCGTGGCCACTTCAAAGGCCCCTTGATTGAAGAGTAAATGGGCATACATAGTCAGAAATTCACCGTAAGCCGGAGTGCTGCGCAGCTCGGGATGATGCTCGACCAGGGCCGTGCATTGCTCGACAACGGCATCGGCCTCGGACACATCGGACTGATTGACAAAAAACTCACCCAGGGCGCTTAATGCCTTTAGCAGATAGGAAGGCTCCTTATCGCTGTTCAAATAAGAGTCCCGGGCGATCTGTACATTGGCAAGCAAGATCTTTTCGCCGAGCGAACAGTCTAAATAGGCCAGCTCAATTTCAGCGCGCTTTATAGCAGCTTCAATAATCTGAGCCGTCAAGCGCTTCGGCTTGGCACCGGATTCAGTATCAATTATTTCTTTTAGATGGAAGACGGCTTTGCCGGGTGAAGCCTGATGCAAATAGAATTTCGCATATTCCAGGTTCAACTCCTGCTGGAGCTCGACTGCATCGGGCGCCTGCTCCAGTTGCGCCTCGGCGGCTCGCAATGATTGCGACGCCTGCGTGAACTTACAATTGTCGATTTCGCATTTGGCAATAATCAAATGTAATTCGCCGCGCTCCTTGTGCTTTTCCGGCAGCTTTTCGTAAACGGACAGAGCGCTGCGTGCGTTTCTCTCGCTGTCGATATGCCTGGCATTGGCAAAATAAATGCGAGCCATATTCAATTCGCACTCTGCCACAGCGCGGTCAGTCGGCTTGCAGTGCTCGCGCAGAAGATCGAGCCCGCGAATCTGCGCTGTAAGCGCTTGTTGATAATAGTGTTGGCCCATGTACACATGGGACAATTCTTTGAATAGCGTCGATGCCAGATCGATGTCCGACTGGTTGCGAGGCAAAAGAATATCTATAGCGCGCGCCAGAGACTTTTCTGCTTTGGCGAGTTGGTGCGCATTTTTCATCAGCATGCCTCTTTTGAAAAGCGGCACGACGAGATTGATGTCCGACAAGCCGTGCCAGGACTCGAGAGCACTGATGGCGGTATCGAAATGAGACTCGGCATTTGAAAAGTCGCCGGTTTCACCGAGGATCTCGGCAAGCTGAATGTGAACGCGCGCTACCTGCAAGTGCGTTTCGCCATGCATGGCTTGCAGTTCCTCGAGCGCCTTCCTCAGCTCGCTTACAGCGCCATCCTTATCATTCCGCTTGGCCAGGACCTTAGCAAGCGAGATCTGCAAGACTGGCGCGACATCGCTGCCGTTCTCAAATGCTGAGGAGAGCTTCTGCAAAAAAGCACTCAAGAATGCCTCTGCAACCTGGGGCTCCTCATTTGCCGAAAAGCTGATCGATGCCTGAGTGGCAGCCCAGTAGTTCTGCCAGACAAGATATGGTGAAACCCGCTCGACCAGAGGCAAAGCGGCTCGGAAGAGCCGGCAGGAAGTTTTGTGCAAACCCAACCATGAAAAGGCATTGCCAATCTCGAGCAAAAGGGTAAAACGCCTGGCGTCCTTTTGCTCCTCAGATAAACGCTCGAACAATGCCGGCTGGTTCAACTCGCTGGCAATCCAATCGAATTCAGGAAGGGTAGTGCGCTGGCCGCCCATGGCGTGCAAATCGAAATCGTCCGGATCGGGAGCCGGAGCTTGCCAGCCTAAGGTGTCCATCCAAATATCGAGGGCGCGCCGCATATCGAGAGCGGCATAAGAAGTGTTGTCTTGCTCCGCTTTGATTTCGGCGTTCAATCGCAGAGCCGAGGCAGTCTGCGTGTGATGGAATCCAAATTGCCGCTCTTTCAGTTTAAGCAGTTGTTGCGCCATTTTTAGCGCATTTTCCGCCTCCCCCATATTGAGGAGCAAGCGAGCGTTATGAAGCAAGAGCTCTTGAAAGATCGCCGAGTGTTCCTTGTTTTCATCGGGCAGAGCCGCCATGGCTCGCCGGTATAGCTTCTCGGCCTCAAGATAATGACCGGCGATGTGCTTCTGCACTGCCAGCTCGGATTGTTCTTTAATAAGATCGACAGACTCAGCCACTATCGCCCCAGCCTGCATATATTTTGTTTGACTGCAAAAATTGCTAGCTCAGATGTTATGACAAACTCGCTCCTTAGGCAAATTAATCAGGAGAGAACGCTTTCGCAACCTATCTTCAACTTTGCCTCCCCAGGGTTTCGTCCTGGTAAGTCTTAATTTCAGTGGGCATAAAATGCTTAGAACATCAAGGTAAGCCCCATGCCGACAGATAATATCGAAGCGCTCTGGGAAATTGCCCAGGCGCAAGAGCAGGCTCACGGACCGCACAGTCTGGAGACGGCGAAAGCCGTACGAGTCCTGGCAGACGCCTACAGCCAGATCGATGACATCGTTAATGCCGAGACGATTTATCAGCGGGCGTGCGAAATTTATGCGCTCCTGGGTATGAGCGCCGAGGTCGAGCAGATCGAGAGGCAAATCCAGGATCTGCGCTGCCGCGTCACGAGCGACATCGTAATGGATGAGGCGGCCTTGACCCTCAGCTCGTTCAACATACCCGTCTTTGTCAGGGATGGTAACAATGCCCTCGGCGCCGAGCCCCAGGCCGACATCTCTTATGCTGAGCTCTCTCAGTCCATTTTGCTTGAAGATGACGATGGCGGCGAAACCGTAGCCGATCGGCAACAGGCCGCCGAACAAGAAGGCGACGGCGAAAAGGAAAATCCGGCTCTGGAGGATGCCATCTTTTCGGCTCGCTATCAGGTGGCTCAATTGAAGCAGAAAGGTTTCACCAACACCAGTCAGCTGGCAGATGCGCTTGTCGATCTGGCATCGCTTTACGCCAAGAAAAATCGCCACGATCTGATGGAGACGCTCCTGCTCGAGGCACTTTCCATTCGCGAGAAAGTATATGGCAAAAGCCATTTGAGCGTGTCGACCGATTTGAAAAACCTGGCCAGGGTGTTTTTCATGACCGAGCGCTTCGGACTGGCTGCCCAGGCGCTGGCGCGAGGATTGCAAATTCGCGAATCGCAGCTCGGCATTTATCATCCGCAGGTTGCCGACATGGCTGAGTTCTATGCCAAGGTTTTGCATAAAGTCGGTCGCTCGAATGAGGCAAAAGACTTTGAGACGCGCGCCGCTGATATTCGCGAGCGCCACCCCTCCGAGTGGGAGGACTTCAGGCGCGCGGCTTTGCGAGCCGTGGAGAAGGAAGACTTTTTTGAAGCGCAAGCATATTGGCTGGCGGCTCTGGATGAGTGCATTGATCTGGAGAAGGAAGATCCGCGGGTTCTGGTAACGCATGAGAACCTCGCCTTCGTCTATTGGAAGAGGGGCAAATATGACAAAGCCGAGCCGCATTGCCGGAAAATTCTAGACATCTCGGAGCAGTTGCTGGGTAAAGAGCACTTCGACGTCGCCACTGCGGCAAACAATCTGGCCCTGGTAAACGAACGCCAGGAAAAATTCGCCGAAGCAGCCGTCCTTTATAAACATGCCATGATCATCATGGAGGGTGCCCTGGGCACCGATCATCCTGATGTCGTTTCCGTTCGAGAAGCGCACGATAAGGTTTTGCAGCTCGCCCACAAGCAACTGGAGCAAAAACTGCAAAAGTCAGGTTTGTGATTTTCAATCGCTTAACAGATAAACAACGGTTGCATAATGCCGTGGCAATATCAGCTTAGCCTTGCTCAGGCAAAATAATGGCAGAAGGAATCGAAAAGGCTCGGCGATGGCATGATGGATCGAGCGATCCGCTGCGCTGAGCATGGCACGCGATTTTTCAAGGAGCGATTATGAACCGGGCAATGACATTGATGTTTGCAGGTTTATTTCTTGCGTCATTAGCTGCGCCCGTCGTGCCGATGATGCCGGCATCGGCGCAGTCATGCATGAATGACTCGCTTTTGATGGTGGATGAAACGGAGGTGCAATGCTGCGATCAAGAACATCCTCCAAGCCGCGCATCAAAAGCACACAAGAAGCAGGCGCCGAGAACAATCGCCAGGACCGGCAACCGATCGCCAAAACTGGCGCAGGCAGCAAAAGGCAGCGTCAAGCAAGAATCCACTAAAGTGGCGGGCGATGCTGGAATCGAGAGCCGCACCACCGGCGCTACCAAGAGCAAGCATCTAACGCATGCCGGTGCAACGCGACATGACACTGTATCCCTTGTGAGCGACAAGACTTAGAATCGCAAATGAATCATGCGAGGAGATCGGCAAGACGAGTGCCGATCTCCTCTTATCTTGGTGATACAAAACCAGATCGCCGGCGGCGTCGTTGACTCCAGTTTGCCAACATTTGCTCCCATACTCTCGGCTCAGGAAGGCGGGGCGACGAAAAATGACTTACAAACTTCTCGCAGGTCGAGGAGAACTGTCTATTGTTTTCTTTAAGGATGATGCAATGAGAATTCCCCCAAATTTGTCAGACAATATCTCGCAGAATGGAAGCACGGCAGATAAACAAATGCCGGACTCGGCGACACATGGCGCCTTGATCAAGGAAGCCAGTCACTCCCTGGCAAACAAAGGCTCGAGCAAACTAAGCAACTCGGGCAACCAAGTCGATGTTCTCAACGCTTTAGGATTCCCGACCGACCTCGAGTTTATTGATGGTCGATTACCAGTCGCCGATCAAGCGGCTAAAAAATCTGATGCCTTCAGATTGGAGAAGAATGTCAAATCAACAAGAAGCGCAGGTGATACTGAGGCTCTAAACGGCGTTCTCAAAGAAGCGCGCAGCAACAAGATTTATAGTGTGGTTAACAGCGATGTTTTTGACGGTGATAAATTTCTTGGTCACATAGATCCAGATGGAACATTCCGCGCCGATCGCCTTGAGCGCAACAAGGCGAGCAAACCGCCAAGCAACGTCATTATCAAGTTTACTGATGCCCGATTTGAGGGAAGCGATAATGCCGATCCACCTCACAGGCGGCGCTTCGAGCTGAGCAGCGGTGCGCCCAACGGGAAGATGTTCATTCCTGACGAGAAGGGTCGTCCACAAGAGTATGAAGTACGCCTTGGAATGGTAATCAACAAGCAAACCGGAGAACAGCTAGGAACATTGACTGCTCCTCAAATGAATCCGGATCGCAGCTTGTCTGGCGGCACAATTAAGTTCATCGACGGACGAGAAGTTCCTCTTTCACACTTCACTCTCACATCGTTCCAACTTACCAAGCCAGGCGAAGGAGGTAATGGCATCGGCAAGCTGAAGATTGAGGGCGTCGCTCTCGGTCCGCCCGAGATTATGGCCAATGGTAAGCCAAACCCAAATTCCGGCGGGCTTTTTAGTATCGCAGATGCTCGCCATTCGGATTTAACGCGGCTGCAACAAGGACAGCGACAGCGTAAGGAATATGAGGACTCATGGAACGTTCGCGATCGATTTCTCGGTGTTCGTCAATCCACTCTCAATACATTGAGGCTTCAAGAGCGAACCTACATGCAGATGCACGACAGACTCGAAGCTGGAATAAAGGCGTTGATGAATGGCAACTACGATGAAAGCACAATCAAGCGACTGGAGGGCGCGACCGCCATTGCCAAAGTGGTCACCGCCAGAGATGACATCATGATCAAAAAACAACAAATCGATGCGGCGCAACCAACTATGGAAGCGCTACCAAAAGACACGAAGACTGTAAACGGCAGCCTCACAGTGCCTGAGTTTGACAAGAATGGCAAGGTGGTTCGAAAGCACGATTACAAAATCACAAATGGTGAAATCATTGGCGAGAACGGCCGGTGCATCGGAAAAATTGAAAACCAGATAGATGCAAAAACAGGAAGAATAGTCCAGCAAGGCATACTCAACATGAAGAATCCTGATGGTTCAAATAAAGACATCAAGACAATGGCTGGATTGAAAGGCGCGATCTGGCATTTAGAAATGCCGGCGCAAAATGGCAGTACTGAGACTGTCGACTGGATTTCTCTTGGTGAAACGAAAGACGACAAGGGCAATGCTCTCACCAGGGGTGGTATCGTTAGCAAATCTCAGCTGATGCGCCAGGTTAATATGGAACTGGAGCTGGCCAAGAGCTTCAATAAACTATCTGGCCAGTCGGACAAGACGGAAGCCGCTCTGGTTGAGACTCAGCAGAGCGCTGAAAAATTGGTCACTAGAGTCAACACGATTTTGAAAAATGGCGTGGCAAACGAATCTGATTTGAAGTATCTAGCCAGAGGCGGAAAAGAGCTTCTCCGAGCGAATGCTTATCAGGAAGAGCCCGAAGCAAAGAAACTGAGCAGAGCGGTGCTGCCAGAGAATATGAGTGGAGTGCGGGGGCGCCTGCGTATGGGAGATCAAATCTTTGATATCAAAGAGGGCAGTCTGTTCAACCCGGGAGAGAAGGAGGCGATCGGTAAACTGCAGCGAGGCGGCAGGGAAGAAGGGTATGAAGTCGAATTTGCTAATGGCCACAAGGTGGACCTGACTGCACAATCGCGCGTACTGATCCAGTGGCAGGGAAAAGATGGTAAAACGCACAATTTAATTGGTCTTGGACCCGGCGCACTAACCGGCAACCATGGTTATCAAAGCGGCGGACTGATTGACACAGAGAAGCTGAAGATACAGGTAGACGAGATCAAAAAAGCGGTCACTAACCATGATAAAAAGTATTTCGAGGATAGACCATGGCTGACAGGCGGACTGGGGGCCGGTAACTGGTTGACGAAGGTTGGCGGGCCGCTGAAAGGCGGAGTCGAAGGCGCCATGGTTGAACTGAAAGAGGCCGTCGAGCAATACGGCAGACAACTAGATCAACATCTAGATCTACTCTTCGGCACGGACGCGACACAGGTCGGCCGGCGCGATAACACTAGTGCAAAAAGGAATTTTGATGCCGATAAATTGCCTGATGGATTCAACAAAGACCTTTTCGATAAAGGACCATACCGCAAACATGGAGTTCCAGGCAACACAGCGAATGTAAGCTCTGAGTCGCTCGACGTGCGAGCAGACACTATTCAAATCTTATTGACAAAGATGAACACCGCCTCGGGTGATTTCGTTTCCCTGTCACAAGATATGGCTCACCTTCAGCATCAAGTTTCCGATTCGCTTGAAACCGCCGCCGTCACCGTGGGCACCATGGGTGCCGGCACATATTTCGCGGCTGCAGCCAAGGCTGGGCAGATGAGCAGAGGTACTGCAGCCATGTGCCAGCTTGGCTCCGGTATCGGATTTGGTGGCGCCGGATCGGTCCTTAGCATGTCCGATTCGAGTCATGGAGTTGCGCATGTCGGCAGCGGTTCGATTAAAGGACTGGCCATGGCCGGGTCGGGGGCCCTGCAGCCTTTGAAGGCAGCTGCCGGCACGACACCGGCAGCAACGCGTCTGGTTCACGGCTTGCTTGATTCAGCTTTTCAGACGACCATGTTTGCGAGCGCCGACTGGACAAAATCAGGACTCAATCTAAATGAATTTGGCGAGCACTTCAATGCGAACAAATTGGCGATCGGCACCGGCGCGATGTTTCTCGCGCAGGGTGTAGGGCATGGTATCGGCAATGCAACGGAGAACATCGGTGCCAGGTTAGGGATGACGGAGACAAATCGCCGACTGCTCAGCAGTATGACGAATCAATTGACGAACGCCTATTCATATGGTGCCGTCAGCGCTTCCGGCGATGCCATAAAAGCAGAGAAAGAAAGGGTTGCAGGGCAGCTTGGCTTGATGAAGCGAGACGTTGATGGCAATTTGGTTCCGGATGCGGAAATGTTGAGCACGAAGAGCAGCCTGTTCAAGTGGTCTAATGTCGCATCCAGTATGAACGAGTCTGGCATGGGCGCTATGGTGGCCGCCGGTCCGCTGGCCTATGGCGGGCACAAGGTCAGCGAGCACATTGCGAGCAAAGCGAAGAACGTCAAAGCCGAGCAGAATGTTAAGGAGCGTCGCTCAGCCATATCAACACCCTCGGGTCTGCCTGATCATGGGCCGATACATGGCCAAGATTCGCACGTAGCGCAAACCGAAATCGTCTCACCTTCAGATCCGAACGTGCAGCGAATTCAACAACGGCTCGATGAAATGAACGAACCGATCCGGGTGCTGGAGCAAGCTCTGCATAAAGTCTCTCAGGAATTAATTGCGGCCGAAATTGAGAGCCGTCGACTTGGCGAACAAGATATTTGGTCGGGCCCGGCTTGGGAGCATCTAGACGATGTCGCAATCCAGCATCATATAACGCAAACTGAGTTAATGGAAACGCGGAAGCAGATCCATAAAAGCGACGAATACAAACGCCTTGTGCAGGCAAAGAGCTTGGCTGAGGAAAAATTCCCGAGCGGCCAATTTGCTTTGCGCGTGGGAGATGATCGAACTGTTCGATTGATAGTGGGAGAGACCCGTTTCGACAAAGGCGTATCGGTACCCGCCGAGCACATAATGAAACTGTTAGAGCATCTCGATGAGCAAAAAATATTGCCGCGGACAATTCGAGTCAATGCTCTGGACAGAGGCTCGGGATATGTACACGCCCTGAGTGAAATCCACGTTGACGTCGGCGACCATCGACATCTGCGTTTCACGTACGATCACGAAACCGGGCACATGCATAGCCATAAATTCTTTGACAGGGAGGCGCATCCACAAGTAATGGCGGCTTTCGAGAGTGGCTTGCATCAAGCAGCGGAAGCTGTCGCGCGGGCAGAAGGTTCCATGACTGTTTCAAACACCAATCAAGACGGCGGAGCAAAACTCATAGATGACTATCGTGCCACTTTCGTGTCTGAAATGATGGCTCCGGAAAATCAATACGTTTCCCCTGATAAAAATTATGCGCGCTACAAGGCATGTTTTGATGAGCTCTATGCTGAGATGTTTGTGCTTCATACCGAAGAGCAACGCATAATGCGAACGCTGGCACCAGGCGAGCCAATGCCTACATACGAGCAACTCTTGCAAAGATGCACGGCGAGTATCGATCCAATGCGAGCATCAATCATGCGCCCATTTGGAGACTTATATAAAGAGTTAAGCCGTAATGTCTTTGATCGTTACGGAGGTCCTGATGCTGCTGCCTTCGATTCGCAAGGCAAATTGCCCAAGGAAAACTTGTCGACGGCAAAGCCGGAAAAACTTAGCTGGCGGAGCCGTGAAGAGGAAAGAGAGGTATTTTTGCAAAGAGTCCGTGAAGAGATCCTGTTTAATCCACTCGATCCTTGTGGTCACCTCATGTATGCAGATTGGCTCGAGGAATTTTATGACGATGGCGAAACCGCGAATCGAATTCGTAATATGCAGCCGCTCGATTTCTATGCCTACTTGCTTGAGCAGGATGGTCCATGCGAAACAGCCGATCGACTGCGCCGAACGGCGCCGCTTTTGTCACAACAGGCGAAGAGTTTCAGGGAACTCAGCCTAAAAGATTTTCGCAAGCGAGCCCCAATGGATCCTGATCTTTCCAGAGAATGGCTTGAAGACATTTACAACGGGCGAAAAGAGTGTGCTCTGGCGTGGCTGGCAGATGCGCACATCGACTACCGCAGCGCGATGCGCCACACCTATGGTGAAAACGATCGTGTGTCCCGAGCGGAACTCCGCCGTATAGGCTTAATTGGAGCCGACCTGAACCATATCGACTTGCGGGGCGCCTGCCTGGATAATTTGTATATAGAGGACTGCCAAATGATTGGAGCACAACTTCAGGGGGTTCGGGCTCGCGGCTGCTACATTGTCGGCGGGGGAAGGTTGAACGGAGCAAGGTTTGACTGCGCCGATCTTCGTTATGCAGAAATCGACTGCCGACTGACACGGGTCAGATTTAGAGATGCAGATCTCAGAGGTGCACATTTGCCGGCCGTTTGTCATGAATGCGACTTTACAGGTGCTGACTTACGCGGTGCTGTTTTGCCCGACTCCTTAAGAAGCTGCACCGTCAGCGGTGCCAATGTGGAAGGAACCGATCTTTCAAAAGTACAAATGACGGAGGCACAATATGCCTCACTTCGTAAGGACAGCAAGACAATCCCGCCGAGCTGTCTTGTCGAATGACCCCGGCAAGTAGTGGGGTCTATTGCACTATGATCGAACCGTGACCATGACGTTTCGCCTCGGCTAGAGCGCGAGAGGCGACGTCAAGCCAGGCGGTTACGCTATTCTCCGACGTCAAGCTCGCCACACCACATGTGATACTACAGTGGAAAGCACCATTATCGGAGGCGAAGTTGAAATGTTCGAGTTCGCCTCTGACGAGTTGAACGATTGCCAGCAACTCATCCACGGAGAGATTGTCGGCGACGACTCCGAACTCATCACCTCCGATGCGCCCGACAATTCCGAATTCGCGGAATGTGCGCTTCAGAATCTCGCCCACTTTTGCAATCACTTTTTCACCGGCGGCGAAACTGTATCTATCGTTTACTGCAGACAAGCCATCAATGTCGATAATGAGCAAAGATGGATTGAGGGATGCTGTTTTTCGAATACGCTCGGCAGCATTCATGAATTCGGCGTACGTCAAAGCGCCGGTCAAACCATCGCGTCCAACCAGTCCTTTGATCGATCTGTATCGCTCGATGCGACCAGCTATGGTGGCAATCAACAGCTCGGGCGTGGCCGGCTTAATGAGATAATCATCGCCCAGTCGTTTGCCGCGCACCTGATTCTCCAACTGGTTTTGAGTGGTGAGAAAAACGATGGGCGTCGTGTCGAACTTGTCGTTTTGCCTGACAAATTTTGCCAGATCGAATCCAGTCACATCGCCAAGCATCAAATCGAGCAGGATCAAATCCGGCTCAGAGGCGAGAAGTCCTTCCTCAAACAACGCCGGGTTAGTCATTACCATGGGCTCGAAGCCGGCAGCATCAAGGAAGACATGCATAGCTGCAGCTTGCACCGGATCATCTTCGACGACGAGAATTTTGTATCGCGGCGTGCAGATTTTTGAAAAAACGCGCGCTGCTTTTATAGACAAAGCTTCAGCGTCGGCATTTCTGTTCCAAAAATCATCGCAGCCAGCCTGAATCGCTACAATCTTTTCGGTAAAGTCACCTTCGTTTCCAAACAATATGATCGGCACCTCGGCACTATCAGGTTTTTGCCGAACAAGAGCGGCAAGCTCCAGCGGCGAGCCGCCCTTTAAATCCGTATCGATGACAAGCCCGTCAGGGAGCGCCCGGCTTGCCAGATAAGTTCGCGCCGCAGTGAAATCGGGAACCGTATTGATCTTGAATCCGAGATCTTTTATGTGAGGCACCAACCCTGATGAGTTTGCACCAACCAGAAGAATGCTCCGCTTCAGCGCTTCTAAAGATTGTTGCAGAGCGCGCGTCGCACTTGAGGATTTTTGCTGATTGCCGCCATCTTCTTTATGCGCCATCAAAAGATGATAAAGACTGTTCGTAAGCCGCATCAATTGATCGACCGTCGTGGGGATGGCGGTGGCATTCTGATCGAACATTTGCATTGAGAGATCTTCGGCCATCAAAGCTCGATCGCAAAAGTCCGCCATGTCATAAAGACCGCTTGACCCCGCCAGTCTGTGCAGAAGCTCGTTGATCTCTTTGATGCGTTCTTTCCTGTTGGGATCCTGTTTCAACTCATTGAGCAGGTTGCGAGCGTTTTCAATGCGGTCGAGCGACACGGCATAAAACTGCTCGCGCGCTTTTTCGACGGTTTGGGCGATCTCATTGTCAAACATCGGCAGCCATCTCTTTCACAGTCGCGACAATCTCCTCGATCTTGAACGGCTTGGTGATGAAACGGTCGGCACCACCTTCAAGACCATCGTTTTGCCTCCCACGCATGCCGCTCAGCATGATAATTTTGGCGGTGCCGCTATTTTGTCGATATTGCTTCATTATGTCCAGCCCATCCATATCGGGCAGACGCCAGTCGAGCACAATGACATTGAAGCCGCCGGATTGCAGCTGCTCCAGGGCATCCTTGCCCGTGTTCACGCTCGTGACATCGTAGGAAACCGAAAGGCAGTCCTGCATCAAGTCAGCAAGGAACAGGTCGTCTTCAACAATCAAGACTTTTTGCACCGCAGCCGCCGCTTTATCAACAACAAACGATTCGTCGCCTGTTGTATACCCCGGGAATTGTTGGGTTAAACGGACTGCACAGCCGCTTCAGGCGCGGGTTTCGGATTATAATTACCAGGGTAAACGAGCGAGGCAGCCAGTCAATGAGCAAATTGTTTCAACTTCAGCACGAGCAAACCGCTTACAGGCAATTGAGCAAAGAACATGTGTCCGTCGAGTCATGGAAGGGTCGCGACTTCCTTATGGTCGAGCCCGAGGCGCTGCGCTCGCTGGCAAAAGCCGCTTTCAAGGACGTCTCGCATTTACTGCGTACGAGCCACCTTGAAAAACTGAAAGGGATTCTTGACGACCCGGAGGCATCATCAAACGATCGTTTTGTAGCACTCGAGCTCTTGCGTAACGCTTGCATCGCCGCTGGTGGAACGCTGCCCATGTGCCAGGACACAGGCACCGCTATTGTCGTCGCCCACAAAGGCGATCGAGTCTTCACCGGTTGTGACGATGCGGACGTGCTCTCAGAGGGCATCGAGAAAACCTACAGCGAATGCAATCTTCGCTACAGCCAGATGGCGCCCCTCGATCTCTACAAGGAAGTCAACACAGGCAGCAACCTTCCGGCGCAAATCGAAATTTATTCAGACCCGGGGCAAAGCTATGATTTTCTCTTCATTGCCAAGGGCGGCGGCTCGGCAAATAAGACATTCCTGCTGCAGGAAACGAAGTCCGTTCTCAACCCCGAGTCGCTCAAGAAGCTTCTCGTGGAGAAAATTGCCGGACTGGGAACCTCAGCCTGTCCACCCTACCACCTGGCAATCGTCATTGGCGGCCTGTCGGCTGAGATGACGTTGAAAACCGTCAAATTAGCCAGCTGTCACTATCTCGATACACTGCCGCGTGAAGGCGATAAAGGCGGACGCGCTTTTCGTGACAGCGCGCTCGAGGAAGAGGTTCTAAAGATCACGCGCGAGCTTGGCATTGGCGCGCAATTCGGAGGCAAGTATTTCTGCCACGACGTGCGGGTCGTGCGCCTGCCAAGGCATGGGGCCAGCCTGCCCATAGGCATCGGCGTTTCCTGCAGCGCTGATCGGCAAATACTTGGACGCATAGATAAGGATGGCATCTGGCTCGAGCAATTGGAGGCCGATCCAGCCCGTTTCCTGCCCGAGGTAGATGAAACGGATCTGGGCAAAGACAGAGTTAATGTCGATCTGAGCAAATCCATGGAAGAAATTCGCCAGAGCTTGTCGGGTCTACCGACCGGCACGCGTTTGATGCTCACCGGCACGCTGCTTGTCGCCCGCGATATTGCCCATGCGAAGTGGAAGGAAGCGATCGAAGCCGGTGGTGAACTGCCGGAGTACACCAAGCAGCATCCAATTTATTACGCCGGTCCGGCCAAGACTCCAGCGGGCTATGCCTCCGGCTCTTTTGGACCGACCACGGCCGGCAGAATGGATTCGTATGCAGACTTGCTCATGTCGCGCGGCGCCAGTTTGATCACGCTTGCCAAAGGCAATCGCGGCAAAAATGTGCGCGAAGCTTGCGGTCGCTGGGGCGGCTTTTATCTCGGCACCATCGGTGGTGCAGCCGCCCGCCTGGCGCAGGACTCGATCCGTAAGGTCGAGGTGATCGACTTTAAGGAACTCGGCATGGAGGCAGTCTGGCGCATCGAAGTCGAGAATTTCCCGGCATTTATCGTCATCAACGACAAGGGCGAAGATTTCTATGCCGGCTTAGCGGAGGCCCGAGTGGCCCTGAGCAAGTGAGTCTCTCAGGCTCATCTCATTAGTTCCGCCGGCTCTGACAAACTGCACCGCCGGTAGTGGCATATGATCTGAGGCGGCGGTCCATGAATTGTCCGCTTCCTGGAGCAGGGGACACTTTTTTGCCGCCGGAATTGCTTGAAACTCTCAGCGATAGATACAAACAAGGCTCATCAATATCAAAAGCCCGTAAACTGAATTACACAAAGAGAGCCGTGTTCGCTGGATGAGAAATTTGTCCAAGTGGGCCGCAATACACTAAGAATGCCTGGCCCAAGTCCGATCGCAAGACCGGAAACCCCCGAGATTCCGGGGTTGAACGCGATAAAGGCCATCTCGCGCGAACTATGCGAATCGTTAGCGATATCAGATCGAAGTAGATTAAAAGTCTGCTTGACGTCTCTATTCGGGCGTATTCAGCGATTGTCAAATTCAATAGGTCCGATATAATTTCCCCTTGTCTCATCAAGCACATGATCTGGGGCTATGGATACGGAAAGCGTAGAGGCATTGTATCTGGTGCTAAGCTTGCTTGCTCGTCGCAACCAAGTTTGGTGCAGGTTCCCGATTGTCAAGGATCTGGGTGAATCGTCCACATAGGCAGATCCATGATGAAAAAGAAGACGTACTCACGGTGCAGCATGTCTCGGGACTTTCTTGGCGAAAGTCGGATCTTTTCCAGCGCGAAATTTGCCCTCTCCTGGGCAGCCGGTTTGATCGTGGTACTGTCTGTGGTGGCAACATCCTTGTCAGGCTGCTCCGTTCAAGTGCTCGGCGACGATCAGCTGGCGCGCAACGTTTATGTAGAGCTGGTCGATTGGCACATCTCGGGATTGTGGATTATAAACTCTCCGGTCTGCTGGATTAGAGCGGTCAACTATAACAACGTGCCGGTGAAGGATGTGCGTATTCGCTTCAAGACTTTCGGCTACAACGGCGAGGTTTTGTCAAGCGGAACCTATACACTTGAAGGCACCATCGGACCGGGTGGAGTCAAGAACTACATGGAGCAGTCAATCGGTGTTGTCGATCTCGAAAGCGATATGCTCAGTATCGAGACTGACACCGTTCAAAAAGATTGATCCAATCGGTCATGCATAATCATAGAGGCAGCTTCACCTCGACAAAGTCTTGCTCGTCTTTTTCGATTATGGAAACCTGTCCATGATGGGCGGTGATGATCGACTTGGCCAGCAGCAATGAAAGCCCGCTCAATTTGGCTGAGTGATCGGGAAACTTCACCAGCGCGTATCGTCTAAAGCAGTTCTCTTTGACTTGATCGGGAATATGCAAACTCCCGGCGCCTATTTGTAATTGCAATGAGCTTCCGATGCCGGCGGCAATTGTTATCGAGTCGTCGTCATCAGAGAAGGCTGACACGAGTGCAAGCAAACTATCCAGCGCATGAATCATGCGCTGGCGATCGACTGGAAGCACTCTATCTCCTGGGGCAGATGCCGAACTCGAGTACTTAATCCCTGAGCGTTTACCATGGTTTGTTTCAGCGAGCGAAACCACCTCGCTCAATAAATCAGCGATCCTGGTCGGCACCATATCCAGTGCAATCCTTCGCGCTTCGAATTTTTCCAGGTCGAGAAAATCATTAATCAGATCGACCAGGCTCGATACGGTTTGTTCCGAATCTTTCAGACAGGCAGTCAGCGTCTTTCCTCGCTCAAAACTGTAATCCCTGGGCTCATCGGTGACGGGCTGCTGCTGAAGCATCAATCCCAGTGTGGCATGCATTGATGTAAGAGGAGAGCGAAGATCATGGCTGATCATTGATACGAAATCCTGCTTTACCAACTCGATCTCGGTTCGAGCCGTGATATCACGGAAGGTGGCGAGCACAATCTCGCCCTTCTTAATTGGGAAGTTGCGAATGTTGAATTCCACGGGCGCAAGAGATTTGTCCTGCCGCCATGCCCTGAGCTCGACTGTCTCATGGCGTGCCTTGTCTATCATCGCGGACCAGTTTGCCAGATCGGATGGCTGCACGGTTGGTACTCCGAGTAGAATGACGCTTAGATTCTTGCCTAACAGATCGCGCGCTTGATAGCCGAACAAATCCGTGGTGGCAGTATTGATCGAAGCGATGCCGAAGCTTTTGTCGCATGTGACAACGGAGACAGGTAAACGTTCCAACATGCTCGAAAGCTCTTCTTCCTTTTTCTCGAGTATTCTCTGTGCTTTGTTTCGTTCGGTCACATCTTGAGCTACGCAGACCGCAAAATGACCGTCATCCGCCAGTCGTGCCTTCCAGGCCAGTTCGACAATTCTTCCATCCCGGCTGCGCATCGAGGCATTCCAGTCGAGGGGAATCTTTTCAGCAAAGACTGATTTCACCATGTGCAAAGTCGTATCCACGTCTTCATGGGCGACAAACAAACCAAGGTTCTTGCCGGCAAGCTCTTCGGCGGTGTATCCCAGTATGCTCCGGCTCGTCGGGCTAACAGTCAGTATCGAAGCGTTCGCATCCAGAGAAAGGAGGAGATTTGCAGCATTGTCCAGGACGGTGCGGGCCTTCACCCTGTACTCGTTAAGGGCAAAGGTCATATTGCGCAATTCAATTGCCAGCCGCGCAATCTCGTCATCTCCAGGCGGTGCAGCCAGCAGACTGCGCCCGGCGGCCAGGTCGGAGACGTCCTGTGAGATTGCCCGCAATCGGTTGGTTATCGAGCCTATGAAAAAATTGTAGATCAGAATGGCGACCGCCGCATTTATGCCAAAGCCCAACAGGAGTGCGAGATTGATCAGTAAAGCCGATTGAAAGGCCAGTTGTCCTGCTCTTTCATCCTCGCGTTGGCTATAGTCCGCCTCCAGATCATCTACCTTAAAGGCAAAGTCATTCATCATGCCGCGCAGTCTCAAGGCCAGCTCCGCCATCTGTGTTGGCGAACGCATACCGGATCTTTGCAAACTTTGAGCATCATCGAACAAGGCGAACATTTCCCTGGAGCTGTCCCTGAGCTCATCAACCTTGCGCGTGTTTCCACCGCTTTCAGCCACCATCTCCTGTAATCTGTTCAGCTCGAATATCGCATGCTTCTTGCTCTTCTGATACTCCGGACTTTGCTCGACTTTTCTGTGATAGGCGCGATTAGCATCACATACGGTGCAGGCGACCAGGTGATGCAACAGCATGGCCAGGCTTCCCAGAATTTTGCGACCCTGATAGGATTGTTCGACCTGCCTGCTTGTATCTTGAACCAGCCCCCACAACACGCCGACATATGTCATCTGCAGTGCCAGAATCACCCCGAAGAGAAGCATTGTCTTGGCGGTGAGGCTGATTCTTGATGGCACCATATGCGATATCATTTGCTTTCAGGCATCTCCGCTTTCATAAGAGTCAGCCAGAATGCGCTGCCCCCTCCCTCTCTGCTCTCGACACCAATTTCGCCGCCGTGCGATTCGACAATCGTCTTGCAGATTGCCAGTCCAAGACCGGTTCCTACACCTCGAGCTCCATCGGCCGAGCTCACCTGCACGTACGGCTCGAAAATTGATTTTTGCATCTCGGGCGGCACGCCGCGGCCACGATCCATAACGCGGAGCTTGACCTGATTGCCTTCAAGATCGCAAGCGACCGTGATCGACGTGTTTTGCGGTGAGTACTTTATTGCATTGCTGAGCAGGTTGATGATCACCTGGACAAGACGATCGCGGTCCGCCAAAATCGTGCAGCCGTTTAGACCATCCATTTGCCACTCAATCGCCTTCTTTTGTTGCTCGGCGAAATCACGCACGGCATCGAGCGCCGATGCCACCACTTCTTCTAAAGAACATGACTTTAACTCACCTACCAGTTTGCCGGCTTCAAGTTGCTCGATATTCAACAGCTCATCAATCAGCTTCAAGAGTCTATCGGAGCCGGATATGACTCTTTGCAGACGACCACGCTTACGTTCATCGAGCGACTGATTGTCCATTTGATCGGATATCATGCTGCGCACGTGCTCGAGCGGTTTTTGAAGGTTCTCCCCCAGAAGAGTAACGAACTGCTGCTTCATCTGCTCCAGCTTGACTCGTTCGCTTACATCTTCAATCACCAGCAAGAGATCTTCTTGCCGGGCCGAATCTGCATTCATGGTTGCCGTCATGTCGACGTAGAGCCCAAGCTCCTCCTGGCGAGCCGCGCATCTCAGTGGAAGCGAGCCGTTCTCTTTCAAACGAGCAAGAATATCGGCCTCGGAATTTTCGCAGCTGACAAAAAGATCGGCGATGGACCGACCCAGCAGCTCAGCTCGCAGATGTCCGAGCATAGCCTCGACCCAAGCGTTTATAGACAAGATGGAACCATTATCTTTGACAATGGCGATACCAACCGGAAGCGACTCGATGGCATTGCGCAATTGCAATTCCTGGAATTTAAGCAGGTCGTCCGCGCGCTTTTCTTTCTCGACATCTCTCACGAAGCAAAACAAAGACCTTTCCGCCCTCGACCAATACGTGCACCAGTGCGTGTATATGAACTGACCATCAAGGCGCTGCACTCTCGCTTCAAAATCCGAGCGTACATCCTGCGAGGCAAATGACTTTATCTTCTCGATTAAAACGCGCGCATCCGGACCGCTCAGCAGTATCGCTATGTTCTTTCCCAATAGATCATGAGGTGCATAGCCCCACTCGGAGTTTGCTGCCGAGCTGACAAAGAGGAAATTGCCATCGATGTCCAACCGGCATATAACGTCGGAGGAATTCTCGATCAAGGCACGTTCTTGATTGGCGGCTGCCACCAGGGCAGCGGCCATCTGGTGGAACACGGTATCGATGCGGCCGATCTCGTCTTCCTCTGTGAGCCTGGCATGCAGCGGCTGTTGTCGCGAAAAGCGAGCGCAATTTTCAGTCAAAATCTTTATGCGCCCGGTAATTCGACGAATGAAAAACCAGGCCAGAATAAGAGTTCCACCGACATTCAGGAGCACGCCGGCCAGCAGCAAACGTTTTACCTGCTCCAGTGACTGAGGTGTGTGCGAAGCATCGAGCTGAGCAAAGTGCTTGACGGTGTTAACATTCTCCTGGCAGGCGCTGAGCATGCGGGAGTAGAACTCTTCGGCAGCAGAGTCGCTTTGCAGAAATGCTCTTTCGGCGCTGCGATTGAATATGGTGGACAGCGTTTGATGAGTGCGGTTGGCGCGCGCGATTGAGTCTGGCAAACCAGCCATGAGCCTGATCAGCTTGCGGTGTTCCGATTCGAACCTTTCCCGGGCCTCGGCAGTGTCCATCGACAAATCAGAGCTGCGTTCGTTCGCGGATCTCGCCATTGCCATATTGGCAAGCAAGATCTCACCGCAACGATCGCCGGCATACATCATCTCGTTGATTTGAGCAAAAATGCGGCGAGCGTGATCTTCTTGAGCCAGGCTGTTTTGAGCCTGTGTCAACTCGGAGGCCAGCAGGCCGACGAAGAGACATTGACTTGCCAGTAAAACAAGAAGAGCGATGAGTCCTTGCTGTGAGATGTTTAGACGGCCGAACATGGCTGGGCACTTGAGTGGAATGGTCCTGTCTAATTGTGCCACATGGAGATGGTAGACCGTTCAGCCGGCATGCCCTACCAGGACGGCGGGGTCTCGAGCGGAATGCCGTCATCAAAGGTATCTTGACTCAAGGATCCATCCTTACCCTGAATAACGATGTAGTAGAGATCCTCGCTCGAATTGTTTCGCCATACGCGACCGCCATCAGGGGCGATACGCACTACCGTACCTTCCTTTATATCGAAAGTCTCGCCGTCCACCTGCATTTGTCCATTTCCCTTGATGAAGATGTAGAGCTCTTCGTTTTGCTTGTGCTTGTGGATAAAGGGAACGGCTGCTCCGGCAGGCAATCGATTCAGGGAAACTTGCATCGAGGTCAAATCCAAAATCTCTCTCAAGAAAAGTTTTCCTTTGACAGTGCGGTTCAAACGCGGATGCTGCAGCTCGTATTGAAAAAGATCCTCGAGACTGCCGGCGTCGAATGCGCTGAAGTTCTGTCCGGTTTTGACCTGTGATGAGTATTTTTTGAGTTCTTGTATTGGCATTGTAATCTCCTCGTTGAGTGGGAAAGGCGCAGAAAAACAGGCACCGTATCTGGTGCGGGAAATTGTCATCGCTCGATTCATGCCACCCTGATCTCAGGCTTTAAGTGAATCGATATGTTCCTTTAAATGTTGAGCTATCGAGCTCATTGCCGGCGTTTGATCGAACAAACGGCTGATCATCAGTCCACCCTCGAGGGTGGCGAAAATCACCAGGGACTCTTTCTCCGCATCGACATCGGCTTTGATCTCATTTGCGTCGATACCCGATTTGATGATCGAAGCAAGAAAGCGGCGCACGCGCGTGATCGCTGCTTGTACTCGCTCTTTCAGCTCGGGATGGGCGTCGTCACATTCGATGGCGCTGTTGAGCAATGGGCAGCCCCCCGGCACCGGCGGCGATTCCGCCGCGCTGCTGACGGCATTGACGAAAGCGTGCAGCTTGGCAATCGCTCCATCGCACTTATCGACCTCTCCTTTGACATAAGCGGAAGTGGTGGCAACGGCATAATCGAAAGCAGCCATCGCCAGCTCTTCCTTATTGTCAAAGTGGTTATAAATTCCTCCTTTTTCAAGACCGGTAGCTTGCATCAGATCGGACATGGATGCGCCGAAATAGCCGCGGCTGTTAAATAAAGCAGCCGCCTTGGCGATTATCATTTCGCGCGTCATCTTGCCCTTTCCGATCCTGGAGACCCTCATTATCGTTTCCGACCGATCGGTCTCAATTTATCACCTGGGGACAGACCCGTCAATAGTGGGCATATTGAAAGCGATTTCTCGCCGACAATGGCGAAACTTTAGCGTTGAGCGTGGCAATGGCTGGCAAGTCCAAAATTAAACTGGCCGATTTAAGTGATTGGCTGAAGGAAAACCGATTAGCTGCGGAAGATTATTTTCGCGGTTGGACGCAACGGGTTTGCGGTGAGCCCCAGGTGGACAGAGCCACTCTCGATCTGGCTATCGATGGCGCATACGCCATGCTTAAGCTTGCTCCACCGATAAAAATTTGGTGTCAAAGTGTTTGGCAGATGCAAGCAATTGCCTCGGCATGGGCGGCTCGGGCCGATCTTTCCCTTATCAGAGAGATTGCCGAAACGGAAGGAGCCGTGGATGTACGGCTCTGGCAAACATTACTGCAAACAATCGACGGCGTCGAGGAAAGATTGCAAGCTGCCGATACGACGGTGCCCGACCACATCATCAATCCCTTCGATCTAGAGATGCTTCTGCAGAGTTCGATCGAAAGACTTGTCCGAGCAGGATCGAAAACACGCTCACGGGATTCCGAGCCGGCTACGCGCGCATTTCGCTCATGGCACGCCGCCCACGGCCGAGCGTTTAATCGCAGCATCTGGGACGATCCCCGCCTGAACAGCAATGCCGGCGCCATCACTTTTGGTGGCAGCGAGCGCAACAACAGAGTGCTTGAGAGCATTGCCAATGCGCCGGTATTGGGCCAGCCGAGCGGTAATATGGATACAATCGCTCGGGCGGCGCAAGCGACCGTCAGGCACAACATGGAATGGTTTCAAAACATGGAGAGGCAGAAAGCGCGGCCCGGGGCGAAGCAGCGTCTCTCATCAGCACGCATGAGCCAGAGCACCAACGTCTTCATTGATGAAGCCCAGCAATTGCATCCGTCCAAAGCCCAGCAATCAGTGATCAGAAACCTGCTCAGCCTGCTGCGATTTTGGTTCATGCCCGACCTGATCTCCGATCTCAGCCCCTACTTTCTGATCACGGATTTATGCGGCGAGCCGCCATTTGATCCGGATACCATGGAAAAACTGCTGATTTTCAGAACCCTCGGGAAAGGCGCTTTCGCTTACTCCTTTCGTCCCGGGGTGGCTTTGATCTGCGCACCACCCTTGATGCTGCACAGAGATGAGCGAGGACGAATCCACAGCAAAGACGGGGCGTCTTCACAATTTACGGATGGTTTTTGCACCTACACTCTTCGCGGTGTTATGGTGGCTCGCCGGTTGATTGAGGCACCGGATTCGATACTATTAAATGAAATCGAGCACCTGGAGAATCTTGAGGTGCGGCGCGTATTGATGGAGCAATATGGTCTTGAGCGTTACATGATTGATTCAGGGGCAGCGATCGTCGAGGAGAACAAATGGGGAACGCTCTACCATAAGCCGGCGCTGCGAGGCGACGCCATTGCCATGCTCGTAGTCGACAATGCCACCGCTGAGCCCGACGGGACAAGAAGACGCTATTGTTTGTTCGTTCCACCCGATATCAGAACTGCCCGTGAAGCCGTTGCCTGGACCTTCGGAATGCAGGCGGCTGATTACGATCCCATTGTTGAAACCTGAGCGGAGAAGCTCTACTTTTCCGGAAAAGAAATACGCGAAAAATATTTCGCGAACAAATCAAGGCTCATCGAGAACCTTCCGCCGCCGAGATCTTTCACGCCACTATCGGCCGGTGGCGCAAAGCCCCAGGGGTTTCTCATAATCACGCTCTTCTCCTTGCCGTTGTAGTCCAGAATGCTGTATGTGTGCATCCATACAGGTGCGCCTTCCCCTGTTTTCACGTTAACCGAGGCATCAGCGGTAATCGGCCGTCGCGGTTTCTCAAGCATCAGCTCGCTGAGCTGAGCGTGCAAATCA
The DNA here is from genome assembly GCA_021324135.1 of Pseudomonadota bacterium. Lineage (GTDB taxonomy): Bacteria > Cyanobacteriota > Vampirovibrionia > Obscuribacterales > Obscuribacteraceae > JAJPJO01. The sequence goes on from JAJPJO010000247.1 coordinate 70,781, forward strand.
TCGGGCCTGGCATTCCAAACATGATTGATCGGCTTGCCGGTAAGAATTCGCAGCCCACCATCGAGGAACGACGGTCCTTCTGTATGCTCTTGTGGAACAGGGCTGTCGTCGCGGCCGAGCAGGCGGCGAAATGCCAGTGCTGATGGGTCTTTCATACAATACTGACCGTAGGCTTTCTCCATCACCCAAACCCAACTTCCGAACTGTCCTGCTTTTGGGTAGAGAGTAATTTCGGCATCAGATGGCGCGGCCACATCGATCTCCTTTTGACCGGGAAACTTGACTTTGTAGGAACCGTCTTGATTTTCCCTGATCATTTTTCTGATCTCATCTGGATTGGCGGCAGCAAGTGCGGCAAGCGCTCCATAAAAGTAGCAGTTTCCTATACCTGCCTGTTGCACCGCATCCGGTACTAGACTTTCAAGCGGTTTTGCCTGATCCCTGTATAAAGTTCTAACCGTCGACTTAACCGAGTCGCTCGTGCGAACCATAGCATCATCAAGACTCTCGAGAAGCCCCAGGGCATCTTTATCCTGCAACTGGTTCGAGCGCCTCTGACTGACGAGCCTATCCAACGCATCGATGCTTTTTGCGCTTAAGGTCCGGTTGTTTTTCGGCTTTTCTAAATTGCTCGAATCGAGCCTGGCGATTTTATCGAATGAAAGCTTGAGAGCAACCAGGACCTGTGCATCTCGCCCTCTGATTTTGGGATCGCCCAGAGCTTTACCGATATCATGCAGGCTGATCGGCTCGCCGGCTCGTCCAGTAATCCTATGCGCCAGCTCCGGAAAAATGGCTTTGATATCCGCGCTTGTGGCATCATATCTGGTGCCACGGTTATCAGGGGCGGACTCATTTTTTCGCTCCGCTTTTTTATTTGCCGCCTCGGGCAATTTTTCGAAAAGGGACAAAAGATCGATCGGGATCGCCGCATTCGTTCCCGGAGTTGTGGTCTGATTCAAGGTTCGTTCGTAACGCTCGGGACGAAACTTGAAGAGCTCGGCGAACATGTTCTTATTTTGATTTTCACCGCCGGTGGTGCGGGAATCCTGGAAGTCGAAAACTGACATATGCGTTCCTCCCGCTCTCTGCCTGCGTTCTCAAAGTAATCTCGGCCGCGCCAATTCACAAATGAATCATGAAGGTCAGGCGCTCTTCAGGCGGGCAATATCGCAAACAGCGTCTTTGATATGGCAGACTGATCCATTTCCGCCGCTGCCCAAAAACCTTTCGCGCCTGGCCCGATAAACCAACCTGCACTAACCCGATTGGTGAGCGCGGGCTTCCGGTATTGCGGCAAAGCAAAATGTAAAGGAATATTACAAGCGCCGGCTAATTTAGCTCCCATAAGCGTTAACGACTAGGTAATTGATTTTTCGGCCGAAACTGAGGGGCGGAGGATACCGAAAATCGAAGCTGTTAGAATTACCAGTGCTGCTTGCAAAGGCAGGAGGGGCTAACGCCATGCATGGAACAGGATTCAAAGCAAGAGTCACTCTCACTCTTCTTACATCATTAGCGCTCGCAGGGGCGGGGCAAGGCATTCACGCGCAAGAGCCCGAGCCCTTCCCGGCAAAGGCTAAAACTCCGCGAGAGCTGGCTCCCAAGCCATGGCGCATTGAATCGTCGGCGATAGGCGATTTGAACAAAGACGGCAGACCGGACGCAGCGTTGATTGTTTCAAGCGGCGCCGAGGGAGCGAATGCTCAGCGAAAACTAATCATCGCCTTCAAGCGGAAAGACGGTCTGTTCGAGAAAATCATCGAGAATGACACCGCCACCATATCCGGGGGCACGGCCGCCGCTTCCCCGCAGGTCTCGATCAAGAAGGGCGTCGTCAGCCTCAGCCAGAGCTGGGGTGGGCGGCAACACCATGAGTCGACTCATAAGTATCAATACCGCGACGGTCACTGGATGCTGATCGGATACACAATCACATCAGCAGAGGAAACCGATCCGGCCGGCAGGCGCTCGCTCGATATCAATCTGCTCACCGGTGATGTGTCCGCCTCTGTCGGTACCGGCACCGGAGCACAGCACGAGCGTTTTCGCGAACTCTGGGCTGCCAGAATAGATGGAGCCGAACCGACGCCGTCGGACTGGTGTCCGCATACGGTGCAAATGCCAATCCCGGGCAGCGAAGATCATAAGATCGTGACACTACAAGCGGTGCACTCCAACAGCAAACTTTTCATTCGCGCCCAGGTAGAGGGCGGCAAACCGCTGGGCGCAGGAGACGTGATCATGACGGACGCAGAGGGCAATAAAATTGCGCCCGAGTCATCTCGCGCCACCATATATGGTTACTTGATCAACGAATATGATTTAACGCAAGGTCCGCTCAAAGACGCGGTAGGCAAGTTCAATACTGCCAGTTCGAATGAAAAATTATTTCGTGCCAACATTACTGTTCACCCACGCGCGGATGGAAAAAAGCTGACCATGAGTACCGGCGGGAAAAGACCGGCGGCAATTTTTCTGAGCGAACGAAAAGGGGCCGTCGAGCTAAAAGACATCGACATGCGACAGGGCAGTTTGTTGCATCCTTTGATCAACCCTATGTAATTGATCAGCTTACGGGCATGATCATCTCAGTTTGATCTGATCGCGACGCTGTTCCCTTACCTGACTGCGTCCGCTAAGATATGCTTAACAGGCATGCCTGGGTGCTTTATGCGCAACAACCAAGAGACTTTCGATCAAGAAGCAGGAAGCAGTGAAAGCCTGGAGAAAGATCCAGGACAAGTCTCAGCTGGAAAATCTAAAAGAGCTAAGAAGAGAGCAGCCAAACAAGCGGCGAAACTTTTGCAGCAGGCTCGGTCGCAAGACCAGCCCACCGCTGACTCGAATGCTGCAGATCATGATCAATCACTTGATGCAGCTGAGAATGCGCCAGAGGAAACGAGCAATGATTCTCGAAGCGTCACCGACACTCTCATTGATGTCGAGCCCGTTAGCGCCGATCTATGCTTGTCGCCATCGACAACCGAGACTGATGGATCGAATGGTGAGGGCGATGCATCCGTTCAGGACGAGCAAGAAGACATGCAGGCGCTGCAATCCTTTGATGAATCGGTTATCAATCTTGAAGCCGCGCCGATTCATGAGCATGCCAAACATAAGCCGGGCGATATTTTGTTTGGAAAGTACAGAATCAGCGAAGTGCTCGTCTCGGATTCGTTCAGCACCATATACAGGGCGCGAGATCTGAGCCGGAACATTCGCGTCTTAATGGAGGCGATCGAAATTCCCGATAAGTGGCGTCCGGGCTTGTTCGCCAGAGCTGCCCGCCAGGCAGCCGCCCTCAATCATGACAATGTTTTGAAGCTCCTGGCATTTGAAGAATCGCCCGAGGGTCGGCCATATTTCATATCGGAGTATCTTAACTTCGTGCGCTTAAGCGATCTGATCAGCGACAGCGGTTTCATCGAACAGGAGCTCGAGGCGATCGAAGCGTTGGTTCAAATTTGTCAGGCTCTCGAGTATGCACATGGGCTCGGAATCGTGCATGGCTTCTTGCATCCCCGCAACGTTTTCCTGGTTGAGAGTGACGGGGCAGTGCAAGCCAAACTGGCTAATTTCGCATTCGCCGGTCTGCAAGAACAGTTGCGCGCCGGCGTGCAGGCAGCTCAAACCCAAGATCTCTTGACGCCGCAGGTCGATATAGCCCAGTTGAGCCTTTTGACCTACTACACTCTGAGCGGTCAAATTCCCTGCAAACAGTACGGTCTGGATGAGGCCTTCAATCTCTTCCCTGATCTCAAGCCCGACTTCGACGCTCTCGAGGAGGCCCGCCCCGATGTCAGAGGCAAGGATGAGCTGCTTCAGTTGCTTGATGATGCCAACGACGCCGATGATGAATGGCGCGTCAAAAGCGCAAGGGAATTTGCCGATGGGCTTGCAGACTGGCAGAGATCGGTGGAACAGTCGCTGGCCTCGCGCTCTGCGATGGCACAGAAGGTAGCGGAATCGAGCCAGCAACAAGCTCCGGCCAAAAAAGGCAAACGCAAGATTACGAATAACATGAAGACCACTGTAAAACGCATGGTCAGCCTGAGAATGAATCAAAGCGCGCAAGAAGAAACGGCCGTTATGCGCATGACGGATCTGGCTTCAGGCAAGGGTCCCCGTCGATCGCCATTGGCCTCGGCCGGCCGTATACTGATTGCGCTCGGCGTATCCCTGGGTGCTCTTGCCGGAATAGCTTACGCCTTGATTTGTCATCCTGATGAAGTGAAGGATATGTGGACAAATGCAGCCCAACAAGTAGCCGGCGTTTTACCAACCAAACATGCCGATCTTGAAGAAGTGCCTGTGCCGGCGGCGAAGCCGCGAGTTACAAAAGCGGGAAAGGAACGCAAATCCGCGCCAGTGGTTGCAGCGACTGTCGAGAGAAAACGCGAGAATAAACTGCCGCCGTTTAACCCAATCAGTCTGCGCGATTTCTACAGGCGCGATTTCGTCCCCGACGAGAGCAACGGTGATGCGCACAGGAGAAGGTTCAGAATCGAGTACCGGGTTTTCAATCGAGATTGGCTCAAGTAATCTATCATGACCGAAAATCTCAGGCAGCTTCTGAAAAAAAGCTCCGCACATCAAACGCAGCGGCAAGAGTATGTCAACGATCCGTTGGTGGGCACTGTTCTGGGTCAGGAGTATCAGATTCTGGAATGCCTCGGAAAGGGCGCCATGGCAAAGGTCTACAAGGCCAGGCAAATGACGCTCGACAGGCTCGTGGCCATCAAGGTGCTCATTACTAAAGAACCGGATATGGTGGCACGCTTCTCGCATGAAATCAAGGTGCACAGCAAGCTGCGGCACATGAACATCGTCGAAGCCCTTGATTGCATCACGGACACGGCTACCGGTGAAACGTTTTTCGTGATGGAATATCTTCAGGGGCAGTCGATTCAGCAATTGATCAAAACCATGCGCAGCGGTCTGCCGTCTGAAGAGGATTTTTTCTTTATTCTGGAGCAATGCACAAATGCCCTCGAGTACGCGCACAAACAAGGGGTCATCCATCGCGATCTCAAGCCCGCGAACATAGTTTTAGTCGAGCGCGACGATCAAGTGCGCGTCAAGGTCGTTGATTTCGGTCTGGCCAAGCTGCAAGAGCAGATTCAAAGGTTCACCAAAACCGGTCATATAGTCGGATCGCCGCTCTATATGAGCCCTGAACAATGCGTAGGCAGAGATCTCGATGCCCGCACGGATGTCTATTCGCTGGGTCTCCTGTCGTACGAGCTGATCTGCGGTGAGCCACCCTATGGAAAACGCAAGAGCCTGATTGAGGTCATGCACGCTCATTGCGATCCCAACATAAAACCCGAGCCGATTTCGGGGAAAAACGCCAGCATCCGCTTGCCCGGCAGGCTGGAAAAGCTTCTATTCACTGCCATGGAAACCAGGAAAGAAGAGCGTTTCCAATCCGCCAGGGCCCTGCAGGAAGCTCTGCGGCAGTGGTATCAAGCAGTGCAGAAAGGCATGAATGATGAGATGCTGGATGTCATGCCTATCGAGCTTGGCGAGCGCACGGCCGTACTTTCGATGCCGCCTGATTTCGAAAGCTCGGCGCTCGATGGAGCGGTATATGCGCAAGCCTCGGCATGGCATCTGCCGGAGCTGGTGAGCACAAAGCATGATGGCGGTTGGGGAATCGTTTCCGGCGTCGAATTGGCATACATTCCTCAGTGCGAGCCTGTAATGGGCAAAGATCTGCTCGGTCGCTACCGAGTCAGCGAAGTTCTCGGCGAGGGCGGCATGTCGGTCGTCTATCGCGCCCGTGATTTGCAAAACGATCGCGACGTCGCCATAAAAACATTGAAGTTCATGCAGCCCGAGCTGTGCAACAGATTCGCCCGGGAAGTGGCTATCCACAACGAACTGAAGCACGCAAATATCGTCAAGCCAATCGATCATTTTCGCTTGCCGAACTCACAACCGTTTTTCGTCATGGAATTGCTCAAGGGAACGATACTTGAGGAGTACCTGGAGAAAGAGCGCATAGTCAGCGATTTCAAGGACATATGCTCGATTCTGTCCCAGCTCTGCGACGCGCTCGAATTTGCTCATGACGCCGGCGTCATTCACCGTGACTTGAAGCCCGGGAACATCATGATCATCGAGCAACAGGGCAGTTTGTGGCTCAAGGTGCTGGACTTCGGATTGGCAAAAATCGAAGCCGATCTGCAGCGCTTGACCAAGACCGGAGTGCTCGTCGGTTCGCCTGCCTACATGAGTCCCGAGCACTGCCTGGGGAAGCCGCTCACCAGTCAGTCGGATCTTTATTCGCTTGGTGTTCTGGCCTATGAAATGATCGCCGGAGCGTTTCCCTTTAAAGCAAACACGGATATAGGAATGATCCAGGCGCACTGTGACGGCAAGTTAGGGCCAATACCAATCTCGAACTTTCGCGATGACTTGCCGGCCGTAAATCATATCGAGCAGATATTGGCGAAGTTGCTTCAAAAAGATTCCTCTCAGCGCTATGAATCGATCGAGCAGCTGCGCGAGTCGTTGAATGATTGGTGGACAGCAGCCGGTGAGGAGGCGGATACCTCGCCGTTTAAGCCGCGCCGCCGGCGCCGCCGCAAGATCGAAGTCAATCTCCCGGAGCCTCTCAATTCGGCTCCGCCAGCCGCTTCCTCGGTGGCGCGCTCTGATTTGCAGGAACTCGATACGATCCTCAACAAGTTTCAAAAGTCACGAGCCGAGACGCTGTTTAGCCGCTCGCGCAATGCCGTGCTCGATGCCGGCGCCTTGCGCATGGTCAAGCTTGTGCTCCTGACAGTGCTTTCCTTCGTGGTCATCGGCACGCTCATGTGGTTTTCCATGAATGCCCGCAAGCCCGATGCCAAAACGGCAATCAGCCAGCCAGGCGGGGAGTCTGGCTCGCCACCGACAACCAGCGCGGCCTCAAGGCACGTTGAAAAAGACAGCGTTGATAGAGCCCCGGCTTCAGGCAACCCGGACTCTTCTGTTTCCTCAAGCCCAGAAAAACTTTTCGAGGATCAGCGCCCGGCAAATGATGGCGGATCGGAATCCGCAGCTGACGCGCAAACGCAGAGCTTGATGGGTCGCAAGATCGGAGGCGGCAAAATAACCGGCTTTGGGCGCAATTCGATTCGTCTCGAGCCAGCCAAATGATCAACGGGGGGCGTGAAACTTTCGCGAAGGTATGCCACTGAATCAAAGGTAACCGAGAGCTTTCAGGCAATTTTCCAATTGCCTTGTTGGATAATCCCGTGTAAATATAAGAAATTGGTATCGCATATTGGCGGACTGTCCCTCTCACCGGACAAATTTGCACAGGCGTATCTTTATGGCTCGCAACATTAAGAAAGCGTCCCCTCGACCCACCCTCGCTTCAAACACCTCGAAACCGGCTAAATACCGGCGGCGAGGCAACGTGTTGATTTTGATCGTTGCCATCGTGCTTGGTATCATCGTTTTGCTCGTGCTTTTCGCCCTCGGTTATGTAAGGTTGCTTGGCACCGGCTCCGAGCAAAAGACTGCCATTGAGGCGGCAGCCATAGCGGCGGCCAGGGATATAAGCAACATTGTCATCGATACGGACACCTTCGGTTTTGTCGGATTGTCCGACTCGGCGCCCAATGGTGCTGCCACCACTGCTGGTGACAATTTCTGCACGCCCGTGCACAGCATTAACACGCTGATCGGCACGGCTCGGATCGACTATCTCATAGCCAGCCAGCCGGGTCTGGATATGCCGGTTTGGCGCCAGCTGGCATCGCAGGATCTGAGCGATGCCAAAGACGCCGCCACCCAGTTGATCGCAGCCATCAATGCGGCGATTCAACCGGGCGGATCCGGCAAGGACAAAAATGGACAGAAGCTCACTCCCTACGTGTCTGCCGAAGCTGCCTACAAGCAAAACCAAATCCGCATGACCGGCTCGTCGAATTACGTCAACGGTTCAATGAAACTTTCCCTTGGTGCCATTGCCGGCGGTACCACCACCAACGTCCCGGTTCCCCAGCCGCTCAGTGCCGATTCCACGCTCAATTCCACCAATACTTCAAACGGATACTACAAGTCTTACATCGATGTTCCGATCGCCGATCAAGATTATGTCTTCGCCGGGATCGGCAGCTCGATCAAGCTGGTCGACTGGAAGAAATGGGTTCCGGCTGTACCCGGCTTGCCTTATCAGTTCCCTACGATCCTGCGAGCCGAAGCCCAGCAAATCGTGCACAATGCCACGGCGGCTGATCAAACCATTATCTCAGTAGCCTGCGCACAACCGGCCAGCGTTTACGATCCACGTCCGGCACCCGGTGCGCTCACAATCAGTTTCCCCGACGGCATGCCCAATTACGACCAGGTCCTGAGCATGCCTCTCGATCTCTACGGCAACGTTCTCAGCGATCCTTCCCGGGACACATCCGACTTTTACGACGCCAGCCCCGGTGACTATCCGGTTAGCGGCGGCAGCCAGATTTCGCCTGGAACGGACTGGCCGATTACCTCCGATCCGCTTAAATTGGCGGCATCGGGATGCAAATTAGCTGTCTACGATTGGATTCGCCGCGCCGGCACGCGCGCCAATATTGATTCGGTGGTGGGCATGCATTACACACCGTTTCTGCCTCAAGGTCCCGACGTCCCCTGGCCGCCGCCACCAAACGTGCCGGCCGGCAATATACCGCGCGGCATCGTTCATATCTACAAGTTCGACACCGACGGGATCATCGACTATGAAGGGCGAGAAATCAAGCCGGCCCCCTGGTGGGTTATCAGCGATCGCCAGAACTTGATCGAATGCTACGATGCCATCACAGATGGTGCCAAACCTTTCACGGTCCAACCCGTTCCTCTGACGATCGTACCGCCGGTAACCATTCCTGCCGGGCAGGTCGAGTTTACCCCGAGATACGACATGTTCATCCGCTTCTACAGCAGAAAGTACGGGCCGCCGGGTGGGCAACACTTCGGTGAGCCGATGGACAACGATATGGTATCCTGCCTCGATCAAGACATACCTCCCGAAGCGATGCTGAAGCTGGATCCTGACGGACTGCACGGTAAGGCTACGACAAGTTTCCGGATTTCAGACAGAGGTGCTAAAAGTAAAAGTCCTCCTCTGATCGGCGCCGGCATCGGAGCAATTCCGACGTTGATGCCTCAGGACGATTTCGCGTTCAAATGGGCCTTAGTAAGCATTGGCGGTCCACAGGTCGATTCTAACCCGGCCCTTTACCGCAAGTTTTACAATGGTACCGGGCTGAGGCAAACGTACATGACCAACGGCTCCGTCACCGATATTCGTTTTCGTCGCGTGGTAATCGGCAAGGATCCGGTATCGACGGTGGTGAACTTGCTGGGCACTGTTCTGCCCATTCAAAAGCAACAAGGTTATGTCGGTCAAAAGTGATCGCCTTGCAGGTTCAATCAGCGCCGCAGCTCGACTTTGCTCAACATGTCCAATGCCAGCTTTTTCTCATCGGCATTCACTTCGGCGCGGGGATATTGATAAACGATCTTATACATGCCGTCAGCACCCTTCAAAAGACGAGCAGCGACATAGAGCGGTCCGAGGCTGGTAGAAAATAGCGGGATGGGCTTCGCTATGATCAATTCGTAACTGACGTCATTATCGCTTTTGTCATCGATCTTGCGGCAACTCGCCTCTTTGAATTGCTCTTGCGCGGCGGAGAAGGCGCTAAAAATTGAGTCCAGGACTTGCCTTGACGTCATGGACTGATTTTTCCCAGGCGCCGATTCAATGGTTATGCATCGCGTGAACTTCTCGGCCGTTTCTCCCACCGGCACGAGCGTGACGGTTCGCACAGGCTCGGTCTGCTTCTCGTATTGAAAAATTGGCATGACCTCCTTTTTGCGATCGCTTGCAATTGCCCAGCCTTCGCCGATGGGAATCGTCAGCTTGTCCGATCCGTTTTCAAAATCAAAAACCTTGCCCTTGATGGGAACCGGATCCGTTTTTACGATCGGCGCACTCGTCAGAACTATGCCTTCAATCGAGCTGAGGGCGCCGCTTTTCTCAGCCTCGGAAATATTCTGGCGGGGGAAATCATATTGAAGCAAATACATGCCGTCACTACCCGTTACGATGCGGGTAATTGAATGCCTTTCATTCAGCCCCTGAGCAGCGGCGTTGCTGACCTCGAAAGTGACGTCATCATCACGATCAGCGTGAACGATCGAGCCGTGATACTTCATCGAAGACATTGAGGGATTTTCCTGGGCATCGAGAATTCTGGTCATCAAAGCTTTTGCTGAGGCGATCCTGGCGACATCACCTGCGGTCGTGACTGTGAGCGTCGCCGAGTATTTATCAGCAGTTTCGCCTTCGGGAAAAAAGCGGAAAAATTTCATCGGGCCGAGCTTGTTTTCGACCCCTAATTTCCAACCCTTCCTCAGCGGCACTTTTAAGGTATCGTGCTCCAATTTGATTTCGTAAAACGAGCCGTCTTCGGCTCTGCACGGACCTGTATGCAACAGGGAAAGCATTGAAGCACACAGGAAAAACCAGGTCACAGTCCGCATTAAACATTTCCTTTTCTCGCCGATCCTGGCATTATAGCCTCGATCTCTCGTTTAGCGCAGCACATTAGAGGGAAAATCTGGAGGGGCAGAAGGCTCAAAACAAGCCGTGGAGATATATTTTGTCCGAGCAAGTCGCTAATCAAGCCGAGCCTCCGGTCGAGGCTCAAAGGCACGCCATCAGGTTTGGCGAGTTTCTAGCGGCCCTCGATGCCATTCCCGCCGAGAAGCTCGCTACCGCTTTGAAAGCATCAAAGCAGCTTGGCATACCGCTCGGCCGTACTCTGGTTGTGAGAAGACTTTTGTCTAACGATGATCTGGGCCGGCTGCTCGAATTTCACGGACTCTATCGACGAGGGCTTTGCGAGTTTGATCAGATCCGCGATGCCTTCGTCATTTGTCACAAGAACGGGCTGAACGTCAAAGAGGCTCTGGATGCGATCGGTTGTGACACCCATGAGATTGAGTCAGTCCGACTGGGCGAATTGCTTCTCGCCGCTGAGATCATCGACGTGGAAACCCTGAGTAACGCCCTGTCTTTGCAGGACCTCTGCGGTTTGCCTCTGGGCAGAGTGCTTTCCATGCATGCCAATGTAGCTCAGGAGATCGTCGATGCAGCACTCAACTACCAGACAAGCATTCGCCAGAAAGAAATCAGCTATGCCGAAGCGGTCGATAAACTGAAGTTGATGCCACTATATTTGCCACCAACCAACATGCGACCGACAATTGATTTAGAGCTGCGCGATCTGCTCGTGGCCGGCAAAGTATGCAGCGACAATGATTTGCAGTTGGCGATGAACTTCGCCATCGCCAATAACTTGCCGCTGGAGAAAGTGCTGGCCAATTTCGAATGGTTCAATCCGGCTTTTCTCTCAGCGACAATCGGACTGAGAAAACTGATTCAGTCCGGCTACATCACCGCGCACGAGGCCGTAAGTTTCCTGCTCAATTGCGACCTGAGCAAGAAAGGCAAGCAGACGGGCGAGGATGAGGGGGTGCGGGCCCTGAATCTCCACAAATTTTTGCTCGCTTCCGGCTATCTGACGCCGGACTCGATCATGGAAATAACGAAAATGATCAGCTCTCGAAAAGTAGAATTCGGTGAAATCATCGGTATGCCAATCGAAAAGGATACATCAGATGAGGCTCTGGCAAAGCTTCTTATTCATTGCTTCTCTTCTGATCAAAAATTAGCGAATGTCTTGATCAAGATGTGCAGTTATGATGAGACCGTAATCTCCCATGCTCGCAATCTGGTCGATCTCCTCACCATCGGTGGTGCTAGATTGGAGCAGGCACTGCTCAGTTTCGCAGCCGTTCAAAGAGACCTGCAAACCGGCTGATCCGCCGCAGTTTTCCCGCGGCTCAAAACGAACTTGATTTTTGTTTGCCTGCATGGATTGCGATTTGATCGATCAGGCTCTGCAGTTGATTATGGCTGTGTCCGGATTGAATAGTCCAGCGCAAACCGATTTCACAGAAGCCGGCAAAATAACTGGTGATGGAAGGAACGAAGATACCCGCGGAAGGGAGCGCATCTCTGAGGCGAGCCACAGCCTGCGAGTTCTCCAGATAATAGATGGGAACACAATTGTTGCCATGGTTTTCCAAGCCCAGATCGCAGAGCGCCTCATTCAGCATCTTGATGTTTTTCTTGAGCTTATCAATCGTTTCGCCGCGATCTTTTTGCATGAGGCGGAGAGCTTCAAGCGCCGCAGCACAAACGGGTGCCGGCAGCGATGTGCTCGCCCGCAAGCAAGTTGAGTTCTGCTTGATTTGCAGAATCACCTCATTGGCAGCAAGAACAAAACCGCCGTAACTGCCGAGCGCTTTGCTGAATGTGCCGGTTCGGATCAAATGATTATCAAGTTCCTGCAGATTGAATTGCTCACGAGCGCCTTTGCCGTTTTCACCCAACACCCCGAAGGAATGAGCCTCATCGACAATCAAATAATCCGATGACTTGAGTCCTCCGCACAGCGCTTTCAGATCGGCGAGCTCACCGACAAGAGGCGTGATTGGCTCGGCAAATACAGCCAGGGTAAAATGTGCGGGCAGCGAATACTGCTCGCGCAAGCTCTTGCCCGGCGCGGACTCTTCATGAACCAGTCGCGGTTTATTGCTGTGCGCCAGAGCCGACATGATGCTGCCGTGCCTGTGCGACTGCACAATCCAGATGTCCACCTTGGCATCAATCGCCTCGACCACTGCTTGATTCGAGAGAAAGCCGGCGGGCAAAACCACGGCTCCATCCGCTCCGGCAAATTGAGCCAATTCTTTCTCCAGCTCCAGCATCAAATCGTTTTCCCCCGAAGTCAAACGCGAGGCGCCTGTGCTGAAGCCATAGCGCTCGAATGCCGCTTGAGCAGCCTTCATTAGCTCAGGGCGGTGCGCCAGCCCGAGATAATTCGTGCCCCCGAAATAAATGTATTCCTTACCGTTGACCTGGACTGTCGTGGAATGATTTTCGCTTAGAGTCACCTTCTGATTCCCTCAATTTCTCCTCGGTCTTATTGTATTCCTTGATGCAATCAGCGGCTTCCTCGACTTTGCCTTGCTCGGAAAGCAATGAAGAAAGCTCCTGCAAAATCTCTTGTTTCATTTCAACGGCATCGGATTCTCGTGCATCACGCAGTGCTTTTTTATACCCGGAAATTGCCGCATCGTATAATTTTTCCGCTTCAAAGCACCGAGCCAGCCCGAAGTATTCCAGAGCAGTTTTCGCTTTATCGATTTTCTCCTGGCGCTGCCAGATGCCCAGCGCTTTTCCATATGCACTGACGGCTTCATCGAAGTGTTTCTGCAATTCTCTATTGGCGGCCTGGTTATGGTAGGCCGCTGCCAGCGCTGGTGATCGATCTGGAAAAAGGCGGATAGCAAGTTGAAGCGCTTCGTCATGATACCGCTGACCATCAAAAAAATTTGCCTCTCGATCCATCAGCGCCCCGAGCATGCTCAAGGTAGAGATTACATCTTCTTGATGCCCAGCCGTTCTGGCGAGGCGAAGATGCTGCCTGAGATCGAGCATATCCTTTTCGCTATCAACGCTCATGAGGAAACGATTCTTGTCCAGAATGAACTCGGGAATATTTCTGTGCACACCGCGCGAGGTAAAAACATCTTGCGCGCAGCAGGGTATGCAAAAGAGCGCAAACACGAGCATTGCCATTACGACTGCAACATTGAGCAGGAGAAACAAAAACCTGATCATAAGCATTCTCTAGCGTTTTTCGACGTCATCTTGCACATCGCCCGTCTGATACCCGCTCGGACCACCGGCATTGAATGTCACCGACCTCGACCAGGTCATTTCTTTGGCCCGCTCGGGAAATCTTTTCAATTCAGGATGATATCGCAGCGTGTCATCTACGGCTCGCTTCACCATCGTGTTGTATTGCAGATTATTTCCCGTCAAATTATATGAAAAGCGCCCATCACGGTAAACGGTGTAATTCATGTCGACATGTGACCCGGCTGGTATTTTCGTGGAGGTGGCAAGCTGCTCCAGCTTTCGATAAACCTCTCGATTGAAGGCTTCCTGCCAGCGTCTCCAGCCGACCAGATCGGCCTCGCCGCCAAGCTCGAACTTCATCTGCCGCTCTCCGACTTTCAAAAGTCTGCCGGCGCTCGCATCATTCTCAGTCGAGCTGTGCCGATCATCTCGCACAGGCTGCGCGTCCGCTCTGCCGGTGGACTCACCGCTCGAGCCGCTTGCCGTTTGCGCAGTAGTCCCCTCACGCACCTTATTGTAGGCTCGCATAAATTCGATTTCGGAGTTGTCCCAGTTATCCTTGCCGCAGAGTTCCCTGAAATACTTGTCCGCTTCCTGGCGAGTGTATGTATAGCCGGGAACATAAGCTTTCTCGTCGGCGCCTTCGCGACTGGTCGGATATTGATTGGCCTGCCAGGGCTTCATCTTCAAATATTCCTGTTGGCCGTGGACATTATTTGGAATGCTCTCAGTACCGGCAGCGGTGGTTTGCTCGTTCAGCCGCTTTCCAGGCTTTTCGCTAAGATTCTGGTCGCCGCCCTTATCGCTCATAGCCTCACAACCTCCGGTTTAGTTTATATACCCGTCCAGACCATCGAGGTCCCGAACTCTTGCCCACAGCATAATGCAGAAGGCGGGCACAGGCACTGTGGAATTGAACAGTCTTTTTCGGGATCATTGCCGGAACGTCGGCGACTTTTCTCATGACTTTCTCACATTTCAGAGATAAACTTTGAGCCAAGTCAGATGACAATCAGTTTGCGTGCACCGTATCCGGTGCCAGATCTCTCGGAAAGGTTCTGGCACCGCTAACGGTGCCTGGCATGCAGATGCGCACAAAAGATATGAAAAAGATATGAATAGGTGCGGTGAGAAGATCGACTAGATTTGCTTGTGGTGGGTGGTAAAATAACAACGAGTTGATGCTCAAGCCCACTTCTCGTATTTGGCACTGCACGCCGTTTAATACGCAACCATGACCAGCGATCCGAAACCAAAAGCCATTGAGAGGCTCGCCCTGAGAGTCAGCGTCCGCATCGCAGGCATCATTTGCCTCATCCTGTCGGTCTTGGCTTTACTGACTTTCATTTCATCGCTGCCATTCTATTTTTGGGGACTCCCGGAAGTACTTCCCGCTTATCCGATGGTCACCATCATCGCGCTGCTAATCGCTGCCATTTTTGCTTTCCTTTTTGCCGTCTGCCATACCTGCCTGAAGCGAACCTCAGGCGAACAGTTCGCCGCCGCACTTAAGTCCAACTTCCGCAGCTCAATGAAATGGTTCGCGCTCACAGCCGTCGGTCCCTCTATATTGCTGATCTATTGCCTTATAGTAGTTTGCGATGATTTGCGTTGGGGACTGTACTCCGCCAAGGCTTGCTCTTCTTTATCGAACGGGCGCTATGATGAGGCTTCCGATAGGTTCGCCGAGTTGATTCCCATGTCTTCCGAGCCGACGCGGCTTGCAGTGGTAGAAATTATGCGAGGCTACACTCTTAGCCAGGCGCATCGGTATAAGGATGCCGTCAGCCAATTCAGGGAAGCAATCGCGCTTACCAAAAGTGATAAGGGGAAGAATAGAATTCTTTTGGCTGACGCCGATCTTCTGCTTGCCGAGGCTTTCAATGGGGAAAAGGATTTCAACGGGGCTGAGCAAGCGCTGCAAGAGGCAATCGCAACCATAGAAGAGGCTGACAAGCTCAACGAGCGAACAACTGAGTTACATGCCTTGAAATTCATTGGCGCGCCCATTAATTTACCTTCTCTGGATGAGGCGCGGGTTAAGCTAATCAAGATCTATCTTAAAGAAGGCAAGGCTCAGGAAGCTGAAAGTCTGTGCCAGCAACTGCTCAACGACCCCAAAACAAAGTCGAATGAAAAAACACTTGCCGAGGCAAACCGGTTGCATGCCGAGGCGCTCAAGAAGTTGAGCCCGCCTGAAAAACCTGAGCAAGAGGTTAAGAGATCTAATGATTCATGACAAAACGGCAAAATGAAAGCTCGGCAGCGCTAAAAGTTCTCAGTGCTATGCAAGTATAGTGCGTGGTCTACTGTAGTCGTTTGGGCGCAAGTCATCTTTGTGATTAAGAAAGTAGAGATCGTCGATTTTCACACCCACATCATGTCGCTGGCCGGCGTGGAGGAAATTTTTCCGGAAGCGCGGCAAACGATGTTTTTCAAACATGTGGTGCCGATTGTCGAGCCGATTGCTGATTTGACCGAGGGCATCCACGATCAGCTCCTCAGACATATCGCCATCAATTTCAACAATGACATAAGCAGATTCGTCTATTCGCGCTTCGGCGGCATCTTCTTGATGGAAGCTTTGCGATTATTCAAACGGCATGGGCTCGAGCGCCTGATTCACAATATGGATAAGCTCGGGGTGGCGCATTCCGTCATCTATTCCCTTGAGCCGCTGACCAAAACGAAAGATCTGATTGAGCAAGTGCAAGCTTATCCGGGGCGCTTCTCTATTTTTGGCTCTGTCTGCCGCGCCGAGCCCGATCCGGTCGGGTACCTGTCCCCCTTTATTGAATCGAAAGCAATAAAAGGAATCAAAATACATCCGATGGTAGGCGGCTATCACGCCGATGATTTATTTGATGCCACCAAAGATTTTGTGGCTCTGGCCAGCGAACACAATTTACCGGTCGCCATACACACCGGTCACATTCCAATTGAATCACTGACGGGTCAGGCAGCCTGCAGCAAGATTTCGGCAATCGAGCCCATTATCAAGGCATTTCCGGATTGTACTTTCATTCTCAATCATCTTGGCTGGGAATCGTGGCGCGCCGCCATAGAAGTAGCCCAAAAGAATCCTCATGTGATGCTGGAAACGTCCTGGCAGCCTGCCCGCATTGTGCGCCGGGCGGTCGATGCGCTGGGACCGGAGCGCATTTTATTTGGCTCTGATTATCCCATGTTCCAACCATGGCAAGCGATTCGCGAAGTGAAAAGTGCATTGAGCGCCAAGGAGTTTGAGATCGTAGCCAGTAAAAACGGCAAGCGGCTTCTGGGTTTGACCGACACTGCTCCTGCACCGCGCGTGGTATCAGAGAAACGTTCATAATCGCCTGGATGATCATCGTGCGGATCTGAACACGATCAGCAAAACTCGAAGAGCAAACTTTTTGCCACGCTCTCCCGCGCCAGCCAGTGCAGCACAGCCCAGACCCATTTTTCTGCATGAAAGGGATCGCCCTCTATTTCCTGCTCGACTCTCGCACTGCCGCATAGTTCGCCTAAATCGCCGGGCATTTGGAGAAACTTGTTGAGCTCGTCCAATTCGCGCAGCAGCGCTTGCGATGAGCCAAGATCGCATGTCCATGTGCCGTTCAGTCCGGGAGCTTCGAAACTGAATGGCATCTTGAAGTCGACGGGAATGTAAAATCCCTTTTCCTCTGAATGGATTATCAAATGAAAAAACGGCTGAGGTGACAAACGCCCCTCATACATTTGATTGAGTTCGTGTCCGATCACCGAAGGTTCCGACTCATCCGGTGCGGAGCCGTGCACGGCGACGCAGGCCGCATAGCTCCTGAGAAGATGCAGACTGGCAGTGCGGCCTATTTGATCGGCGTATGTCTGACCGGCGCTGCCGACATTTAAGGCACCTGCATCAACACCCCGCTCCGCCAGCTCCTTGCGCATACACTCAACGATCGGCTGATAAAATTCTTCGTACTCGTCGAAATCAGTGCCGACCAGGCGACCATCTAAGCTCATAATTGTCCTCCCAAGATCTCCTACCTCGTGGTCGATAAGCTCAATCGTTTCAGACACTTAATGAAGTGTGGCGTTGTGCTTGTCAGCAGGTCAAGCGCGGTGCTGATATGGAATCACGTCGTGATCGAAAAACACGGCGCCATCCTATCATGATCGAGGAGAATGATGTCACCTGATTGCCGGAACCACAAGCCGCCACTGATTCAATCAAGCAACGTGAAGAAAGCCAATCGCGCCTGGGCATTGAAATTGGCGCGCCTTTCCATTTTTCTTCTGCTCACCCTCTACATCGGCTTGTCACCGAATACCTTTGCATCACTCGAATTTTCGCCCAGACCATTTGATGCCACCAAATATAGTATCGCCAACCAGCTTGAGCACGAGGATGTTTGGATAACTGCGGCCAACGGCGCCAAGCTGCATGGCTGGTTCTTCCCCTGCTCGAAGGCATACTTTACCGTAATCATTCACCATGGACAGGGCAATAATATCGCCCACTACTTCTCTTCGGTAAAAGTGTTGAGAAACGCGGGTGCTTCCGTGCTCATATACGACTATGAGGGGTTCGGCTTGAGCGAGGGAAAGCCCTCCAATGAAGCATTGCGTCGAGATGCAGAGGCCGCTTACCTTTTTGTTCGAAACGAGAAAAGAGTTTCAGCCAATCGTATTATTCATTGCGGTTTATCAATAGGCACCGGTGCGGCCTGCGATATTGCCTGCCGCCGGGAATGTGCAGGCATTTTTCTGATCAGCCCTTACTGGCGCATCAGCGATGTGGCCAAGCATGTCGTGCCAATCCTCCGAATGTACCCTGACTTTGCATTTCCGCAACCTGATCTGGGCGGGCATGTTTTGGCAAAGACTAAGATTCCGGTGCTGATTATTCATTCGATCGACGATCCGATTTTGCCTTTCGAGCAAGCCGAGCACATTTATCAGGTAGTGCAAGGACCGAAGCATTTGATCAGGTTGAATGCAAACGGACATCTTGGTGGACTGGATGAAGGTGCGGAGTCTCTGTGCAAGCAGTGGCTCGCCGAGCTCGAAAAAAGGTTTTGAGCAGTGCTCATTTCTTCTGGGAGAAACGCCCTCAAGCAAGGCGGCAAGGAGAAAAATCATCGAGCAAATATCTCGATCGATCCGGAAGAGCTCCTGTAGATATTCTTCAAACCATGACCACTCAAACTATGAATCTGCTCGCAAAATCGCGGCTCATCACGCCTGAGTTCATCATCGATATAAACTGCTTCAATATTGCTCCGGTTCAGGTAATCCATGATTTCTTGCGGGCCGCATTTGGCGCTCAGTAATGTCCAGGGATTAACAAATTCGAGATTGGCGGCGACAATATCGCGTGGAGCGCATGCAATGATGCGGGCACGCGGCGCCAGCTTTTGCTGCATAAACAGATTGGCTTGCTCGACATCTTCGCAATGAGGATCTCTGTAAACAGGAGAAAGATAAGGACCGTGCAGGTACATCAAGACACAGGTAAGAATCAGCAAGCCATCCGCATTCTTCGTATATTCGCTCAGTCTTGTCTTGAATGTCAGCGTGAAAATCAGCGCAGCGACGAAGATAATAACGCCCACAGCTAATGCATTGAGCAGAAACTGACTGAAGAGCAAAACTGCAAAGAGAAACCCCCAACCGATCAACTCATTGCGAGATCTCCTGTGCTTCAGGACGCATTGCACTCCTGAACATGCAAGTGATATCACAACAAAATAGTCGAGTAGCACCATGCGCTCGGCAAAATTGATCGTAATTTGCGCCAGCAACGGCAGCATCCAGGCGAACATCAGTAAGAGTACCTTAAACTCCCGTTTCTCAATCAGTCCGACTATGCCTCTGAATGCCAGACAGATGTGCGCAGCTCCGACAGCCCCTGTAACGATCAAGAAATGATGCGGTATCAACGCCAACCGGCGAAGAATGCTCGTTAGAAACATGCCTGGGTTGCGAGCAATGGCATTCAAGACCGATGCATCATTTGATTGCATGTTGCCATAAATTTGTTCGGCCAACCGTTGCGCTTCTCTCCACTTGTTGCCGCTGCCACTGTATCCGGTGACAGGATGCTCGAGCAGGGACGCCTGCCCCTGTTCGAAAATTTCGTAGAATTGCTGCCTGGGCATCTCCCAACCCCAATCGTTTTGCCTCAAGCGATGCCAACCAGTAAACAGTGCCAGCACCACGAAAATCGGAACAATCGCAAAACAAAGCTTGCGCCAGCGCACCACAGGCAGTGCGGAAAGCAGAACTGATATAAGCAAAGGAATAATCAAAAGCAACCCTTCTCTTCGCGCCAGGCTCGCGAAACCCACGAAAAGTCCTGCCAGGAGTATGTCTTTGATCTTCTTCTCTTCCTGGAAACTGATTGTGTGCGCAAGAGAGAGACAAGCACAAGTACTGAACAATGAATCGCCGGCCCAGCGAATCGATCCGACGAGCCAGTTTGTCGAGAGGAGCAAAGCCGGCATGATCAGCGGATCGAAATACCTCCGCAGCGAGTCAGCCAATTTTAAGGCGCTTAACCACATCAAAACAAAAAGCACCAGGCGCCCAATTCCGCAGCATTGAACAAACCATGAGGATGAGTGCCCGACGAATTGGTAAATGATGGCGTAGAGAATGGCGCTTAACGGTTTATTCGCAATAGTGGGAAGCGTTCCATGAGCCAGTTCCACACCATGAAAAATGTACAGCGACTCGTCCCATGATTCAATGTCAGCAAGGGCTGGAAATAGTGACGGCCATACAAGAACCAGATTAAGAGCAAGAAACAGAAAAGGCAGCAATCGCCGCAATGATCTGTTATCGCTCAGAAAATGCTCCACTCTTTAAATGACCTGCGCCTCCATTGACTCGATCACGGTCTCTGGCGCAGAGATGGATCGCTGCCCAACAAATCATCAAGCTTCTTCTGGTACAACTTCGCTTTGTCAGATCCGTCTTGACTATAAAGCTGAACCATCAGCCCCAGATGCTCCTTCATGGTTTCTTTGTTCTGATGCTTCTCAAAACCCTCAAGCGCTTTTTCGAAATATTCACAGGCAAGCTCATGCTTGCCCTCGCGCTCCGCTATGCGTCCAAGATATTGATATGCAATGTATGGGTGATCTGATCCGCGATCTATGCCGGCAAAAGTTACAACGCGACCAAATGCATTCTCTGCCTCGACCAATTGCTTAGAATCTCGACTGCTTGAGTTGAAGCACGAAACGCCGAGCTCGAAATTCGCATACATGGCATAATTGCCTTGTGGATCAATTTTGTCTTCGACTTCGACTGCCTTTCTAGACAATGGTATCGCAGCATCATGCTGACCCTGCCAATTTTTAGTGACAGCCATCTGAAGGTATGTTTCGCCCACCCCCGCCGCGTCGTTGAGATCTTTATAGACTCGCAGTGCTGCCTTTAGCTTAGATTCGGCCTCATCAAATTGCCTCATTTGGCACAGCTTCTTTCCATATCGCTGCAATGCCGCTGCCTCTTCCTCGGTGCCGAGCCTAAGCGAGTGGATTACAGACAGCGCCTTGTCGTACTCTCGCCTTATTTCCTCTATCTTCTCTTGCCGCGCGGATGCCGACAGTTCTGGATTGACCGCATCTGCCTCTAAGTCTAGTGAATCCATCTGTTTTCTTGCTTTATCGATCGGACTGTCGGCAACGCCTACAAGAACTTGGCGTTGGGCATGGGTTCCTTTATGACTCCGCGCCTGCCCTACGTGTTGAGCTGTATCAGCAAGATTTTGCATTTGATTGGCAGTCCACCAGAGATAATAGGCACAACCAAGCACGAAGACCACAGAAGCAACGGAGACGATTGTTCTCACCGCAAGCGAAACATATTTATTCGCCGGGTTCTGACCGGGGTTTTGACCGGAATCCTGAACAGGCTTCAGGCTTTTCTTTGCCTCGTTTGCTTGCTGCATGTCGCCTTCAGGCGGTCGTTCGGCGCCTAAGTCAGCTTCAAGATCGGCAAGAAGCTCTTGCATATTTTGATAGCGTTCATTCGGATCGCGCTCGAGCGCTTTAAAAACTATCCTCTCCATCTCGGCAGGAATAACTAAATTCGGAGCCACGTCCTTAAAAGAAAGCGGATGGTCATTGAGCCGGCTGTAAATTATCGCCAGCGGATTGTCCCCGGTATGGGCGGGCCGTCCGGTAAGTAGCTGGTACATAACGCAACCGAGGGAATAGATATCGCTGCGAGCATCCACTTCCGTCCCCATGCATTGCTCCGGGCTCATATGCTGGGGGCTTCCGAATACTTGACCGGTGGCCGTAAGTGATACGTCTGTGCCACCGGATGTGGTGACTACCTTGGCGATTCCGAAGTCGACTACTTTGGCTGAAACTTTCCCAGGCTGGTCTCCCTTTATCATTATGTTGCTCGGCTTCACATCCCTGTGGATGACACCGCGTTCGTGGGCGGCAGCAAGTGCTTTGCAAACTTGTGCACAGATATCCTGCACGAGCTTGTAATCCATGGGGCCGTGCTTATCGAGCCAATCGGCCAGATTGATGCCATCAACATACTCCATCGCCATATAGGGCCGCCCATCAGGGAGCAGGTCAAAGTCATAGACGGCGACTGCGTTTGGATGACTGAATGCGCATGCAGCTCGCGCCTCTTGTTGAAACCGCGCCGGCGCAACCGAGCTTTTCACGCCTGAATTCATTAATTTGAGCGCTTCCAGGCGGTTAGTAAATACGTGCCTCACTTTGTAAACAGTTCCCATACCGCCTTCACCGATCACTTCGAGCAGTTCGTAGCGGCTGCTGAGCTTTTCTCCGAAACCCTTGGGCGGAGAAATTCTCACTGTGTCCCTTCCCTCGTCCTCATTCACCTCGACGGAGGACGTTCCGGCAGCTGACTCCACGCGGATTTTCAGTTTGTCTTGTTTTTCATCAAGCATGAATACTGATTGTCGCCAAATTACAGTGCACTCGACACCAACAGGTTTATATGCCCGCTGGAAGCCCAAGTTATTTTAACTCATACAAAGTCGCCTCGGCAGGCTTTTCCTGGAGCCTGGAAGACTGAGCGCGGTCGCGCTCGGCCAGCTGCTTCTGTCCGCTCTTTTCATAAGCAATGCTTCTTGCATGATAGTTTCTGCTTGTCTCCGGAGCAAGCTCAACCGCTTTTGTATAGTCCTCAATGGCGCGATCGACTTTGCCCATTTTCATGAACTGATCTCCGCGCAGCCTCAGCGGTTCGTCATCGGAGCTATCCAATTCTATGGCTTTGCCGAGAATGTCGACTGCCTGCTGATATTTTCCTTGCCGGCTCAACAAGTTCGCAATCCGTCTATAAGCCAGTCCCTTCAGTGGAATTTTTGTTGGCTTATTTTCATTGGCTATAACTGATTTGTAATCGCTCATCGCTTCATCGTATCGCTTGAGCAATTCAAACAATTGTCCGCGCTTATAAAAGATATCGGAATTGGTCGGATCCATCTTCAAGGCATGGGTGTAGTCTTCCAGGGCCTTATCGTTTTGTCCAAGAGCGATATAAACCGCG
Organism: Pseudomonadota bacterium; assembly: GCA_021324135.1. Classification (GTDB taxonomy): domain Bacteria; phylum Cyanobacteriota; class Vampirovibrionia; order Obscuribacterales; family Obscuribacteraceae; genus JAJPJO01. Next base: position 94,062 of record JAJPJO010000247.1, read on the forward strand.
GCGCGCTCTCGGTAAGATTCTTTCGACTTCGGCTCGAGCCTAATCATCTCCCCCAGTGCACCCAGGGCCTTATCGTACTGCTTCTCATCAGAATAAATTCTGGCCAGGTATTTGTAAGCGGAGAAACTGCTCGCGCCAAGTTGAATCGCTTTCTCGAGATCCTCCCTGGCTAATTTGTCATCAGATACGATGGCATTCGATCGGGCTCGTCCTCTGAGGAAGTAGGCTTCGCCATTGTCAGGATCGCGACGCAGCGCCTCGCTGAGAATCTCTTCGGCGCTGTAATAGTCATCCGAGTCGACAGCTCTCTTCCCGGCGATGAGAAGACCTTTTGTTCCTGAGGCGAGCTCAGCCCGATCGATACCTTTGGAATACTTTCGGATAGCCATGGCCAATGAGGTTTTCGGTGGACCGAAGAACAGCTTTTTGAATTCGGAAGATTCTCTGGATTTCTCATCAGCCTCCTCTTTTTTGACTTGATCGTTTGCTTCATCAGAGCAAGAACAAAGAGGAACCATCACTGCAAAACACGACAAAGCCAGGAGCAAGCTTCGCGTTCGTTTGCAATGTCTCAACAAGCTCACACCACACCGTTTCAATTGCCGTCAAGCGCTGAGAGAGGCATTTTCAGGCACCGACGCCAAAAGATTTTCGACCTCAAGTATGGTGGCGTCGTTTTGCGGAAACAAAGTTTTCCTTGCAGAAAGTGCTCTGGCCAATGCATCTCTGGCTGCGTCGTATTTCCCGGCAGCGATGTAACATTCGCCCAGTTGAGCTAGAGCTGTTGCTATCAATGGATGACCTTCCTGATAGTGTGACTTGAGTGCGGTCACCGCCGCCTCCATATCCTGCAGGCATTGTTCGGGAGCCGCTCCGGTCTTGAATTTGACATAGGCATGGGCGCACTGACCTGATAAATATGCGGGCCCTCTGTATCTCGTTTTCTGATCGAAGTAGGCGATTGCGTCTTTGATCAAGGACTCCGCTTCTCTATATTTCTTGCGTTGAATTTTGAAGTCTGCAAATTTCAGCATAATCTCAGGATAGAGCAGGGTCAGGTGTTTACGATTGCACTCCTTGCTCATCAGCTCCAGAGCCTGCTTGAATGCATCCTCGGCTGAAACGTCATCACGGATCGCTTTTATACGTCCCAAACCCTTCCAATAAAAGGCCATGTCCTTCTCGAAACTGCCCACATCGAATTTGACCAACTCATCGGTATGGTTTTTGCAGGTATTTCCGTGCATGGTATCAATGCTCTCTTTAAGCTTGGCGAGCCACATTTCGGCCTCATCAACTCGCCGCTGCTGAATATAAGCCTCGAGCATGCCGAGCATCACGGAATTATACGCAGGCGATCCCGCTCGTTCCTCGGATTCCAGCTGAGCGAGATTGGCGCGCAGCAACGCCATACCGTGCTGATACATCCCCATCTCGACATTCAAGCAGGCTAAGGTGTTTTTCTGGTAAATATAATTGCTTGTTCCGGGCTCGGAATTCTCGACAAGATACTCGGCAATTTTAAGCGCCTTTTGAGGTTCGCCTTTGCGAATGAAAAGCAGTTTGACGTTCGTCAAAGCGAGCGCCAGGTTAGGTTTCTCCTCGCGCGGCCGCCGACCGCTCAGAATGTCATCAAGGGCAGTGCCGATCTCGGAGAAAGTCAGCTCATCAGCCAGCTCCCACGGGCCCTCGACCTGGCAAATTTGAGAGAGTTTCGATCTCCAGACCACTTTTACAGGCAAAACGACCATTCCCAGCACGATACAAGCAACGATAGATCCGAGAAACGCCATCGGTATGTTCAAGTGAAACAAGCTTGAGAGAACCCATGTCATGACGAGGGCGAGGAGCAAAGTAATAGCCCCGAACATCTTCAGTAAAAATCTGGCAGTCCTGTATGTCGCCTTTAATTTTGCCCGCTGAACTGCAAACGGGTTCGCCTTTTTGGCTGATGACGGATTTGGCATGGTATTTTCTTTGAACGGTTCGAGAATAGGGGTCTACAAATCGGGGTTGTTCAATTAATACCAGTATAGCTGAGCAGATTAAACAAGGTATTCAGAATTACTGACCAACTTCTCCATTGGCTATGAGCCATTCGCCTTCTTGCTTGAGTGCGGCTTGCTGCGCAGCATCGCCGGCGAAGCCGTATGCACCTTGCCAGAACGCCAGGACGGTTCCGCCTGGGGGAATAGCGCCGGCATAGATTCCATGACACATTACAGCCGCCCAACCAGGTGGCAGATCGGGCGGTGCTTGTTGACCCGAGCCGCCGTCACCGCCTCCGGTGCCATCGCCCCCGCCACCAGATGCGCCACCACCACCCAGAGTTCCTGCATCACATATATTTAGATCTACCGAACTTGTCGCTGTTTGAGGCAGCATGCCCCCAAGCGATGTTTTTCTTGACGTTCCGGAAGTGCCAAGATAAGGAGACGGTCCCGTTTTCGGGAAGCCGTAGTCGAACGTGCCGGATGGAATCGGATACATGTTGACACTGTTCGGTGCCAATGTGTTGGTGCGTGCGTAGTCAAATCCGAATTTCTGATTTCGAGTTCTACCTGCTGTGATGCCGCCCATGGCAGACGGGCCTTCGCCGGTAGCGTAGCTTGGGTTGGAGAAATTGCCGGTCGCCGAGCTTAAGTTGCCTGAGTTTAGCGAACCCGGCATGGCAACGCCGGCCAAGCGAATTTTTTGAGCTGACCCCGCCGGCTGATTCGCAGAAAGAGTTTGGGGTTTATTTGAGTTCGTTTGCCCCGGATAGATTCCTCCCAGGTCGAACTGAATCGGTTGCGCTGAGCATGGCGATCCACACGCCAGAATGATTGTCACGACCATGGTAAGTAAACTCGGCGCTCTGTTCATGAGTAGAATCGCTCCAGCAGTCAACAACTGGAGAAATCTTACTCAGAGAGCTTGGCACGATCCGTTCAGAATTTTGGCAAATTTATGGCTGAAATCGCCTCTACTTGATCGTCTCTATCAGTCTCGTGTTGGCAAAGGAAATTCCTTGGTTTTGTCCATCTCATGCAGAATCAGCCCGATGCCGCCCTTCCCGGAGTTGGTCTCGGCTAGAAGCGACCCCATAGAGGGAACTCGCGAATAACCAGAGGGCAGATTGAAAGTAGATGCCGGCACAAAAGTCATCTTGCATGACTTTGTAGACAGGTAGGTAATCTGACCGGCACGCACTCTTTTGTAGGTAAGCTCAAGCGGTATGCCCTCCGACACCGGACAGCCATAGATGCGCGCCATAATAAAATTTTGCTGGGCGGGAGTCTTGAGCGAATCAGCAACTTGATAAACGGCAGAGCGTACTGATGATGGATGAATTTCATGGTTGGCAAATTCTCTCATCTGCTCATCTTCGAACTTTTTTGTGGTTATGTATGTAGCGGCTTTGACACCACTGGTGGTGCAATGACCTTGCAGAGACAGGGGCAGACCAGCAACGTCCCTGCCAGTGCCCATCGTCATAGCGAAAGTGAACACTCCCCGAACCGCTTGCGGTTTTGTGACGCTGTATTTCTTGATAATGGGCGAGAAAGCGATTACCATCCAGTCGGGCGGCCGAGAAATAATCGTGATACCGTTGCGCACGTAGTCGACTCGCATTGCCTCAGAGCAAAGATACACTTTGCACGGGCCCATATAATCATGCTGCTGCTCCAGCGCCCAGACCTGAAGGGTTTTCGTTTTGCCGCCTTTGTCTGTGGCCAGGCAAGCCTGCTCCGAGAGCACGCCAAGGAGCGCAGGTAAACCTAAAAGCGCGATGAATTTGAAGGATGCTGATTTCATTGGCCGTCATCCGGGACATCTGTCTCAATTGTACTCAGGCCTCGACTACTCCATGCCTCCCGGGGTTACCATAGAGATTAAGATACCGATCAACGGGTCGGGTATGGGACATGAACGTGCCAACAATGTCGAAGTTTCTGATCGCTTTTGTCGCTCTTATGCTGACGACAAACGTTTCGACCCAGGTCTCAGGCTACGGTGATGACTTTAACAAAGGCGCGTCGTTACTGGAGCACAACAGATATAGAGAGTGCATACCGTACTTTGATCGCGCCATAGCTGCCAATCCAAAGAATAGCGAGGCTTACTTTCATCGCGCCAAAGCCGAGCTACGACTCGAACGGCGCAGCGATGCGCTCAAGGACTTCAACGCCGCCATAGCACTAGATCCTCGACAGAGCAGATTCTACGACCACCGTGCCGAACTGAAATATGAAACTGATGGCGCCAGGGCTGCTCTTCAAGACATAAACAAAGCCCTCGAGTTGGACCCGAGCGACGCTGGTTGTTGGCGGTTCAAAACGAAAATGCTCATCCTGCTCAAAGACAATGCGCAGGCGCTCGCCAGC
>JAJPJO010000108.1 GCA_021324135.1 Pseudomonadota bacterium
ACACCAAAACTAAACACCAAAACTAAACACCAAAACTAAACACCAAAACTAAACACCAAAACTAAACACCAAAACTAAACACCAAAACTAAACAGCCAGAGCTAATCAGCCGAGATTTTGCAGCGAGGGATGTGTCTTTGTAGCCTCGCCAGTCCGCCTCGTGTCAGACCGGTGCAGCCGCGCACGTCTAAATTATTCAGCGTGCTGATCTTTGCAAGATTCATGATCCCTGCATCAGTCAAGGCGCGATTATTGCGCAGATCGAGCTTTGACAATAGCCAGTGATCAGGAGTTGATACAAGTATCTCCATATCCTCGTCCTTTAAGTCGAGGCCGTTCACATTAAGGGAAGTAAGAGTAGATATGCATGTTACTCGCCAGAGATTTTCTCTTGCAAAGCCGCTGTGCTCCATGGACAGACTGCTGAAACGCGGCATGGAGACGGACAATCTATCGATTGTCGAACCTTTGATGTTAGGACAACGATCTAGCTCTAGAGATCTCAGATTCTCCAGTTTCATCTCGGCTATGGATGCGATGGCTTTATCGGTGAGGTTCGTTCCGCTCAAGCTCAAGTCGATCAAATTGTGCATGCCGCTCAAGTTCAATACGGCATCATCCGTTAAGTGCTTACAACCGGTCAGCCACAGGATCTCCAGAGAGGTAATACCTGCGATCGGCTTCAAAGCTTTCGATGAAACCGATGTTCCAGTCAGCCTAAGCCCATAGAGTTTCATCCCTCTTAAAAGTTCAGTGTCGCTATCTAAAATCTCGGTGTTGGTTAAATCTAGAAATTGAGTATTGTTCCCTAGAGTTTGGAGCTTCCTGCGGGTATCTGTCTTGGGCGTATTCCATACCTTTTCCTTTTTGTTCTGCTCCGGATTCTCGACTGCCATGAGCCGTTCCTCTGCAATCATAGTTTCGCGCTTGCTGTCTTCTTTACTGACGGCGAATGTGACCGTTTTCTGGCGCTCGTTGAGCTCGTTGAAGTCAGGTTCTGGTGCCATTAGCGAACTGGCAATGATCCAGACAGTAGCCAGGCAACCGACAATGGCAACAGCGAAAATAATCACCGCCCATGGTGGCGATTTCTTGCCGGGCTTTTGCGCCTGATCGCCTTTCAAGCCACCGAGAATACCCTGTGTTCCCGCCACCAGTTGTTGAGCACCGGTCAACAGGTTATGTGCTCCGCTCATCAGCGCGTATGTGCCACTCAGCGCACTGCTCGAGGCGCTGTAAAAGTTTGGACTGACTATCTTTTGAACCCGCTGCAAATCCTTCTTAAGATCGGCCGTCGAGTCGTATCGATCGGATGGGTTCTTCTCCAAACATTTACCGACGATTCGCTCTAACTCTTCGGGTAGTACCAAATCCGGTGCGATATCGGAGAGTTTGGGGGGCTTGTTGCGAATGTGCATCATCAGGACCTCTTGCACGCTTTCGCCTAGGAACGGCGGCACTCCTGTGAGAGTTTCGAACATCAGGCAGCCGATACTATAAATGTCGGCACGCTCATCTACCTGCTTTGCATGCACCTGCTCAGGGCTCATGTAAGGAGGGCTGCCCACACTGACTCCCGTGCGCGTCAAGTTTTGATCGCCGGAGACGAGCTTCGCCAGACCAAAGTCTGTGATAGTTACGATTACGGAATCTTTGACGTGCTCGACAAAAATATTTGACGGCTTGATATCGCGATGCAAGATGCCTTTGGCATGCGCGTGCGAGAGACCATCGCAGATCTGGATGAAGATAGACAGCGCGGCATCCAAAGGAACTTTGCCTGCATCAAGAATGTCCGACAGACTTTTGCCCTTTAGAATGTCGGTAACCAGATAGAGATAACCCTCTTCTGAAGAGCCAAAGTGGAGCACCGACAGAAGGTTTGGATGTTGTAAGCTGGCTAGCACCTTCGCTTCATTATGGAAACGGATGGCATCGACATCTGAAAAACTCCAGGCGACAACCTTCACAGCGACATCTTTATTTAGCACCGTGTCGCGGCATCGATAAACGATGCCCATGCCGCCGCGACCCAGCTCATCTATGATCGTGTAGCGTTTGTCTGTGAACTTTGGCTGAGTGAAGGGTTCCATTCAAAAATTTCTGCTGCGTTCTCTCCAAATACATAATAAACTGCTGAGTCGATCCGTTCCATCCATAATTGAGTATGAGCTCGATGATTCGGTATCGGCTTCGATACTACGGATAGACTTATTGGACTGCAATGATTCTCTTTCCGGCTGACTACCTGCCTGTATAGGCTGGGGTGCGCTTCTCGACAAAGGCTTTCACGCCTTCCTGGAAGTCATCGCTTCTGCCGGCGATTTCTTGCAGACTGGCCTCGTATTCGAGAAGCTCTTCCAGATCGTGGAAGAGGGCGCGATTGACCGCGCGCTTGGTCAGACCAAAGGCCTTTGTCGGTCCGGCGGCCAGCTTCTCTGCCAGTTCCACGGCTTCTTTCAAGAGCTCAGCCTCGGGAACAACTTTGTTCACCAGATTCAGCTTGAGAGCTTCTTGAGCGGGCAGTTTGTCGGCTGTAACCATCAGCTCGAATGCTTTCGTTGCTCCGATCAATCGGGGCAGCATGAAGGTCGAGCCCGAATCGGGCACCAGACCGACCTTTGTGAATGACTGGATAAACGATGCCGTTTCAGAGGCAATGCGAAGATCGCAGGCAAAGGCCAGACTTGCACCTGCACCAGCTGCGACACCATTTACAGCAGCGATAATCGGTTTTTCCATTCTGCGAATGCGAGTTACGATTGGATTGTAGCGCCGTCTGATTGAGTCTCCCAGAGAGGGGCGCTCGCCCACGTCCTGTGAAATGCTGCGACTCTGCAGATCCTGCCCGGAGCAAAAACCGCGTCCGGCGCCTGTAATGACAATGGCTCGCACGTCCTTGTCTTTTTCCATTTCCTTGAGTGCATCCTGCAGCCTGAATGTCAGCTCGTCGTTGAATGCGTTCAGCTTATCAGGGCGATTAAGCGTAATGATGCCGACTTTGCCCTTCTTCTCCGTCAACAAAATATTCTCTTCAGTCATTCTCTGTTACTCCTCAGTGGCACGATCTCGAACGATTAACTAGCGGCCGGAAAAGGTGGGTTGCCGTTTCTCGAGAAACGCCTTCATGCCTTCTTTCTGATCTTCAGAAGAGAACAGCATATAGAAGTTCTTGCGCTCGAATTCCAAGCCCTCTGAAATCGGCCCGTCAAATGTTTTGAGAACCGCTTCTTTAGCCAGTTTGGTAGCCACAGGCGATTTCTTGGCTATTTCTCTGGCAACTGATTTGGCTTCTTCGAGCAACAGTTCTACCGGCACGACTTTGTTGACCAGACCCCACTGATGCGCTTCGTATGCCGTCATGGGACGGCCGGTCAAAATCATCTCCATGGCTTTGTATTTGCCGACCGCGCGAGTCAGGCGCTGCGTTCCGCCGGCACCGGGGATGACACCGATATTGATTTCGGGCTGGCCGAACTGAGCGCTTTCAGAAGCGATGATGATGTCGCATGTCATCACGAGCTCGCAACCACCGCCCAGCGCGTAGCCGCTAACCGCGGCAATAACAGGCTTCTTCACTTTCCTGACTTTGTCCCAGGTGGCGAATCGGTCTTTGAGCATGATGCTTATCGTCGTCTCGTCCGACATCTTGCCGATATCAGCACCAGCGGCGAAGGCGCGCTCTCCGCCCGTGAGGATAATAACGCGAATGCCATCCTCTTTGTCAAAATCCTCGAGCGCCATAACGAGCTCTTCCATAAGCTCGTGACTGAGGGCGTTCAGCACCTTTGGACGATTGAGGGTGATGATACCAATGGCGCCATCACGATCAGTCAAGATATTCCTGTATGTTACGTCTTTCATTTCGTTTTCCCTCGTCAACGTTTGTTTCAACTTGTCCGCCTCCACTCTGAAAGAGTCTGTCGGGATTGCCACTGCCTGCCATATTGCGCTCACCTTGCGGCTTTACGATTATGGGCAACGCTTATAAGGACTTGCCGCACTCACCACAGAACTTGAAAGTATCCGCCATCACTGCCTGGCAACTGGCGCAGACCTTTGGTGTTGCAGTCGGGCTGATTGCCGGTGCGGGACCGGCTGCCTTGCAGCGAATCTGACCGTAATCAATGTCCGTTTTTTTGCGGAAAGACCTGAGTCCTTGCGCTGTTTCAAAGGCACCGGCATGCAATGAGAGCCAGTCTCTGGCATGACCGATGGTCATGCCCCAGGAGAAATCGCGCCAGAAATTGAGCTGTTGTTTGGTGTAGCGAGTGCACTCCGGCAATTTGTTGTAGAGCTTCTCGGCTAATTGCTCGACCGCAGAATCAAGCAGAGTGTAAGGCACTACCTGGTTCACCAGTCCCCAATCAAGAGCCGTATAAGCATCGATGGGCTCGCACAACAGGAGGATCTCTCTCGCTCTTCGGTCACCGACAATTAAGGGCAGCCACTGAGTAGCGCCACCAGCTGCGACACTGCCGCGGGCGGCGCCGACCTGCCTGATTGTCACATGATCGGCCGCGACAGCCAGATCGCATGCCATATTCAACTCATTGCCGCCACCGACCACCATGCCGTTTAGCCGGGCGATTGTCGGCTTCCCGATGTTGCGCAGCCGGTCGTGCATCTCGATGAATGCATACATCCATTTGTGATAGTCGTTCGGTTTTTTGAGAATGACCTCGTCTTGTTCTTTCAGATCGGCACCAGTGCAAAATGCTTTGTCACCGGCGCCGGTGATCACGATGACGGCGATGGTATCATCCCGGCTGCTATCGAGATACGCTTGCGACAGCTCATTGAGCGTGACCATGTCGAAGCAATTCAGCACATCCGGTCGGTTGATTGTGATGGTGGCGATGTACCCTTTCTTCGTGTAGATGATTCTTTTGAAACCGAATGACTCGGGGGCAGAACCACTAAGTGTCGATTCAAGCTGTGTAGATGAAGGCATGATCGTTCGTTCCTTTAGCGTTGCGCTCTAAACGGCAGGATTTTGTTCTTCACATGTCAATTGCAAAGACGGCTTGCCGTGTTGTTCTTGTCTGTGATTAAACTTGGGCGAGGGCTTTTTCTTCAATGACGTCGGCAAACATCATCGAGACGATGTCCTTAGCAAAACCCATCAAATTTTTTGCCGCTGCCTTGCCTTCCGGCGATGACATCGCTGCCTTGAGTGAATCCATGTCCTCGAAGTAGAGCTCTGCCATCAGATAATACTCGGCTTCGCCGCCGGGAGCGCCGTTGACCTTTGATATCTCGACTTTCTTGAGACCCGGCATTTTCGAGGCGAGCGGTATATGGGAATTGAAGTAGTTGTCTTCAAAGGATGCCACGTCTTCAGGCTTCTTGTAGAGTGCGATCAGTTTTACCATCTTTTTGCTGCTCATCTTTTTTCCTCTTTTGCTCAGTCTTGCTACGTTATGATTTTTCCGAGAATAAACTTCAGACACTGTCAGTTCTTCGATGCCGCCTTGCTCGAGACGGGTGGTTGCGCTTGCTTTTTAGCGGCAATATTCTGGAGCACCGCCATCTCTTTCATGCGATTATCCAACCATTGCTTTTTGATGATCGCCTGCGTAACGGTTCCCCGCGCGATCTTGCCGCGGAGGTTTGAGGCTTCGACCTCGGCGACGATTTTATTGTCTCTGATATCAGATACGGTGGCAATAACCTCGATCGTCATGCCGGGCAAGGTGATGGCCAGATGCGAGACTTCGACGTGGCAGCCCATACCTTCCTCATCTGCATCGAGATAGGGAACGATGAGCTTACGGGCGGTTTGCTCCATGTGCAATACAAGGCTCGAGGTCGAGTATAGCTCGTGCACAAGCTTGCCGTCGAAGCGAACCGACATATCGTCAGTTACATGCAGTTCGCTCCGGCTTGTTTGTCCAATTGCAAGACCAGGTTTCATTCTAGATACCCCCTTATCGTCCTTTCTCGGACTCTGCGCCTTCGTGGCGCCGGTCTATGACCCGCACTGCCTTTCCTTCGCTGCGCGGCACTGTCTTCGGTTTCATCAACCTCACCTCGGCAGTTAATCCGAGCATGTCCTTCAACAGGCATTGAATCTTATTGGTCAGGTCGCTCATCTCGACCAGACCATCTGAAAAATGCCCCCAGCGTTTCACCAGTTGCTCCGTCACCTCGACCTGCACTTCCATGACATCGAGAGCACGCTTGCGCTCGATGACCAGCTGGTAGTGAGGAGATAATTCGTCGATGCTGAGCAGAACCTTTTCGACTTCCGAAGGGTAGATGTTGACACCGCGGATGATGAGCATGTCATCGAGCCGCGCCCGCACTCTTTCCATGCGAACCATTGTCCGGCCGCAAGTGCACTTCTCGCGGTAGAGCTTCGAGACGTCGCCTGTTCGGTAACGCACGACAGGCATCGCTTCTTTTCTCAGCGTCGTGAAAACCAGCTCGCCCTCTTCACCATCAGGCACAATTTGACCGGTTTTCGGATCGATTATTTCCGGCAAGAAATGATCTTCCCATATGTGCAGACCTTGCCGACCCTCGGCACATTCCATCGAAACACCGGGTCCCATGACTTCGCTGAGCCCGTAAATATCCAGCGCTTTGACTCGCAGCGCTTCCTCAATCTGTTGACGTAACTCTTCCGTCCAGGGTTCGGCGCCAAAAATGCCGATCTCGAGCTTGATCGACGATCGCGGAATTTGTTGCTCTTCGATCATGAGCGCCATGTTTAGCGCATATGATGGCGTGGAGAGCAAAACTCGCGCCCCGAAATCTTGAAGCAGCATGATTTGCTGCTGCGTGCGCCCGCCGGATGCCGGGACGACGGTAGCCCCGAGGTGCTCGGCTCCGTAGTGCATGCCCAGCCCGCCGGTAAACAAGCCGTAGCCGTAGGCGTTATGTATGACATCACCCGGACGCGCCCCGGCTGCGGCGAGCGAGCGAGCGCAAACTTCCTTCCAATTGCTCAGATCCGTGTCGCTATAGCCGACAACTGTGGGCTTGCCTTTAGTTCCGGAGGAGGCATGCAAGCGCCTGATTTTATCTTTGGGGATGGCGAACAAACCAAATGGATAATTGTCGCGCAGGTCCGACTTTCTGGTGAAAGGAACGTTTTTCAAATCAGCAAGAGTTCGCAATTGCTCAGGCTTGAACCCAGCTTCATCAAATCGTTTTTTGTAAAGCGGCACCGATTCGTAGACGCGCTGCAGAAGTTGCTGCAGCGCGCTTGTTTGCAGGCTTTCAACCTCGTCACGCGATAGGCATTCGACTTGACGATTCCAGATAAAAGCTTCGGATTTCGTTGACACTGACACGCAGAAATCCCGATGGTGATGACGCTTGTGATCATAACCCGCCGGCTGAGAAAGGCTCGTATTGATTATGAAGCCTGAATATTCTCGATTTCACTGGGCGAAACTGATTAATACATGCTAAGACAGGTATGTAGTCAACTAGTGACTCTTCGGGGTAGAAGTAAGGCGGTGCCGACAGCGGCTACGGCAAGGCAAATGTCCGCGGTGCAACGATTCTGGAAGGCTGACTGACGCATTTTTTATGGAATCCGACAGCAAGTCAAAGCTGAGAAATCTGTTCGATCGCCATCTCTGGTGGATACTGCCGATTGGCCTGGCTGGTCTTCTGACTTATCCGATTTTCAAGCAGCATGCCTTTCCAAGCGCTTCCCTGGAAATCAAGGCGCCGCGACTTGAAGTGCAAAAGCAAGCAATCGATCTGGCTTCGGGCATGGGGTTCATCAAGAAGAATCCCATCGAATCGACGATATTCGATTACGAATATTCGGAGAAAACTTTTCTCGAGTACGAATATCCGCTCGAGTTAGCCAACAAATTGATGAGCCAGGAGATCCCGGTCTGGTACTGGAACACTCGTCTGGTCAAAGAATACGACCAGGAGCAATTCTCGACCATGATATCGCCTAAAGGCGAGCTGGTTGCATTCGAGCGCGCCATTCCAAACGATCGGCAATTGCAATCCATCTCTCACGACGATGCAAAAGCAGTCGCCCTGGCTTATTTGAAGAAGCAAGCCGGCGAGCCCGCCGTCGATTTCAAGTTAGTCAAAGATGAATCATTCACCAAGCCGAAACGCACCGATCATTCCTTTACCTGGGAAGACCAGCGCAAGGATTATAAGGGCGCTCGCAATCGCTATTATCTGTATGTGGCCGGCGATCGGGTAAGCGAATACAGTCGTTATCTGCACGTGCCGGAGTCCTGGCAGAGGAAGTTCGACACGATTCGCTCTTACAACGAACTGCTCGGGACGTGCGCCTGGTTTTTCATTCACTTGCTGCAAACCGCAGCAGCACTGACTTGCCTGTGGGGAATCGTGACGCGCAATATTCGCTGGCGGCCGACGATCGCCGGCGGACTTTTGCTCGGGCTCATTTCAGTGGTCGACTATTTCAATACATTGCCGGCTTTGATTGCCACTTACAGCCCGGAGACGGCTTACAATGACTTTCTGATCAAGTTGATCGTGCGATCGCTGCCAAAATTGTTATGGAGCCTGCTCAGTGGTGCCGCGCTTTTCGGCGGCGCCGAGATTTTTTATCGCCTGCTTTTCCCGAAGGGCATTGCCATGGAAAAGCTGCTTAGCATCAGGGGATTGTCTCAGCCTGCTGTAGTGAAAGGCGTGCTGGTCGGCTATATGCTTGTCGGCGTTCATCTCGGCTGGATCATTCTGTATTACATAGGCGGCAAGAGCTTTAACTTCTGGTGCCCTCTGGGTATCGAGAATTACCAGGTTTTGAGCGACGTCTTTCCGTTCCTCTCGGCGATATCGCTCGGTGTTGAGGCATCCTTTCAAGAAGAGCTTGCCTGCCGAGTTGTCGGGCTTGGTCTGGGCATGAGGTTGTTCAAAAACTTCTGGCTTGCCAATTTATTTCAAGCGGCTGTCTGGGGTTTTGCGCATAGCTCGTATCCGCAGGAGCCCGCGTTTGCGCGCGGAGTGGAGCTGACGGTGATCGGGCTCTTGCTCGGCTGGGTATTGCGCCGCTTTGGTTTGGTGGCATGTTTGACCGAGCATTTTTTGCTCGACTCGTTTTTCTCGGTTGAATCCTTGCTCAGCTCGAATGTGGTCGCCCTGAAGATATCGGCTGTGGTGGCGCTTTTACCGCCCCTGCTTTTCCCCCTGGCCGCACTGACTGTAAGCAGACTGAGAAAGACGGCGCCGGAAGAGGCACCGCTTACAAACGACTCCATTCCCATCACCACCCCTGAGGCTGTCGATCTTGACGAGTTCGTTTCGCCCGCTTATGAATACGTGCCGCTCAACACGAGAGTGCGCGCTGCGATGACGAGCCTGGCTTGCCTGGGTCTGACGCTCGTTTTACTAAGCGCGCAAATGTCCTGGATGAAAGGGGTGTTTGCCGATGCACGTCTTTCCATTGACAGAGCGCAAGCAATTGCATCAGCCAAAGAGGTGATGAAAAATCATGGATTGTCGACCGAGGGTTGGATGAGCAGCGCCACATGCATGACTGACACTGCCGGTGAAACTGCTCAATACATGTATGAGAAAGGCAGCGAGCGAGATGGGAAAGACCTCGCTTCCGGTGCCGCATCGAAAGCGGCGGATGCCGATGCAGTTGCGGATCTGGGCTCGGCAGCCGAGGCGCGCAGCAACAGCGTTCAGACAACCGTCGCTCAAAAGAGAAGTGACACGAACGTCGCCAATCTGTCGCTGGTGAAAAAAATATTCTCGACCAGTCGCTTCGGCTACAGTTGGTATGTGCGTTTCTTCAAACCGTTGCAATCAGAGGAGTATGGTGTCAGTCTCGATGGACAGGGGCATGAGTTATCTCTGGGAATCGCTCGCGAGGAGGACGATCCAGGCGCCAGTCTTTCAGGCGAGGAAGCGCATCAACGCGCCGAAAAATATCTCAAGGACGCGCATCCGGAGCTTGGTGAGCTTGTCTTTAAATCCGTTTCTACTCAGAAGCGAAAAAAACGGCTCGACCACACGGTCGAATTTCGTGCACCGAAGCTGAAGGTCGGCGAAGCGGATTGCGTTGTTACCGTGGATTTGATCGGCGATCAAATCGGCAACTTCAAACAATCATGGGATATTCCTGATTCATGGAGTTTCGAGCGCAAAAAGCAGACGACAAAGGACGAGATTTTGTCTTTGCTCAGAACGTTGTCCACGTTGATTGGCGCGGTAGCGGTGGCATGGTGGGGGTTCCGTCTGGCTCGCACTGGCGCCGTGCGCTGGCGTGTGCCGATTGCCGTGGCGATTGCCGCTCTTGTGACAATCCTGCTCGAGAACGGTGATGATTGGCCGCAATTCTTCGCATCTTACGATACGACCAGTCCGATGAATTCCTTTGTGATTAACAAGTTGGTCTCAACTTGTACGGGGGCGCTTTCATATGCCGCCGGAATCTTTCTTCTGGCGGCATTCGCTCTGGCATCCTTGCGAATTTTGGCTCCCAAAGCCTCATTGCAAACCGTCCTGTTGTATGCAATGGGAAAACGGCACAACCAGCCGGATGATACCGAGGGTGGTGTGCATGTACGCAGCGTCGCCATGTGGGTGGATGCTGCTCTGCTTGCATACGGTTGGGTAGCATTCGCTGAGATCGTCGGATTTGCCGGGCGCCTGCTGGCAGCTTTGTATTCACCCAAGCTTCCGGTTGAATCGATAGATCAAATAGCTTCTTTATGTAACGTGGCTGTCCCCATATTTGATATCACGATTTCTTTATCGAGGGTCGCGGTGGTCGGGCTGCTTGGCATAGTTGGTGCGGGTCTTGCCGCCAAGTACGCACCGGGGTTTAGACGTTATGCGCTCCTCAGTTTAGTCGCCATACTGATCTCATATAGCGGCGAGCGGTACTGGCAAGCATTCGCCATTGACGCGGGAACAACGATAATCATGGTTTGGTCCGCCTACTATTTCGTAACCAAGTTGGCGCGATCGAATTATCTTACCTATTTGTTGGCCTCAACCTTTATCATTCTCATCGGCTACCTGCAAGCGATGGTGCAGAATGGTTGTTTATTATTCGTGCCTGAGCTCTTCGTGATCGCACTTTTACTTGTCAGCCCGCTTTTTACTCTCAGCGGTGTCTGGTTGAGCCGGAAGTTCTCCTGAGGGCGGGCAATGGCTCTTGAGCTCGACCAGCTTGCCATCAGGCATTTGCAAGACCGGATACATGAGCCCAAAGTGATAGACCGTCCATTGTCGCAACTTCTCGCGCCTGACTATATGCAAGCGCAGCTTAGCCGAGTGCAAGCGCGGCAGTGATTTTCCGATCTCCTCAGGCAACATGTTTTGGCCATTGGGAAGCTTGACTGGACCTGCGTCTTTGGGGTGCAGGTACATCGCGACTTCATCGCCTTGTGTTTCGCGAATTGCCTCTTCCAGCTCGGCGAATACAAACGAGTCATCCTCATCTTCATCGCTTTGCGCCGTCTTTGCCTGCTGCGCCGCCTTAATCTGCTGCTCAGCCTTTGTCTGCTGCTCTGCAGATTTGGGCTGAGTAGATTTGTCTGCATGTTTTCCCTTGATGGTAAATTGCTGCAGGAATTTTTTCTTGTCTTCCAGGCTGATCGATTCGTCCTGGTTTACATCCGCTGCTTTATCGGTTGGTTTGTATTCGATACCTTTGCTCGCCTCGGGGCGGGCTACGGTTCCGGGCGCAAGGGACGGACGAAGGCGAAGAGTAAATGCTTGCCGGCAGTCTTTATCGGGGTCGCGCAAGAAGGCGTCGAATTCCTCTTTGCTCATCGGGATGCCGTAGGCCATCTTCAAGGGAAGAAACATCGGCATGTATCGCTCGCGATCGAATGAGATGTCCAGATCGACTACGACATCTTCGGGTTTTTGCCAGGGCAGCGGGCTGACATTCTTTTTCCCTTTAGTGACAACGGGGCTGACGACCGGATTCTTGAATTCAAACGGTTTGCCCATGGTAAATGCCAGATTAGGTTCCTGCGCCGATGCATATACAAGGTACGAAACCCAGCCGCCTTTTTTCGGGCAGCGACAGGTATTGCCTCCAAAGAGCTGGACGGTTCCTTTATAGTCCCCTTGTTGCACGGTTTGCAAAAATTGCTCCGCGCATCGCTTCGGGTCGGCATCGCCTTTGCCTGAGAACATCAGGACGAAAACGAAGAGCAAAACGGCAATCATCAAAAGGGGATAGAGGAAGCGCATGAGGCTAATCTAACAAGAAATTATCGTCATGTTTTCACCAGCAACACGCAAGCTGAAAGCCAGGGCGATATGCTAATTAAATCCAGTCTAACACGCGGAGAACAGTGAAATTATGGTAGCGCTTTCACGCGAACTAATCGTTCTTTTTTCAGTACTAACGACAGCAGTATTTCTATGGCGATTCATTCGCGACAAGAATATGACTGCTATCTCCTTTGCAAAGCTCGTGCCGTCAGGCAAGATTTTGCTCGCCGTTGTCGTTCCGGTGGTTGCCGTGCTTCTTTCGGCAAATGCAGCCGGAATTGACCTGATGATCGCTGCTCCATTTTTTGCCGGCGCGGCGTTTCTGGCATTCTTCTTGAGTCAAATTGGCTTGCCACCGTTCTTGCGCGGTCTGGTGCTAGTCGGCGCCGCGGTGACTATGAGTTGTTTCTTGCCGAAGGAAAGTTTCGCTCTGCCGGCCGAGGCAGCCATTACCGGGCTGATTGCCTGGAAGTGTCTGGAGAATTTGCTCCTGGACGACTCTTCGGAAGTGCAGGATTTCCTGCCACCCTTCCTCTACCTCAGCGGTATGTATATGTTGAACGTCAATGACTCGGTGAGCATGGTCGCGCAACATCAAAATCTCGTTCTGGCCTCTCTGATAGTGGCAATATTCATGCGCTGGATTCAGGATCCATTCTTGAAGGAAGACAAGCTTTATGTGAAACGCATCGCGTTGGCTGTCACAGGTGGACTGTTCCTCCTGGTAATGGTCACTAAAATGATCGTTGCCCTCGAACTGGCGAAATACGCAGCCATTCTTGGTGGCGGCTTTTTCCTCACCTACCTTCTTCAAGCAACCGACAAGGCGTGTGAAAGTGACGCGCCTGCCCACAAGTGTTTCAAACAGCTTCTGTTTATAGGCATCTTCACGCTGCTTGCCAGTCGTCTGTTCTTTACGCCCGGTATGATCGTGCTGGCCATCTCAACCCTCATTGCCACCAAACCCGGTGCAGCCCGCATCGCTGGCTTGTACTGGGGCGGGTATGTTTTCTTGCAATGTTTCATTCAGCAGTACAACAGCAATATGACCGGCATCAATGTATTGCACCCCTACACGAGCGCTGCATTATACGCCGGCTTCCTGATTGCAATCACTGCCACTCTTCTGCTCAGGCAGAAGATGGACAATCGCGCTCGGGCAATTTTGTTTGTCTCGGCCGGGCTTATAGCGCCGGCGGCCACCAACTACTTTCTTCACGCCGAGCCGACGGCCAGTCTGCTGCTGGCGGCGTTGATCGGAACGACGATGATGGCGGTCTTCATCCCGGCATTTGAGGCTGAGCAAGCCAAGTCCAGAGAGACTCTAATGCTTCTGCCCTTGCAGCTCATCTCCACCTCTATGATTGCCAGCGAACTCCTCAGCAAAGGATCGGAATCCGATACGCAACAGCGCGTGATCGCTCTTGTGGTTCTATCAGTGGTATCAACAGTACTTCTCGGAATCGCCTCGCGTCTGTCGCGGCGGGCTGATGGAGCCGGTTCAGGCTCCAGCGGTTCAGATTCCGACACTCTCACGCCTCCCACCCCGCCGGAGCAACCAGCGGAGGCCTAACAACAAAGCTTAGCCGGATAGCATCGTTGGTGCGGCAATCCTATATAGGGTTGCCGCATTGTTTAGCGGTGATCTTTACGATCACTTGCCCGCTGACCGCTTGTCGGCTGTCGACTTGTTAGCCGATCACTTCTACAACTTCGCCCTTGTTGTTCTTAATCTCTGTTTTTTCGATTCTTAGTTTGAAGTTAGATAGTCCGGGAAATTCGTACATGCCGACTTTCGGCTGGAGCATATTGGCGAAGGCTTTGGCATCTTCCTTTCTCAAAGCGATCTCGAGCGTGTCATCTTCCACTTTCCATGCGTTCTGCTCAGCCGGGATGAAACGGAAGGAGAGATCCTTGCCTCTGATGAACAATTCACGATCGTGACAAATGCGAGCCGGAAGTATCAGCCGCAGATCATCAACGGCAAATGCACCGAGTGCGAATATGCATGCATTGCCGTTCGTCTGCCAATCAGCTTCGGCGACAAACAGAGAAGCGGTGGATGACCCTTCCTCCTCGCTTCCTTTCTCGATCGCTTGTCTTACCGAAGCATCGTTGAGAATCGATTTGCGATTTATATCAGTGATCAACAGCGGATTTGTCTTGCGGAAGAGCTCGAGCATGCCGCGCGAGTTCCATTGCTTGACCGCTCGCAACTCATCAAGAGTAATACCGAAGAGTTGCAAAAATTGGAACTGGCCGAACGGTCCGTCGACGGGCGCCAGCTCTGCGTCTTCTGCGAAGAGAACTGCTCTGATCTCGCTGTTCGATTCAAGCAAAATGGGACTGTTTAAATCGATGTGGTGACCGACGTCGAAGCAATTGCCAGTTTCGAAAACGTAGCGCGCCAGATTTTGCATGAGGCTCATCACCCAGACGAGCTTATCTGTCAGGTCTGCCTCGCTATCGTCGCCAGGAGCGCGCGGGATGCGCATCGTGAACTCAAAGCCATAGCCACTGAACTCCTCGTCCGGCGACTCCTTTTCATAGAGCTCAGTCAGCCCGTAAGTTACATAATGCCAGTGGGGCGCCTGTTTATCCGAGCGGAAAATAGAGAACCCATCGATCGGATCGGGTCCTCCCATGCGGTATTTCACGATCGTTCCGAAATGCAGGGGCTCTTCGCTGTACAACCCCGCCAATGAGTTGTCGATGGCGTCCCATCCGGGCGCCAGGTCATCGGTATGGATTTCGACATCGGACATTATTGTGCTCTCCATGGGGACTTAATATGCCTACCCGGTCAGGGTCGGATGGAAACGGGGTTAATTATTACATAATCCAGCAGCTCTTGACGACCCGGGCTGGAAGTCAATCTTGAGACGTTTAGCCATGAAAGCTCGGGCACTTCCAGATTCAAATCCAGAGGCAGCTGGTGGAAGCTGTTGTCGCCGTTGGGGCGAAAAATTAAAGTTTTGAACGATCGTAAAGGTCTTTCGAGACTGTCTGCCATTGATCGCCGCGCCTGAGCAGAACGGTGACGGCAACCTGGCTGCCGCTCGAGTCTTGCTCGCGCCGCATGATTTTGCATGTCTCAATCTTCGCAGGACCGCGCACTATTATTGATACCAGATTGCCGTCAAATTTGGTTTGCAGCATAATCGGCTCGTTGGTGTTGTTTTGAAATCTCAGATCGTAGCGCCCGTACCAGACGGTTGCGTCCAGTCCAGGCGGAACGGTTGAGATTGTTCGGGAATGCGGCGTGCGCTCGAGAATTTTAAGCCCGGACTCAAGGGCTGCTTTGTAGAGCAGAGATGAAACCAGACAGATGCCACCGCCATCGGTGGCGCTGGTCGATTTGCCCATATAAGTTGGAGCTGGGCGGAAACCTCTTGATTGAGTGCGGGGACCGATGACTTTGTTGAATGAGAAGGTCTCTCCCGGTTTGATGATGTAGCCGTCCAGCTTTCTGCATGCCAGACCGATGTTGGCTTTCGATTGCGTTCTCAAACGAGAGATATCGCTGTGTCCTTCACCGATACTTTGCTGAAACGGCCGCGTCAACCAATAGCCGGAGAAAATGACCAGCGGGATGATTAATATCCAGTATGACTTCAAGCGTTTCAACATTGTTGTCTTCTCGCTACTTGATCGTCAGCTCCGCAGATTGCGAATAGCCGCGGATCAACTTGGAGTACATTCCTTCCATTCGGATTGGATTGACTTGCACTTTTCCTGGCAGCTCCATGCGAAGTAATGTGTGGAATTCGGATTTGCCTTCCGGTATTTCGGTTCCGAAGAAGACGATCTTGTCGTCGAGAACATCCTGGTGAGACCACCAGACTCGACCCCAGTCGCCTGAGATTCCGTCGGAGTCACTTTGGTTTTCCTGCGCATTCACCGCAGCATCGGCAGCGCGATCGGCGCCGTTCGATTGCACGACCTCCGCGCCGCTCGGGAGCGGGCATTCGACCATGACGTACGGCAGAGAAATCGGGCTTTGCAGCTCAACCTTCATCAGAATCGTTTCGCCTTCCTTGAGCGGCGTTTTCATATCATAAGGTTTGCTTATCAGATGAACGACGCCGTCAGAGCCAGCGGGCTGCGATTCGATTCGGAAGAATTCGCGCTTGACCATCAGCCCTTTGGGCGAGTTGGGAACGGGAATCTTATCGCCGGCTTTGATTCGTCTTGTGAATCCGAATTGCGATTGATAGTAGAGCTTGCCGAAGCCCTCTTTCTCGATTCGCAGTTTGTTTGTCTGAGCCGTTATGTTGGCCGGCTCGACAGTGCCTGTGGAACCGTTTGTGCCGGTGGTTGCTGAGTTTCCATGTCCGTTTGCTTGATGCTGGTTGGCACCAGCGATGCCACCAATCGGGCTGGTGTGCTTCAGCAACTTGTAGGGCACCTGGAAGCGCTTCTCCGGTTTATAGATGTCACTGGTGGCCAAGCTCATTTCTTGAGCAAGGGCATCGTTAACGATGAGCTTGGTTGTGATGCCACCGCCTGTAGTTACATCGTTGAGCAATGCATCTTGCATCAGAGCATGCAGTGCTTCGGCTGTTGTCTTTGTATTAGTCCAGCCATCCTTCTCGCGGTGCAGGAGCAGCCACGTCTTGATGTTTTCGACCAGCTCCACGTTCTTCGGCTCGACGGCAAGCACCGCTCGCATGGCCAGCGCGGTCGTTTCCTCGCCGGTGTAGCGATAGGTGTAGTCGTCGAGCTGCATGAGGCGGAGTCGTTTCATCATGTCGCGCGTGTGCTCCCAGTCAACCGTCGTTTCCGATTTGTTGGCAAGCGAGAGCAGACGATCGTAAGCTTTGCGCGCGCCAGCTCGGTCGCCGAAGTTTTGCAGAGCCATCGTCTCGTAGGCGAGCGGTTCGAGCGTGAAATCGTTCGTGTTCTTCTTGAGGTAATCGAGCAACTCGGGACTTGCCTTTTGCTTATACACGCTGAGGGTGTAAGCAAGGCGAGCCATGTCGCATCGTCTCGTCTCATACGACCAGTCTTGAACGATCTTAGGATCGTTGAGTTGTTTCAGGAGCTGATCAGTATTGCTGTTCAGCCAGGCAACGCCGCGATCCATCATGCCCTGATCGGCTGGATATCCGGTCTGCTTGAGGAGGTCGAGACCTTCAAGGACGAGCGAAGTCATATAAGGATCGCTCTTGTCGTCGATCCACCAGCCCCAACCACCATCGGAGTGCTGGTGTTCGCTCAACTTGGCCATGCCTTTCTGGCGCACTTTCTCGAAGCGCTTGATTGTGGTCGGCTCCAGGGGAACGCCAAGCTTTTTATGCAGTTGCATGGCAATTATCGACGGGAAGAAACGGCTCATTGTCTGCTCAGTGCAACCATATGGATAATCGATGAGACCATCATAGGCGCCCTGCATCTCGCCGATGGTTGAACCGGCCAGGCTGACAGACAAGGAGGGAGAGAGCGTTTCTCCAGGCTCCGCTAGCGTGATATCCACGGATGGTTTTTTATCCGTGAGCACGCCCGAGAATGCACTGAAGAATGGAACGCCCAATGCGTTTACCGGCAGCGTGCGCTCCAGTGCGTCACTGCCTGTGGTGCCGATCGCTTTCAGCCGGATAACGCCTTTGCCCGATCTGGCAATCGTTACAGGCCAGATGAAGCGCTCTGCCTTGTCCTTGGCGACAGTGACTTTCTGCGTCAGAGGCAGCGATGTTTTGAACTGATCTGAAACCCACAACGATAGTTTGATCGTTTGATCTTGATCGGAATAGTTGTGCACGACTGCCGTGAGCTCGCCTTGATCGCCTTCGGTGAAGAATCGCGGCAGACCGAGTCGGGCAATGATGTCTTGCGTGACCATTATTTTTTGAACGTTAGCGCCGACATCGGTGTTTCCTGTGACACCGCGCACAGTGGCGCGCCAGGTGGTGAGATTATCAGGCAGCGCCACTTGAGCCCTGGCAATGCCGTCTTTGTCGGTAACCAGGCAAGGGAACCAGGCTGCCGTATCTTTGAAGTTCTTGCGCAACTTCGGCTCCAGTGCCGTTTTGTCCGGACCGCCTGAATATTGCTCAGGGAATGAGCAGAAAGTGACGACCTTGTTGGGATGCTTTCTGTAAAATGCCTTGCGTATGTCGCCGGCATTCTCGGCACGAATCGAATAGATACTTTCGTCCACCACGCCAAGCGATACTTCCGTATTCGGCGCCGGACGACCGTCTTCATACGTGGCTTTGATCGTATACTTCGCGATTTCGCCAGGCTTGTACTTCTGCTTGTCCGTCAGAATGTCGAACTTCAAGAAGTGATCGTTCGGAGCGATCAGCACGTTCTTCGTGCTCTGATAGAACTGCTTCTTCTTGCTGACCATGGTGACGCCGACGAAAACGTTCGGCGCGTAGCTGAGCTTGAGGGGCACTTGTACCAGGTTGGCAGTCGCTTTCAGCGGCACGACTCTGTATTCATACAGGCCGAGTCCTTCAACCGTGATCAAGGCGTCGTAACCTTCGTTTCCGCTGAAGGGTCCGCTGATCATGATGCGAGCAGTTTCGCCTGGCTTATAAACCTCTTTGTCCATCGAGATCTTGAATGGTTCCTTCTCGGCTTCGCTGCCCCAGAGAGCATACGGGTAGCGTGAGCTGGCAACCCAAATCGAATCGCCTTCGACGATTGTGTGTCCGCCTTTGTCCTTGGCCGTGCCGACTATATAGAAGGTGTCGGTCGGCCAGGTGTTGCCCACCGAACTGGTTAGATGGGCTTTGCCCTCCGCGTCGGTGATGACTTGTATGTTGCCCAAAACAACCTCTTTCTCCTGAGCATGCGTTACCGCGTTCCAGGGATATCTCGAGATCTTCAAGTCGACCTTTTGATTGGCGACTGGTTTGCCGTCGTAATCGATTGCCTGAATGTCGGCTTGCAGAGGTTCGCCGGGCTGCACCACATATGATGTCGATTTGATGAAGAGCTCGAAGTCGCCGGCTGTAGCAGACAGGCTTCCAGAGCCGTTGGCCGTCAGGCGACTGATGTCCGTGACTTCAGCTTCGATGCGATATGACTGATCGTTATAGTCATTCCAATAATGCGAGGCTGTCGCATCAGCTGTTATTTTTTGCGTTTCGAAAGTGATTTGTGCCTCACCGTTGTCGTCGGTTTGAGCAAAACCTTCCGACACCATGCTGCCGCCATAGTCATAGTTGGAATCGCGGCCGTCATCCCAATCGTCGAAGTAATCATAGTAGCTCGGGCGCGGCTGCAGTTTGTATCGCAAGCTCCAATCAGGCGAGCGATAAACGGTATATTTCACGCGCGCATTAGCGACCGGGCCGCCGAAGAAATAGGAGGCGGCTATGGTCGCGGTAGCTTTCGACCCTGAAATAACTCGCGTCGTGTTCGGTTTGACATCGATCTTGTATTCCGGTTTTCTATACTGATCGACTTCGAAGTATTCGTACTCGGTTCGCCCCGTCGGCAAAGCAAGTTTGACGCTGTATGCGCCGGTTTTGCCTTCGGCGGGAACTTCGAACATGCCGTTGAAGGTTCCGAATTTATTCGTCTTGACGGTGCCGTTGTAGAGAGAAACGCCCGAAGGATCGTCGATTTCAACGCCGATATCTTCTCCGGTTAAAGCGTTCGTGTAACCATCCGGCTCGAGCGCCCGCAAAATTCCTTTGAACAATACCGTTTGACCCAAGCGATAGATCGGCCGATCGGTATAAAAATATGTTGTCGTGTTGTCGTTGTCGCCGTAATAGTAGCCGCCGCTAGCATAGGCTGTGTGCCCGCTCCGCTCTCCGACAACCATGTAATCGTAGTTATAGTCGGCCGCAATCAGAGCTAAACCATCCTTGCCTGTGGTGCCTTCACCGGCCTTGGTGGCGGGTGTGTCCTTGTCGACGATTCTGAGCTTGACACCACTCACTCCTGCAAGCGTGTTGAGATCGATTGCGCGAACAAGCGTCTTGCCCGGACCGTGCTTCACAACCAGACCGATATCACTGACTGAGAACCAGGTAATAGCCGCTGAATTTTTCTTCCCGGCTGCATCAACTGCTTCGCTGACCACGAAATAATCGCCTGGAGGCAAAGGGTCAAGCTTGTAATCCGAGCGCACTGAATCGCCTTCGGGATTGCAGTTGAGATTTCTGGTCAATTCCTTGTATGGCTTTTCTTTCTCGAATGGATTCTCGAAAGTCTGGTTATAAGATGTATAGAGACTCAAATCGCTGGACAAGTGAACTCCGGCGTCATTGAATGCTTTTGTATGCACGACGTCGACAAATTTTTTCTTGTAGATTTTTACGGTTGCTCCGACTGCTCCGGTTGCGTTTGTCCAGAAGGTCGGATTCTCTTTGGTAGTGAACACGCGCACGTTTGTGGCAACGCTGATCGACGGCTGAAGCACGCCCAGCTTGATCACGTCCGGCAATTCTTGCTTCTTGCCCTGGACGATGAAAATATTGTCGACCGATGTGGTTTCGAACCCGGGTGCGCGCACTCTGATTTGATACTCACCGACGGGCAGTTGCTCGATCGTGAATGTCCCGTCGCTATTAACCCACACACCGCGAGAAATGGTGATGCCGTCTCTTGGTCCGGTCGCCACCGCGAAGACTTTGTTTCGCCGAATGTCGTATGAGTACAACCCGAACTTCTCTTGCTCGAGGCCGATTTTGCCTGATATCGAGCCGACAGGTTTTTCGAAGAGCACCGCGACTACTGCACAAACGAGGCAGTAGAGAAGCATGACTTCCCACGTGAGGAAGGGATTTCGTTTGGCAGGTATATTTGTTTTGTTATCTGTAGACATCGGCTTCAATCTTGTAAAGTTGGCAGGGTTGATTAGATGGGATTCCGGCTTTTAGCTTGCATTTCACAAGCTGATAATGAGGATCGCTCGCCTCGCCAGGCAAGAGTACCGCTCCTTTACCGCCCGATCGCACCATCAATCCTTCTTTCAAAGGATGCATGACACTTATTGAGTTTATAGGAACGATTCTCCTTACTACAGTGATTTGAGGTATTAGTTGATTAATTTCACTCTTGGTTATCGGCGCATAACGATAATCCTTGTGAAGCGCATCTTCGGTTGTGTAAACCGTGGCATGCACGAGGTCCTTATGATTGGCTGAGATCGAGCCCCAGCAGGCACGTGTCTGCCCATTTTTCTCGAGCGTAACGAACAATCCGCAATTGCTTTTGAAATTGTCGGGGACGACAAATGCATCGGCAAATTCCTCGATCGTTTGTTTCTGCCCGGATAAAGAGAGATCATCAAGACCAAAATGACGCTTAAGAGTACGCCGCGAGATTTCAGGCAGCGAAGCCCTGATCTTTTCTACTCTTGCATCGGCATTTTTACGATGAGTGTCGCTATTGTCGTGCACAGCGCTTTTGTTGTTGCCTTCGCGATCGGATTCGCTTGTTTCCGAACGCTCAGCAATGGCCAGAGCAGCCATTTTTTGAAAGGAAACGGAAGGCGCGCTCACCTTCGGACTGGTTGTTTGCTCGGAGAGTCTTAGTTTCCACCTGTAGTATTCGGCGGGTCGAATATAGGCGTTGCCTGGTAAGTTCGCAGCACTTGCGTCAGAATCACTCGACCAGGCAAAGGTCAAAAGTACGCATGCGAAAGTAGCCAAGCCCAGTAATAGCACTTGCATATTACACGCTCCGACAAATTTTTTTGGTGTCCGCGCCCTGGAGTCTATTATGCGTCAAGGTGGCTAAACTAGTGCGAAAGGCAGGTTGATTGCTTGTGAGAAGAGTGTAAAACTTGCAGGCTCGAAAGGGAGTATCATCGATTTTCTGATGAGAACGGCAATTTCGTTTATGATGCTAGCGAAGGCCTTTTGACGTTAGATCAGGTGAGGATCGATGGGCGCCAAGCAGAAACCGCACGATGAGCCTCAGAACTTAGACAGGCGCCAATTCCTAAAGTCGATGTTCGGACTTCGCGGCGCCGTGGAAGTTGCTCAAGCCGATCAACCGGCTGTGGCGCGAACTGATGGCGGGCTCTTCTTCTGGGCGGATTTAAAAAACGGCAACGTCGGCTTCCCCTCCGGTTTGAAGGTTCCCTCGGCCCGTCCGGGTTCGGTGATGAAACTGGTAAGCGCGGCTTGCATATTAGAGGAAGGCACATTCAATCCTAATGAGAAAGAAGAATGCACCGGAAGCTTTCATCTAGGTCAGGAAACATTTCACTGCGGCGGCGCGCACGGTCTGTTGACTATTGAAGAGGCAATTGCCAGATCTTGTAACATCTTCTTTGTGAAGGCTACCCGCCATACAGGACCGGCGGCGATCATCAAATACGCAAAAATATTGGGCTTTGACACGCCGGTAGCCGGCTTCAAATGCGGTGCCTTCCCGACAAAACCCGCTTACCCGACGTCGCGTTATGCGATCGGTCTGGCAGA
>JAJPJO010000311.1 GCA_021324135.1 Pseudomonadota bacterium
CACTGACACGGATTGGGAGAAGCTTTACGAAGCTGCCTTCCCAGCCAGTCAGCGCACTCCAATGGACCAGCTCAGAGATGGCATCAAGAGCGGGCAGTTGTTATTGCATCGAACCGTGGACGAGAAGCAAGGACTCCTCTGTTTCTCGATCACGAACATTCTCAACTCGGTCGCGTTGCTCGCTTATCTGGCAACAGATACGACGAAGCGATCGAGCGGGATCGGCTCCAAGCATCTGAGGCAACTGATTGCCCAGGTGCAAACGGATCACCCGAGCCTGAGTGGTTTGTTCGCCGAGATTGAATCAACCAGAGCAAAGGGACTCGATGATGAATCGAAGAAGCAGCGCAAGCGGAGGTTGGCGTTTTACCATCGCCTGGGCTTCAAACGCCTGAAAGCCCCATACGCTGTTCCCAGCTTCGAAATCGTCAACGGCACAGTCGGCCATGACGAGGAAGGAGAATTGCTCTGGTACGAGTTCAGCCTGATTTCATGCGGCCACATCCATGGCATCATCAAGGAGATCTACACGCGCGCCTACGGCCTCAAGGATGAGGATAAACGGGTGGCGAGCGTACCGGTTTTCTCAGGTGATATCACTTGCACCTTCAACGAAGGTGAGGGTGATGAGCTGTCTTCCGGTGTCGGGACCGCAGCGGTATCTAACACCGCTGATGGTATCAAACCCGATTCCAGAGTCCAGCCGAAGCCAGATGCAGAGCCAACGCATGGAAACAGCGTCTCTTCAGGGGCCACCCAGCCCGAGCCCACGCAGAAGGTAGAGCCTGATGGCTCCGTGAAAAGCGATGCGCCAAAAGCGACTCCGCCGGCTGCGCCTCAAATGGGTCCAGGCACTCACACACCATCTGCGAGCGAAGAGCCGCAGAAAGTCTGAAGCGTGCCATCCAAGAACCGACAATTCATGAGCAATTGAGAGTGTGGCGGGTGTGACGCCACGCTCTCTTTGCCTCATGAAAAGCTGTGGTCGTCGGCGCGGCAAATCGTTGCCAGTGCCCACACAGCCCACCACTTACCACCAACCCTCTAACCAAACACAGAGGCCGACCATGACCGCCATCAACTGCGCCGCTGAAAAGGGGCGCCAGCTCTACCATGCCGTTTGGGAAACCGTACAGCGCAAGTTCTGGTACAGAGCTCGCCTGGCGGACTGGCAAAGTTGGGAGCATCGCTACGATGAGCTAATCGATGGCGAAGAGGCGGCTTGCCGCTTCGCTGCCGAGATGCTCGCATCTCTCAACGATCCCTACACCCGGCTGATCGTTTCGCCTGCGACAGCCGATGCAGCCACCAACAACACAACCAGGCAAGACGCTCCGGCAAAGGAGACGGCGCCATCTGGAGCGATCCAGAAAGAGGTCGTCGCCATCCTGACGAAAGACAACATCGGCTACCTCCGCATCCTGAACTTCGACCACCCGAGAATCACGGAGATGGTCGGGCAGGCAGCGGAGAAGCTGGCCGATTGCTCAGGTCTGATTGTCGACCTGCGCTACAACCATGGCGGCTTGCTTTACGTCGCCGCTGACTGCGCCGAGTACTTTGTGCGTGAAGGTGTGGTTACTACCTACGAACAGTACACTCCCGACGGTGTCCTCAAGCGCCGAATCGAGCTCAGTCACAATCCGCACGTCTGCACCTGGACCGATGAAAAGCCCGATGGAACGACGACCTCCGAACAGTACAAACGTGGTTTCCCATTTCTCTCCGGCAAGCCCATCGCCGTCCTGATCAGCGACATCACGGCCAGCAGCGCCGAGATGTTCATCCTGGCTGTTGTGATAAACGGCTATGTAGGTCGCTGCGCTCTGGTCGGCAAGACAAGCCTGGGCAAATCGATCGTTCAGGACGAAGATGAAATCTGCTCAGGCGTGAAACTGCGAGTAACCTGCGGCCGCTACCTGGCGCCCACAGGAGAATTCCTCGGCAACGGTGATGCCACCACCCCTGACGGCATAGAGCCGGACACCATCATTGCTGAGGATCGCGGACCAGAAGCGCTTGAGGCAGGCGTTGAAGCAGTTCGTCGCATGATCGCCTCGATTGCTGAGGATGAGAAGTGATTCTCACCACAGCAACAACGGCGCTCTGTCATGCGATTGACGGGCAAACAGATCAAGCCGGAAGTGAACGCTGACCACCCCGATGGCAGCCACCACTTTCGGCTTGATCGCTCATCGATTCTTCTACTATGCGTTGTCGTTTCCTCAAAGAGAAACTGCGGTCACTCAAATCGTGGCTGGACAGCGCCGCTTCGTGACGGGAGGACTCCGCTCCTTACTATCCGACAGTGCATAAGGAAGCCCGCGCTCCGGGTACAGAACTATCACGATGCGCAGTTGGAGCTAAAGTGCCCGATCTCTGCAAAAAATGCGGCAGACCGATGCCCTCGGGATCTATCACCCAGTGGATTCTGGCGTGCAAATGTGACGCGCCCGGCGGCACGCAAGACCAACCGGAAGAAGAGCTGCGACCGCTTTGCCAGCGATGCGGCAAACCGATTGGTACCGGCCGCTCGGGCACTCTTACGCAATGGATTTTCGGAAGCGGTTGCGGTTGCCCGCCAATCGCGCAGGCAGAGCCATTGCCGGTAGAGGTTACCGCAGGCGATGAAGATGACGCCGATCCTGAGCTGGCCCGGAGCCTCAAGGAGGATCTTTTTCCGCTCAATCGCTACAAGCCGATTTCATTGCTGGGCAGCGGCACATCAGGAGCGGTCTATCTTTGCCGCGATATCGTATTGGACAAGAAAGTGGCGGTGAAAACTCTGCATCAAAGAAGTGCTGCCGAGCTCGTGTACTTTCAGCAAGAAGCGAAAGCGACGAGCAATTTACAACACAAGAACCTCGTCGCTCTGCTCGACTTTGGTATTACCGACGGTGGCGCACCTTTCATGATTCTCGATTATGTGCCGGGGATCGGACTGGATAAGCTGCGAAGGCAGGCGGGAACGCTGCCCTGGCAACAGGTGACGCGCATAATGATCCAGCTTTGCGATGCTCTCGTTTATTTACACGAGCACGGAATTTTCCATCGTGATTTGAAGCCTGGCAATATTCTGGTTCACCACATCGACTCGACAAAGCCGGATGTCTGGCTGATCGATTTCGGGATCGCCGGCCGCTCCGAAGAGATCGTCGGAACGCCCGCCTACATGAGTCCAGACCAGTTCACCGGGGAGCCGTACTCGGAGGCATCCGAGATCTACGCCCTCGGTTGCATTATGTTTGAATGCCTATCAGGGCGTCTTCCTTTTGTCTGCGATACCGCGCTCGATACCATGAGAGCGCATGCCACCAGCCCGGTGCCGTCCATCGATGCGATAAACAGCGCTGCCGCTGTTCCGGAACCTTTGCTCGATATCGTTTCGACCTGTCTGTGCAAAGCACCAGGCGAGCGATACGGATCGGCAAGTCAACTGCGAGATGCCCTGCAATCCACGCTTGCGGCCGAGTCATCAAGCGGCGACGATCAGGCGATCATGCCTGCGAATCTATCCCCTCAGGCACCTTTGGGCCTTCCCAGGCAAAGAATCACGACCAAAAGCTTGTTTGCCGCCACCATAATTCTAGTGGCAATCCTTGCACCGACGCTGATCGTTATGCGCACAAACACCGCGCCGATGCCCAACTACGAACCAAAACCGGAAGCACCGGCAAAAACGCCTCGCCCGCTCAAAACCGTTGAGCACAAAGAAAAGGCGGAGCCGCGCCAGTTGGCGAGTATCTTTCAGCTCAGCCGTCATCATGCTCAGATGGGCTGCACGGCACTAGTGCCAGACCTCCAGGATGGCGAAATGAAACTGCTGAGATCGATGCCAATCACTAATCTCTCCCTGGGAAAACAACCGGAATTGACGGATGCCTGCTGCGATGACATCGCGTCGCTGCCGCTGATCAATATGGATGTCAGCTACACCAAGATCACCGACGCGGGCTTCTCAAAAATCGCTAAAGTCAAAAGCCTGCGAGCAATCAGCTGGATGAATTGCCGTTTGACAGGCTCATCTTTGCGCTATCTCAGTCGCAATTTAAATTCCGTCGTGTTGGAAAAATCGCGCATTAACAACGCCGGGCTGGCCGGGCTTGAGGATATGAAACTCAAGGGCTACGTGAACCTGGCATTTACCGACATAACAGACCAGGGCCTGCAGCACTTGAGCCGCCTGAACAGCCCGGCGATACGCATGACAGGCTGTCAAATATCTGATGCCGGACTCGCCGCGTTGAAAGACAACCGTTGGATCCAACAACTCTCTATTGAGCAAACACTGGTAGGCAAGAACGGCTTGCAATCCATATCCCGTATGCCGCTGGTCCTGCTGAGCCTGAGCAGATGCAAGCATATCGACGACACTTGCATCGACGTGATAATTCAGCAGTGGCCAAACCTGAACTCGCTTTCGTTGGAAAGCACGTCGGTAACTGCTGAGGGACTGAAGCGTTTGTCTGCGCTCAAAAAGCTCGCGCATCTGAATATACGCTGTCTGCCATTGCAAGACAAGGATCTGTCGTTTGCTCTCAAGCTGAAGCAGTTGGAGAGTCTTGACCTGACAGAAACACTTATTACAGACAAAACGCTGCAGGAGCTCGAATCCCTGCCACATCTGAAAAAGCTCAGCGTGAACTTTTGCGATAACGTCACCGAATCTGGTATCACTCGCGCAAAGAAGCAATTCCAACTGCAGGCGACATACGCCGGTTTGGAACTCAAGAAAGAACTGCCCAGAGCCGTCGGCCAGTCCCCAGTCGAGCTACCGGGTGCACCCGTCGTTCCGGATTGGTGATGCAGAAAATCGAAGACCAGCGCACGACGAAAGATGAAATCTGCTCAGGCGTGAAACTGCGGTCACTCAAATCTTAGCTGGACAGCGCCATTTCTTACTATCCGACAGTGCATAAGGAAGCATAATGTATCCCTCCGCAATGTTTTCCTCACAATGGCCTCTGGGCACATGATAAACAGTATTAGGCGCTCAGGCATCGAGCATCACGACGCTGGCTTTGAGAAGGGATTATTGAATGTGATTGTCACGGCATTTGTTTGTGGTTTATGCGGAGTTGAACTGACTGACTTTCTCCAGGAGCTTGACGAGAGTAAATTTCCTCGTCCGTGGGCTGCGGACTTCGAAACTATACCAGCGGGCTTTTTCCTGAGAGCGAAAAGCGATTGGACTCTAGGACAAATGACCGGTCATATCTACGCTAACAAAGAGCAAGGAAACATAGTTGTTGTGCGTAGCCAGGATTATCTTCTGCACGAATTCGACGGCACTATGAGGGAAGGCGCGAGGTTCGGATGCTGCGGATATTGGCCTGAGCGCGGTGAGATCAACGCGAATTGCAAGAACGGCCACCCAATAGGAACCATTGTCGATGAATGCCACATCCCTCACCTGCATCGCCTAGCGAGCGACGCGGTGGAGTTGGTGAAGGTGGAAGTTGATGATTAACGGCAGGACAGGACTATCTCGCATTCCCAGTCGAGTTACCGGGCGCGCCCGTCGGGACGGATTGGTGATGCAGAAAATCGAAGACTAGCGAACCGCAAGCTGCTTCTCAGCGACCTGCTTTCGCAACCAAGCCTCGACATTGAGCAACCCGGGATGAATCTTGCGAAGGGACTGCAAATCAGCAAAGTTTGCTCGATCGTTGAACCATTCGAACATGAGCGCCAGCTCCTCGCTGTACGATCTCAACTCGCTCATTGGCTGCTGCTCGAATTTCACATCACGATTGAGGACTCGCGAGAACGTCTGGGCAAGTTGCTCGGGCGTGAGCTGGTCGCCGGCAATCTCGAGCGTCGCCGGGATGGCTTGGGGATTGGCAAATGCCAGGGCGGCAAACTCGCCTATATCTCTGGTAGCGATAAGCTGCCACTGCGCATCAGGGCGCAACGGCAAGTAAATCCTGCCATCTTTATACCAGTTGAAAGTGAACATGTTGTCCATGTACGCAACTATGCGCAGAATAGTGGCACTGATACCAATTGATCTGATGTGCTCCTCAATGTGCCATTTGCTCTCAAAGTGCGGTATGCCGGACTTCCTGTCAGCGCCAATAACTGAGCCGAAGACCAGGTGCTTGACGCCTGATTGCTTGGCCAGGTCGGCAATCGCTTTGCCCTGCTCGACTTCTTTCTCGAAACCAACCTCAAAAAAGTTCTGCACGCTGAAAACGCCTTCCGCTCCTTGCATTGCATTACTCAAGGACTGCTTATCATCAAATGAGCCAACCACTAACTTCGCGCCCAATTTTTCAAGCTCTTTGGCGGCAGGTTTGCTGGCATCTCGGACCAGGGCATGCACTTTAGCGCCACGCTCAAGAAGGCTCCTAACAACAGCGCCGCCCTGCTTTCCAGTGGCGCCCGTAACCAGAATTGGATTATTCACTACCCGGTCCTCCCGTCGATAAATTTTTCAAGGTGGTCAGCATATCAAGGCGACTGGTAAGGCAGCAAGTCGAGACCGGAATTATATTGTGCCGGTTAACAATAGGCGCAATCCCAATCCCGCCAATAAGCCCGGATTCCGGCACGCTTCCATAGGAGCCGGCCAGGAGATCATATGAAAGCGCGCGGAAGGGTAAACCAAAACTCGCTGCCGGCGCCTTTAACTGCCTCTTTCCCATCAACCGCTTGTGCAGACTCGACACCGATGGCGCCGCCTAGTTGCTCGACGATGTTTTTCGAAATTGACAAGCCAAGCCCGCTTCCACCTTTGATGCGCGCATCGCTGATTCGCGCTTGCTCGAAGCGATTGAACATCCGTTTTCGAAATTCTTCCGGTATGCCTGGTCCTCGATCCGAGACTCTGAACTTTACTTTCTCAGCGTCCGCTTCCGCTCTTACGTGCACGCGCTCCCCACTCGGTGAGAACTTAATCGCGTTCGACAAGAGATTGACCAGCACTTGCACAGCCAGCTCAGCATCGGCTAAAACGTAGGTTTGCCTATCGAATTCATCAAGTTCAATCGTGACGTTCTTTTGCTCGGCCATGGACGCTACGGAAGCCACGGCGTTCTCAACAATATCCGCGCAGGAGACGATATCAGCGAACATCTCTAATTTACCTGCTTCCAGCCTGTCAATGTCCAGCAAATTATTGATCATCGTCAACAGGCGCGCCGTGTCGTTTTCCACCAACCGAGCTTTGTCTTTCAAGCCGCTTGTCTGCCCATCATAGATGCCATCACATATGGTATTAAGGAAGCATTGAATCGATGAGAGCGGCGTGCGTAAATCGTGGCTCACCATGGAAACGAACTCCCGCTTCATTCGCTCGACTTCAAAGCGCGGTGTTATATCCTCAACGGTGATTAAGAGTTGCGGTGCAGCGCTTGTCGAAAACTGGCGAACGACAATCTCGGCGGGAAACTGGGCCCCATCAGCCCGAACAGCCGTCACTTCTCGAGCGATCTTATGCTCACCGAGATCTCGGCCGTTCATTCCAATAAAAAAATCGCTAATCGGTCGACCGATCAAACTGCTTACATCACAGCTGAACATCTTTATGCACATGCGGTTAACAACTTCGATTTTTCCATCCGCGTTCGTGATCAATAGTCCAAAGGGTATGTTCTCGAAAAAAACTCGAATCCTGCCGGTTGCCTCGGCCAGCCATTGCTCAGTCGTACGCAGTTTTTCCGACGTGTGATCGAGAAGCTGAACGAGATCTTCAATGCTCTTGTGCTCTTCATCCATGTCTCATTCCACCGAGGATGTGTCGAACATGTATCCTGTTTTGAAGGCAGTCTTGATGATTGGCTTGTTGCCGACGCCCTGCAATTTGCTGCGAATTCTGGCCACGTGCACTCGTATCGCTTCAGGCGATGCTTCTGAGGTACTCGGCCAGATCCGCTGTTGAAGCGCCTCAAGACTGAAGACCTGGTTCGGATGCTTAAGGAAAAACTCGACAAGAGCATATTCTTTGGGAAGAAGTTCGATCTCGTTTTCATTGACGAACAAACGATGGGCGGCGGTGTCAAGTTTCAAGCATCCATATATCAGAGTGGTATCACTGAGGCGCTCCGGCCGCCGCAAGAGAGCTCGAATCCGCGCTGAGAGCTCACGCATCTCGAATGGTTTAGTCAAATAATCATCAGCCCCTGAATCAAGACCTGATTCTTTTTCTTCGATGTGCGTTTTAGCTGTAAGAATAAGAACCGGGCTGCCACCGCCGCGCTCGCGGTACAAACGGCACAACTCAAGACCGGTCATGCCCGGCAAATCCCAATCGAGAATCAGAAGCTCATAGCTGGAAATCAAAAGCATTTCGCGCGCCTCGGTGCCATCGGCCGAATGCTCGAGGAGATGTCCTTGAGCGCGCAGATTGTCGCTCACGATTGAGGCTAAGCTGAGGTCGTCCTCGACAAATAGTATTTTGGCCATATTCTCCCCAGCAATATGTTACCTGGTCGCCGCTGAAATGTGTCGAGTGTCAAACGGGCGAGGTTGCGACTGTCGGGTTCTGCCGAGCACGGTAGTGGTATAAGCAAAAAGACGGTGCATCAGGTGGGGCGATTTTTTGGACGTCTGTAAAAAATGCGGCAAGCCGATGCCATCCGGAACCATTACGCAATGGATTCTGGCTTGCAAATGCGACGTCATCGACTCACAGAAAAGTGACGGCGATGAACTGCATCAACTCTGCCCCGCGTGCGGCAAGCGCATCACGTCCGGACGGGTCGGGACCCTGACGCAATGGATCTTCGGCTCCAGCAGCTGTACTTGCAAAACCGCATCGGCACTAAATGAGGAACGGGTCGAGCCATCTTTGGCGCCGGGCAAGGCTCGCAACTCGAGCGCCGCTCACGACTCGAGTGCCGCTCACGACTCGAGTGCCGCTCGTCACGCGGGAGCCGTTCGCGACTCGAGTGCCGCTCGGCACTCAGCTCCTGACACAGGCGGACGGGATCGCTCGAAGCATGCGTCCGGGCATTTAACGGGCGAAGAAACTCGACCCTCGATCGAAGTTGATCCTCAACTGTTTCCCCAGGATCGCTATGTTCCATTGATGAAGATAGGCGGAGGAGGCGCCGGAGACGTTTATTTGTGCAAGGATGTTCTTCTCAATAAAAAGGTCGCGGTGAAAACGTTAAGACATATCAGCACTGCTCAGCTCGTGGCATTCCAGACCGAGGCGCGCGCCACCAGCGCTTTGCGGCATGAACACATAGTTACCATCAAGGACTTTGGTATCAAAGACGGTGTGGCACCGTATATGGTTTTCGAATACATCGACGGCATGAGCCTTGAGCAACTATTGCATTTAAGAGGACGTTTGAAATGGCAAACGACGCTCGAAATCGCTCTGCAATTGGCTCTTGCTCTTGGTTATGCTCATGCCCACAATACATTTCATCGCGACTTGAAACCAAGCAATGTGCTTGTGAAGGAGGACCGCGACCGATTCCAGGTTCGCCTCATCGACTTCGGCATAGCTAAAGTTCGTTTGCACCCGGCGGCTGAACCGGAGGCGCATGCCGATGGGTCAGTGACGATTGCCGGAACGCCGAAATACATGAGCCCGGATCAAATTGCCGGCAGAGAGTTCGATGCACGCTCCGACATCTATTCCTTAGGCTGTGTCATGTACGAGTGTTTGTGCGGTCGGCCGCCATTTCTGGCAGACTCGACTATTGAGCTGTTCGCTCTGCATGCCAGGGCCGAGCCGCCGCCGATCTCCGAGTTCGTGGACGAAGCGATTCCCGATCAGTTGCCAATCATCATAGCGAAGTGCCTGGAGAAGGACCCTGACTTGCGCTATCAATCGATGCCTGAATTGGCGGACGCTCTCGGCGACATTCCCGCGGCGGACGATGTGAGACATCCTAATCCTGTCCTGCAGCCCGCACTATTCTTATCCAATATTCTCGCCGGTGCCGGCATCCTCCAGAGCTCTCGCTCGCGAGCGTACGCGAAGAACATCTTTTGCGCATTTGTCTGCCTGTCTCTAGTAGTAGCCGCTTACACTCTGTATCGCATGCAGATTTCTGAAGCTCCTAAGATCAAGGAAATGAAGCGCGGCGAGCAGTACCACACCGCCACGGATCCGGAACTGGTGAGAACGCGTCGATATCTGCAATCGCAAATCGCCGACGGATCTTGCATATTCGATCGATTAGAAGTGTTCTCCAATGATGACACCATGCGGGCTTTCGCCGGCTACAAAAATGCGCGCTTCATTCATCTCGATGGCAGCGAGGTCACAGATGAGGGTCTGAAATATCTCGTTGACTCACCGGTTCGAATTCTTGAATTGCCCAGTACGAGGGTAAAAACGCTCAAGTACGTTTCTCAACTGAAAACTTTGAACATGTTGGGAGTGGCAGATACTGATGTCAATGACGATGCTCTAGCCCGCCTCACCGGTTTGAAAATGCTCTACGCCGTTTCACTTACCGGCACGGATGTAACCGAGAAGGGTTTGAAATACCTGGAGCGCATTCCTACTCTCGTCGGTGTAAGCCTCGAGGAAAGCCGTCTGGATCCAAAGTTCGCTCAAGACTTCCTGGCTCACATGCCGATGTGTTCGATGAAACCGTTTGGAAAAGGTACCGCTGCCGTGCTTTACGAAAAGGCGCTCAATGAGACCAATCCCAAGGACAAGCGGCGTGACTTTCAGTCATGCATCACACTGGTAGAGGCGGTACAGGGCAAAGATTCTCCGGCACTGCTGCCGATTCTCAACAACTACGCTCACAGCGAGTTCAACGCGGGAAACGTGCAAGAAGCAGCCGAGATAATCCAGAGAGCCAATACAATAGCGGACAGGCACGGCGAGGAGAACAGTCTGACATTGACACTATATGTGACGTCAGAAATCTTTGAGAAACAAGGCAAACTTACCGAAGCCATTATGGCTAAGGAGCGCTGCATCCATCTCATTGAAAAGCTCGATGGCTTCTATACATCATCTTGTTGGAAACGAGTGCCGATTCAGCTTTGCAGTCTTGCCGCGTTGAAAATGCGCGCGGGTAAGTTTCAAGAAGCGCTTGAGTGCTGCGATCGTGCCATTGAGAGTGAGCGAACCGATCCGGATGAGGGCAATCGCGAATATGTGATGCGCTCAATTCGCCAGCAGATAGAATCAGTGAAACAGGCTCGACAAAAAGCGCACGTCGAGCCTGTTCCACATTCCTCCGATC
>JAJPJO010000168.1 GCA_021324135.1 Pseudomonadota bacterium
ACCGCTGCTCGAAGTGCATCGCACTCAAGAAAAACAAATCACCCGACGCCAACATTATTGATGGCGGAAAAGCACTCGGCAAGCGTAGCCAAGTAGCCGATAACTTGACAGCCAAGACACATGTGACACTTTTTGCGCTGAAAATGGACAGGAAAGACACTTTTACTCTTTGCATCCAGGCGAATTTCTGCCAAAAAAATGACACACTCGACACTTTTTGAGCAAAAAATGGTCACATAAGTCCAACTCGAATAGCCGAGGCGAGTACTCATGCCAGTGCCGCGACTGACAGACATACAATCACGAGAGCTAAACGCAATCATCAGGGCTAAACGCTATTTATCAGATATTCAGGAGGCGCTGCGAGATTCTGGAGATAGTCCTCTGCTAGAGGACGTTCGCGAGGCCAGACGAAAGGAAGAGCCGATCATCAACAGAAATTAACCGGTTGGGTTGGCCAAATGGGAACAAATAAGCGAAGGAGGATCATTCTGATCTAGGAAATGATTTTCGTCGTCGCGACAATAATTTTTCTCGTTACTTTGACTAGCTTTCTCTACGTTGCCGGAGAGTTCGCCATAGTCGCGGTCAGAATCGCTCAGGTGCAGAAAATGGCATCCAGCGGGAATGACCTGGCGCGCCGCTTGCAAGCCGTTCTCGACAATCCGCAGCTCCTCGATAGATACATAGCGGCCTGTCAAATTGGAATAACGTTCACTCAGCTCTTTCTCGGCGCTTACGCCGTCATCAATCTGTCGCCGCGCTGCGCGGCATTTTTCATGATCCACGCCGGGCTTGATGCCGAGGCGGCGGCCTGGGTGGGGAACGCCTGCGTTCTGATTCTTTTGACTTCATCACAAATCATATTTGCCGAGCTTCTTCCAAAGGGGCTGGCATTGCGGTATTCAAACCGTATGGCGCTGGCTCTCTATTGGCCGTTGAACATTTCAGCACGCCTCTTCAAACCGTTTATCTGGCTGCTGAACTCCAGTGGCAATGCGCTTTTGACATTGTTCGGCATTCCGCTGACCTCGCACAAGCACATACATTCATTGCAAGAGATCGAGCTTCTGCTTGCCGAAAGCAAAGAAGGCGGGCTCCTCGATCCGCAAGAGCATCAGCGACTTCATCACGCCCTCGAGTTGAGTCAGCAAACCGCCAAACAATTGATGACGCCGCGCACCAAGCTGGCTGCAGTCAGCTCGAGCATGAGCATCAACGAGTGCTATGCACTGGCGTTGAAAAGTCCCTTCACCAGGTTGCTTGTCTACGGCGATAACATCGATGATGTGCGGGGCATCGTCAATGTTAAGGACATCATCTCGGCTCGGGCAGCGCGCCCGAGGGAAACGGGCTTCGAACATTTGGTCAAGAACGTGCCCATCGTTCCCGAGAATCTGAGCATGGACCGGCTGATCAAGGAATTGAAAGAAGCGCAATCGCACGCCGCGATCGTTATGGATGAGTATGGTGGAACGCTCGGCATTGTCACCGTCGGCGATATCTTTGCAGAGCTCATGGGACAAACAGAACGCGACGAGTTTAAGCAAATGCCTAAAGTGGAGGTGCTTGAGGACGGGAGGGTGCGGCTGCCCGGCTGGTATAAGCTGCGACGCGCCAAGAAATTCATCGGCAATTTCCCTGATACCGAATCTGATACCGTCAACGGGCTGTTGATTGAGAGTCTCGGGCGCGTGCCTGAGCCTGGTGAGGTTGTGCAGATGAAGGATGTAGTTCTGGAGGTAGTGGGAGTGGAAGGCAATGCGGTCACGTACGTTTTAGCGAAACGGCTTGAGCCGGCAGAGTAGATTGGAGCGTGCGGAGTGAAATCAGATCAATTAAGGAGAGCGTCATCGAGTTCAGGATAAAACGGCTGT
The DNA here is from genome assembly GCA_021324135.1 of Pseudomonadota bacterium. Lineage (GTDB taxonomy): Bacteria > Cyanobacteriota > Vampirovibrionia > Obscuribacterales > Obscuribacteraceae > JAJPJO01. The sequence continues at coordinate 1,878 of JAJPJO010000168.1, forward strand.
GTTAGAAGGTTTGGCTATACTTGCATTTGTTTTGTCGAACGCTTTTTTTGAAGCGGCGCAGTTCGCCATCGTCTCAGCACCGAGAAATCTCTATGAGAGCATGGCGGAGGGAGGCGATCCGCGAAGCAAACGCGTGCTGCGCATTCTCACGGAAGAGAAGTTGCAAGAGCGATACCTGGGTGCAGCTCAGATTGGCAGCGCCGCTACGACCATCGGGCTTGGCATGTACGGCGAGCAGGTGATTTCGCAATGGCTGATAGCCAGCATGCACGGCCCGCAATTGCCCGAATTTGCCGCCGCTCATACCATTGCCGCGCTCCTCTCGTTGCTGCTGCTGACCTATTTGCATATCGTTTGCGGCGAAATGCTTCCCAAAGCTGTGTCCTTGCAACGCTCGGAAAAGCTGCTGCCGTGGCTCATCGTTCCAATGACGTTCTTCATGAGAATTTTGCGGCCGGTGGTGGTGGCAATCAATACCATCAGTCGCCTGCTACTCAGGCACATCTTCCACATCGACGAGACGGAGCGATCGGCGCCTGTGTTTACACCCGAGGAAATCGAGTTCATCTTAAAGGAAAGTGAAACCGAAGGCATACTGAGCGATGAAATCGGCGACGTGATCGAGCAGCTATTCGATTTCGGCGATCGAATCGCAGCCGACGTCATGGTCCCACGGGTGCACATGACGGCGTTGCCCATGCGTCCGCCCGTGTCACAAATACGGCGCGTGCTGATCGATTCCGTGCACACGCGCTTTCCGGTGTACGGCGCGGACAAGGACGATATAGTCGGCTCAGTGCATATTAAGGAGCTTGGTTATTTGCTCGATGCAGAAGGTGAATGCGCTCTGCCACTACGGCCGATACCATTCGTGCCCCGCACTGCTCCCATTCCTGCCGTCCTAGACGCCATGCAGGAGCACAGCACCCACATCGCCATAGTCCTCGATGAGTATGGCGGTACAGCCGGATTGATCACTATTCAAGACATATTTGAAGAGGTGCTCGGCGAATTTGACGAAGCCTCGAAACGACACTCGATCGAGCAGCTCGATGAAAATCTCCTGAGAGCGAACGGAACGGCACGCCTGGACGAGTTAGCCGAGCATCTTGGTATAGCCGTCGAGCACGATGAAGTGAACTCGATTAGCGGATTGGTCCTCGATCGCTTGAATCGCCCGCCTCGAATCGGCGATCTAGTCGAATACAGCCGCATCTCAATCGAAGTCGTCAGAGTCAAAGGGCGCGGCGTACACACTTGCCTGGTCAGGCGCTTAGCCGATCCAGAAGATCAGGTGGAAGCGGAAGCCTCAGCCTAGATGCGCGTGCAGCTGAATGAGTCTGAGCTAAGCGCGTTTGATGCTTAGTTTGATATATTTGACAACTCATCCTCATATGAGCGAAAGGCGTTCATGCACTGGCTCGCTTTCAGCCAGCCCGATACGGCAGAACCCAGATGTATAGTAAAACCCGAATGTCAAGAGAATCGCCATAAAGTGAATCATCTCCCCGAGAGCCTCAGACGAGCGGCGCGCCTCTTCCAAGCCGAGGCGCTCTCGGCATTTGCAATTGTTGCGACTCTCAGCCTCATAGAGACTCTTTGTTTTGCCGCAGCCTACGCCCGCACGGGCTTCTATCTCGACGACTGGCTCATGCTCGCGCAACTGACTTTCGGACCCAAAGATTATCTACATCTCATCAGCAGCTACTTTGTACAGGATCCGCGCGTGGTCATTCGCCCGATTGAAGCGCTGCACTTCGGAACAGTCTTTTTCTTCCCAGGTGCAAATCCAGTCGGCTGGCGGCTATCCAACATGTTCATGGAAGTGGCTTCCGCCTTCCTCACTTTCTTGATTGTCGGACGCCTGAGTCGAAGCCGGGTTTTGGGATTCCTGGCGGCGGCTTTCCTTCTGACCTATCCTATTCATGATGCAACCCATTACTGGGCGGTGTGCAGCTGCGTTTCTCTCAGCCTCGTCTTCTATCTGCTCAGCTTGTGGTGCACCATATGCAGTGCCGACGCAACCAGAGATAAGATCGCCACAGGGGCTAAACGCTCATGGCTCCTCCCTGCAGCCGCACTCTTCTATGCTCTAAGCATATTTGGTTATGAACCTTTTCTACCGCTGTGCGCATTGAATGTGGTGTCGTACATCGTCCTGACATGCTTGCCGTTGCGCACCGCTAATAATGTCAAACAATGCCTGCAAGCGACTGCGAAATTGGCCCTTCCTTATACCGCCATCGTTGCAAGCTTGCTTGTCTACCAGCGCTTCATTGCTCCGCAGCTCACAAAGGTTTCGCTGCATACCGTTGACCTCAATTCAACTCAGATTGTCGGCACCGTATATGAAGGCATCAGGATCAGCTCGCCGCTATGCTCGGTTCCATTCATTTGGGATCAGGCGACACAAATGATGCACTCGGAGTTCTCCTTTCGAACCGTTGTTCAGCTTTTTGCTGTCGCCGCGCTCATGCTCGCGGGTATCTTGATAGCGCATCTCAGCGACGGAAAATCTGAGCCCAACGGCAATTTCATCGATTCACGCCGAGGGGTGAATCCAGCCGGATTAATCGCCCTCGGCTTCTTCGTCGTGATCATGTCTTACACGATTTTCGGGCTCAATCCCGAATACAAGCCTATCCTCACCACGATTGTCAATCGCATCAATACAGGAGCAGCCCTGGGTTGGTCGATTATTTTCGCTGGTCTTATAGGATGGCTTTCCAATGACAAATCTTTGCTGCCCATGCGGCGCTCCATCAGCCTGCTTACGAGCTGCTCGAGCGCTGTCGTCATCGTCATCTTCGCCATGGCAAACATCGAATTGAGCAGACCGTGGCAGCTCTCCTGGGCGGTTCAGCAGCATACCTTTGAGGAGCTCAAGAAGAAAAAGGACGTGCTCGCGGACGCCAGTAGCGTGCTGCTGATCAACTGCCCGCGCTATGTCAATTGCAGCCCGGTGTTCGACGGCGCCTGGGATTTTCAGGAGATGCTCTCGATCGCCACCGGTAGAACTGACATCAAGGGTGGTGTCGTTTCAGAGCGCATGCAAGTTGATGGAGCATCGGTAAAAGACATTACCATGTCTTATGTTTGCGCCGAATATCCCTTCAAGAACCTGGTTGTCGTAACGCCCGGACTGGGAATGGTCAAAAAGATCTCCAACGCCCGTGAATTTATTGAAGTCGTCGAGAAGAACGGAACGTTCTTCGGACTCGACAAGCGAAGCATCGCGGGCTGGAAGAAGAACAATAATTTGTGAGCGCCGGCTGTCAGCGCCGGGCAGTGAGCCTCGAGCTTACTTCAGATGCTTGAGCAAGCCGACACCCAGTCCGACGGCAGCGCCTGCTGCGGCTGTCTTTGCCGTTTTGCCGCCCGTGCCGTGGCCCTTGTGCGAGGCAAGACCCAAGCCACCGCCGATGAGCGTGCCTTCGGCAACGTCTTTGACAATCGGATGGCGCTTCATAGTTTGACTTGAATGGACCAGTCCAACGCCAGCTCCGGTACCGGCACCAACGGCGGCGCCACGCACGACGCCCTTGTGGGTAACCAGGCCCGTGACGGCACCAACCCCGGCACCAACTCCGGCACCGACCGTTGCACTCTTGACCTTAGGATGCCGCGACATGTACGTGCCCGATTTGACGCATGTGCGAGTTTTGACCTTGGTTTTAGCAATCGTCCCTTGAAGCTGAGCTTGTGAGGGCGCAAAAGAGGTCATAAACAAAAGACTGAAGGAGAGCGATGTCACCGTTACCTTAGCGAATACCTCGCCTATCGTTGGAATTTGTGCCACTTTCATAAAACCTCCTGAAGAGCAGATGCAATTTCTAGTACCGACAAGTTCTAAATCAGAGAGTTGGAATCCGATTTTGAAAACAGACGTCCCAGTCAAATTCTGAACCGAAGTGATAGAGACTGTTTCCAACCTGGCAAGATCAACCCGGATAAGACTATCGTATTCCGCAAAACCAATGCTTAGTAGGCTCAAACAAACCAAACAAGCTTCATTTTCATATCCGGTGCTGACCCTATCGACGCACTGGAATGCGGTACGTTCCGGCATCACGCGGAGAGAACGCATGATTTCGTACTAATGTATAGCGCGAGTCAGCTCCGGAAATGCCGTTTTTTTCGCCCGATCCGAAGCATTACGAAATTAAGGCGGGCAGGAAAACGATATATAAAAATATAGGCAAGGCTGTATAAATCCCTACTCTTTCTACGATAATAAACGCAATCGTTTTGGTCACGCCGCAAGCGCCGGGTAAGCACTGGACTGCGGCAGGGGCGAAACGAGTCCGTGCCATCATTGCCGCTGGATCTTGAGCAGGAAAGGTTGAGAAGAAATTCATATGACGACAACGAGCTTGAAAAAAACACCTCTGGCAAAAACGCATGAGCAGCTGGGTGGGCGAATGGTTGACTTTGCCGGCTGGTATATGCCGGTGCAATACAAATCGATAGTGACCGAACATCTGGCCACTCGCAAAGCGGTCGGGATCTTCGATGTGTCGCATATGGGCGAGTTCGTCGTCACCGGTGACCGGCGCGCCGACTTTGTTCAATACATGGTGGCAAACGACGTTACTCGCCTTTCAGAGCCCAACCGCGCTCTCTATACGCAAATGACTCGCGAGGACGGCGGCACCGTGGACGACTTGATTGTCTACAGGCGCGAGCATGATTTTCTGCTGGTCGTCAATGCCTCCAATATAGAGAAAGACTGGCGCTGGCTAAACGAACATGTACATCGATTCGAAGGCGTCAAACTGACCGATATCTCCGAGCAGACGGGACTGCTTGCTCTGCAGGGTCCACACGCGGTCCAGCTCTGGGCCGACATTGCCGGTGGCACCATCAGCGATCTGGGCTCCTTTCACTACGGCGAGCGCACCATAGATGGTGTTAAGGTCGGCTTTGGCAGAACGGGATATACGGGTGAAGACGGCTTCGAGCTCTTCGTTCCCGCTGACAAAACGGAGTGGCTCTGGAATCTCCTGCTCGAGCAGGGGGCGAAGTACAATATCGAGCCGTGCGGTTTGGGAGCACGCGATACATTGCGCCTGGAAGCCGGGCTACCTCTCTACGGTCATGAGCTGACGGATACGATCAGCCCGATTGAAGCGGGTCTGGCATGGAGCGTTAAGTTCAACGGCGAATTCATCGGAAGAGCAGTGCTCGAGAAACAGAAAAAAGAAGGGACGAGCAAAAAAATCATTTGCTTGCGTGCCGACGGCAAAGCTCTTCCGCGGCAGGACTATCCCGTGTTCGATAACGGTCGCGAGGTCGGCATAGTGACGAGCGGTTCGCAAGGCATATACGTGGGATACCCGATAGCCTTCGCGCTTGTCGATACCGCATCCGGTACCGAAGGGAAAACGCTGGGCATCGATATCCGCGGCAAGCAAGTGCCTGCGCACGTAGTACCCCGCCCATTTTATAAGCGAGCTAAGTAAATCGAGCCATGGGCAAACAAGCATGCGCCGCAACTGATGCGCCTGAAGCTGACTTGCCTGCCAGATCCAGGTCGTCCAATGTTCCGCTTAGAGAATCGCTCATTCTCTCAGGCGCCATTGTCCTCATCGGTCTTCTGTTCCTCGTCCCGAGTCTGTTTGACAAGCCATTGATCAATTATTTTTCCGTCCAGCTCGGCGCCGATCTGTGCTCGGCAATTCCGGCGGCTCTGGCGCGCTACAGGATCTGGGTGGCTCTGACAACGACGCTCTTCGCCATGTTGCACAATCAGCTCCTTCCCCTTATAGGAATGAAAGAGGAGGATATCGAAGGCAAAAGGCTTGAGCAAGCTGGTGCTGAAGAGGGCGGACAATCAGTCGTTTTATCATTCGATAAGCGTCTGATCTACACCTGCGTTTTAGCGGTTCTATTGAACCTGCTCTTACTGACGCGCACCTGGCAATTTCCCTACTGCATCGATGATGCCTATATAGTCTTTCGCATCGTCGACAATGCCTTGAGTCTGGGTGCTCCCGACTTCGATCCCGGCATTCATGTCAATGCAATCGCATCGCTTTCACACTTCCTCGCTCTGATCGTGACTTGCTTTCTGACCGGCTGGAGAGAGATACCGGTCGTATCCCAAACGATAAATTTGGCCTGGGAAGTGGCCAGTTTGTTCGTTCTCTTCGCCCTGCTCAAGCGGCTTTTTGGAAAGGTCCAGCTGGCACTTTTTGGCTGCGCCATTCATGTCATGTCTGCTTATGCGATTTTAGAAGTCATGCGCGGCAAAGAAGGATGCTCGATGATGCTCTTGCTTTTCATTTATCTTTTGGCACAAACAGCCAATCTAGCCAGGACGAAAGCGTGGGCGACCTGCCTGATCTGTCTGACTCGAGCTGAAGGATTCATCTTGTTTGCCACCACGCTGGCAAACGAATTGCGCCAAAAGAGCATAATCGCCGGGCCATCGCTGATCAGAGCATGGGCAGTACCACTAGCTGTGGTCGGTCTGTCGCTGATGACCATTGCCTTATACTGCGGCACCATTGTTCCGCAAGGCGCGATCGTCAAGTCGACTGTTTTCCACGCACCAATCTTTCTGTGCAGCTCGTTTATCTTCGCGCAAGTGCTCAATTCGTTTGTCGGCATCCCGTGCTTCGTCGAAGGCGCCCTTGGATTGACGGCACTGATACTGGCTTATCTCCTGATGGGAACGCTGCTCTGGCCCTATGCCTCTCTGCGCCCATACCTTATTTCATTGATCCTCGTGAGTGCATTTTTTATTGCCGGAAACGCATTAATTGCCTATTTTCCATGGTACTTATCCTGGTGGGCACCACTGCCGCCACTGGTGTTTACCGCTATATTGCACCGCATCAACCATTCCCATCTAAACTCGAGAATCGCAGGCTCAGGGCAAGCAATCATTGCACTTTACAGTCTGGTTTTTGTCCCCTTCCATGCCTACATGCAACCGGCACCCTATTCCGGGGTGTATTCACGCTTGCCCATCTTCTACTGGGACAACCTGGACGACCGCTTGCGCATGTACGAGGAAGCCAGAGAGTACCTCAAGAAGGTCTCCTCGCCAAACGATACGATTGCAGTCAGCGAAGTAGGCATCATCTCTTATACCTTCAGAAGGTGCAAAATATTCGACTTGCTCGGCATGGTCACACCCGAGGCTCTGACACTATATCCGGTGCCACTGCCGGCGCGCTACGGCGCCTATTCGATTCCTCCTCAATACATCAGACTGTACAAGCCAGAGCGTTTGCTCACCATGGAGTGCATGATCAGAAACGGAGTGGCAAAAGACGAGTATTTCAAAAGGAATTACGAGATCGAATGCTTCTGGCAAAATGACGCCTTCCAGAGCAACGGAATCTATCTCTTCAAAAAACGGCAGGCAGCCAGGTAAGAATGCAGTCCGGCGGTGAGGTAACGGTTTTTGCTGACGGTTGAGAGTTCAAATCAAGAAACGCGCGAGCTGCATACCTTATCTCTGAGGCATCGGCTGCTCATCTGCTTACTGTTGTTTGCAGTCGTTTTCATCGTATTCGGCAAGGCTCTGGGGGGAAACTTCATCGCCGACGATGCCTGGTACTTGCCCATCATTTGGCGCGGCTTCCATGGCGAGCCGGCGTTGATATGGCATCAGCTCCAGGCTCCCTATACTTATCGAGAAAGTCTGTATGTAATGTACAGGCCGCTGGTCGTCTTCAGTTGGTCGCTCGATTATCTTGTCTGGCACTTAAATCCATTTGGTTACCACCTGAGCAACCTTATATATCATGCCATCAACTCCTGCCTTGTCTTTTGGGTAAGCCGTTTGCTTCTTCGTTTTCTATTGTTGAACGACGGCGAGAAATTGAATCTGGATCAAAGCGTTGCCTGGAAGATACCACTGATGGTGTCATTGGCATTTGCCGTCTATCCCGGGCAGGTCGAGCCGACCTGTTGGGTGATGTGCCGCATCGACAGCCTGGCCGCTATCTTTTACTTCTGCGCGCTCGGAACCATGCTTCAATACTGGCTGGGCGGTAACAAGAGCTGCTTCTGGTCATCGATAATCGCTCTCTTTTTTGGTCTGGCGACCAAAGAAGTCTGCGTCACCGCGCCGCTTGTCTTGATGATGGTATGGTTATGCAAAAAATACCGCGCGCCGGGCTCAGCGGGGGCGGCTAGAGAAATTTTTGCTTTTTTTCAATCAATTTGGCCGATGCTCGCCTTGATCTGTGTCTATATCGTCGTAAGAGCCGCGGCTCTAGGTACGCCCATCGGCGGCTACACCGGCTCGCTTGGGCTTTATCTCAATCATTCATTCCTCACCCGTTTACTCAACATAAACAATTACTGGGCACTCCTGCATCCAATAGACCAGTACATTCTGGGGGCGAACAGCGCAGCCGATATAGGTTTGCGCGCTATCTACTCGATCATAGCGGTCCTTCTAGTGCTCAACTATAAAACGACGCCCTGCATGATTCGGCGCCTCAAACTGGCCTGCTGGTTCCTCGGCATTGCCCTGCTCATGTTTATTCCATCCTTGCAGATATGGTTCGTATCAAAGGGCATGATGGGCACTCGCCTCGTTTATCACATGTGCCTGCCGACGTTACTGGCAGTCGTCTTGCTTTTACATCCGGTTGCCACTAACGGAAATTCAAAAGCGAACCGGCTGAGGAAAGCATCATATGTGGTGCTGATTTTGTTCGTCCTCACCTGCAGTTACATATCCTCAATCTATGCCGGCGCCTGGCGTGAGGCCAGCAATACGGTAGCGAAGATCAGGCGAGACATAGTCACGGAAGCTGCCACACTGCCGCCTCGGGAAAAATTGGTCCTGCTCAATTTACCCTCGGATTTCGATGGTCTGGTCGCTTTCTTCACAATCGATTTCTTGCCAGGACTTTTGCGCCCCGGGCTTTGCGAGTCCGACTTATCATCCCGCGTTATTTCCATTGACGGAGCCCCCCTCAATCTGCGCTTGCTGAATTTCAGCAGGCTCAAGGATCTGGTAGAGCACCAGGGGCAATATCAGTTTTTTGCCTACTCCCCTGCCGACAAACAACTCCACCGAATGTTCTTCCCCCGCTCCAGCGAGATAAATGCACCTGACAGACGAGAGCTTTCGATAAGAGATATAGGCAAATTCGAAACCGTAAACATATTCGATGAAAACAAGAGCCATTTCTTTTTCACAAACAACCGGGCGGGGAAATATTTCCAAAGTTACAAGATGGAGTTAAATCCGCCGGCACATCCATTTGATGCCGAGCTGATGGAACTGAAGATTTCTTGTCGCCCCCATAAGAGCTGGCTGAAACAAAGGTTGGATGATCTTCAACGAGCACTACCTGACCAGGAGGAAAAATGGCAACCAGTGGATAAGGCCGATGGCCGCAGCGCCTCTTATGTAGACAATGCCGGTTATCTGTCGTGGGATACCCAAGCGCATGCAGTCGGCGAGTTGGTTTTACCTGTAGCCTTCTCCGTATTCGATGGCGAGCATGTAACCTACCGCATCAATCTGACTCAATACAAACGCTGGATTCTGGCCGGCGAAGTCAGGGAATTTCGTCTGGATTTGCCGATTGAGGAGTATTCCTACGATCTCGAATCCGTATCATTGCTGAGAAATGCCGACAGCTTCGTTCCCAAACTGCATTTTGCCGGGAAGGGAGTTATGAACACTTGCGGACTTTATGAGCTGGAGGCAAATGATTTGCGATTTTCATTTGATGCCTCAAAGATCCGCAACGCCAGAGGGATTATTGCCGAGGTATCAAGACCATATTGTGAATTTGATTTCGTCTCGGGCACGCTGCGAGATAGAAAGCCTTGCAAGTATGCATTGCATACCATGAGGATGGACAAGCTTCAAGGAGAACTTACGGTGCCACCAGGCATGGTGCGCAAACCGGCCTACTATCAGGTGCGAATCGCTGCCACAGATGCGCATGGAGAGATTCTCGGCTCCTTCTCGGATCCCGTCACGGTGGCAACCGTAACCGGACTGCCGTAGCGCTCAGGTTAGCTTCACAATGAGCAGACCACGAAGAGCATCGTGGCAAATAGTACTGAACAGATTGCCAGCCGGTCGAGGGTTTGCGATCTGGCACTGCTTATAGTGGCACATGTCGTGGTGCTCATGTTTCTGGTATTAAGTCTGGTGCGATTCAACATTTGCGTTCTGCCTTTCAGTTTGCCTGGCTGCCTATTGAGATGACATATCTTTCAGCTATGTTCCTTTACGACAGGTATATAGAATTTAGAGCGAAGTCAAGAGGAGTTTTGTTTTTGAGCCCCTGGCTTAACAGTCTTAACCCGGCAATCAACGTTTTGCGGCAGCTATGGGCGTTTTTCATAAATGAATTTGGAAATTGGCGGCAAATGCCAAAAATAACTTGTGCCCTTGATAAAATCTGATCCGCGCACCGACCATGGAGTAGAGTGGCAGCATGATGCTTACTTATCCGTCCCAATTGAAATACGTGAAGACGCACGAATATGTGCGCGTGGAAGGCAATAACGCCACGATCGGCGTGACAGCCTTTGCAGCCGACCAGTTGGGCGATGTGACTTTCGTTGAGCTGCCCAAAGTCGGAGAGAAATTCAAAGTCGAGCAGAAGTTCGGCGTCATCGAGTCGGTGAAGTCCGTTTCCGACCTGTTCATGCCGGTAAGCGGAGAGATAACCGCGATCAACGAACGCCTCGAATCAGAACCGGAGCTGGTAAACCTCGACTGCTATGGCGATGGTTGGATGATCAAGGTGAAGCTCGACGATCCCAGCGAGCTCGATACCGCCTTGAGCGCCGAGCAGTACAAAGAGTTTGTAGTTGAGTAATTGCTTACTCTTCTGATTTTTGGAAGACCGGCTTTTTAGCCGCTGTCTCCTCCTCAGGAGTGACAATGTGCGGCTCACTGGCGCCCCCCTCCAGTTGAATCGATGAGGGACGCGATTTTTCCTGGAGTATTTCTTGAGCCTTGGTGAAAAAGCGCGAACCGGCTGAAATCTTGCTCAACTGATTGAGCGCCGCCTGATCCTCAGGATCGGCTTCCAGCTTGTCCATGGCATCAAGATACAAAGCCTGATTCAACAATTCATTAGGGTCGGAGCCGAAACCATTAAAGAACTCTGGAATGGGATTGCGTTTCAAAATAGTGATGGCGGCTTTGTAGTTGTGCTGATAAATGCTCTGCTTCGCCATGTGGGTTATATAGATTCGCATGAGCCCGGTCGTGAAACCACCGACCACCAGGAGAAGTCCCAGGGCAAGAACGATATCGAAGATCATCGTCTGCTTGAAGCGCCTCGGCAGAGGCGGTGATTGATCGAGGACTGTATCGAGCATGTGGTAATGGTGGTGATGGGTCGTGGTACCACCATCGGTGGCGCGAGCGGCGGAAACCGACTCATCGCTTTTGCCTTGCGCTACCTCCTCAGACTTGCCCTTCTTCGCGCCCTCCGGCGCACTCGAGTCCGGCTTATCCCTGGCGCCGTCATCCACCTTGGACTCGTTGGCAGGCTCTGCCGCTGCCTTTGGATCAGATCCCGGCGTCGGATTTGTGAGCAAGTCCATAGCCTCTTGTGGCGCGCTCTTGCCCATCTTTATATCGGTCAGCTTTCCGGTGCTGAACGGCTCGATATCACCGGTGATCAGCTGCGGATCCGTTTCGCGATCCATGTGTGCTTCAGCACTTTTCTCGTCATTTTCGGGTCGAGAGCTTGTCTGTGAAGACTTCGAGTCTTCTTCTCCGGAGGAGCTTTTGTCCGCGTCGATCGGCTCCGATGTTGTCACAACCAACCCTCACGATTTCAATAGCCGAAGCTGCCTGCTCGATTACCTTGGGCTCGTTTTAGTCCCGGGATTTTTGCCTAAATTTTGGCGATTCGCGCCCGATAAATCTACTAATGTAGTTAATCTCTTCTACCTTATCATGGCTTAATTTCGCTGTCAGGCAAGAGTGGTCTCAATAAAATGTTTCAGCTTATGGCGGCGATGAGCGTCGGTCTCGCTTTTCAAAGCCTGTTGCAGCCTTTCAACCACTTCGCGCTTGTGACCTTTCTTTGCAAGTTCTGATAATGTCTGGAAGGCTTCCTTGCCCACGGATATCTCCTTAGCCCGGGTCATGGAAACGACCTTCTTCAGGTCCTCATTGCTGCCCAGCAAACCGAGTCCGCGCAATGCCGTTTTTCTCACCTCGGAGGAAGGGTCGCTAAGAGCAGCACTCATGCTCTTTTGAACGGCATCTTTCAACTCGGCAGCGGCACTGGACTGCTTCGCATCCAGGTCGGCGGCGACGCTGGCAAGAGACTCCAGAGCCTGGGCACGCTTGTCGGGGGCATGATCTTCGGCGGCGCGCAACAGGAAGCGCAGGCTCTCCTCGCTCGGCATCCGGCCAAGCTCCTTGAGAATTACCCAATAAGATTTAGCGGCGCGCCCATCAGCTTCTTGCACTGGATGCGCCTGTTTGAGCGACTCTACACGCGCTTCGATATCGACGAGATCAGCGGCGATATCGATCAGAGTCGCGGCTGAGGAGGTATCACGGACAGCGCCAAGAGCCTCGACCATGTCATCGAGGAGGACATGCTCCTTGTGCAAAGCTTGCCTGAGCATCACGGCAGCATCTTCGATCTGCAAATGTTTTACCAGTTGAACCGAGCTTCTCAATTCATGCTGGCTGCCGTTTCCAGGCTGAACGTGCTCCTTCAAAAGACTGCCCAGGCGTTCGCTCAATTGGGACTTGAACTCCAAAGAGCGCACTTCGAGCAATACGCTCTCGATCTCTTTGCCCGGGGTCGGTGAGAGAAGCGTATAGCTGTGATGCTTGTCCAGCCACTCTCCTAGAAGCAGAGCACAGCGAGCCACATGCGCCGACTTCTCCCCGGCAAGCTGCTCGGCAAGCAATGCAAAACATTCATGAGCACCGGTTTCCGTTATAAGGTCATGGTTGAAAGTTTTGCCGGCGGCATCAAGAAGCGAAATAATCATTTCGCAACCGGCTCGCCTGGAAACCTCATCGGAAGAAGCGATCAGTCTCATTGGACCGATCGAGCGCGACACGGCTACGGCCGTATAATCAGAAAGATTGTGTTTTTCGATAATGGCGTGAAGCAGCTCGATTGGCGGATCTTCAGGGTGAGCCTCTGCCAATGCACCGGCTGCATCCACCCGAATCCAGAGTTCATCACTCTTCAAATAAGGCGCCAGAACGTCCTTCGCCTGCGGGTGCTCCAGACGGGCCAGAGCATACGACTGATGAGGAAATGCAAGCGGGGCATTACGGGCGGTATCATCAATGCTGTGTTTGATTTTCTCGAAGTGCTCTTTGGCATCCAGGTGAGCCAGAGCAATGGTGGCGTTGGCGCGCACTTGCCAGTCCGAGTGCAGAAGCGGAATGTCATCGAAAAACCGGGCATCATCGCGCACATCCGGCGCCAACAATTCCCCGGCAAGCCGCCTGTCCGGCAGCTCGGAGAATATTGATCGCAATCGCTCTTCCCACCACAGAGGCGCCAGCTTCAGGGCAATAGCCAACTGGGCGCTGCTGCGATTGCGCACGGCTTGATGGATATCGGCGCGCACATCCTTGAATTCCCGCTGGTTCTCAGGACTCTTTCCGACCAGCCCGTGATAAAGCAAAAAGTGCTCGAGCTCGAAGTCATTAGTCTGGACGACCGGCTTTTCTGCAAAAACAGAAGCAAATTTTTTCAGCCATTTGTTCATTGTTGACATTGCCGATGTGCTCACCCACGTCTCGGGTGGGTTATCAGGGGTTTTTCCATTTGAGAGTGTAATCGATTCTTCGGCGGATGTTGCTAAAATTAGCTGCACACCAAGCCGTTCGCACATGATAATTAGCGAATCCTAAGCAATCGACAGCGGCGGTTGCCGACCTGCATGGTCGAGAATGGCTACAGAGGAGGGAATCAGTGAATACGTTTCTAAACGCCGAGCAGGAAGCATTAGTGAGCCGCTATCGAAGCTATGTTACAGAAAGTATCCGGCCTCTGGCAGCTGCCCTCGAGCAGCGCTCACACAGCCTCAAGGATGTTCTGCAGATGCTCGGACATGAAGGCTTCCTCAGCATCAACGTGCCGAAAGAATACGGCGGGCAAGGCAATCCTTTCATAAACCTCTGCTTGTTCATCGAGCAGCTCAGCCGCGTCGATGCCGGAACGGCACTGGCGATTGCGGCTCATCAGGCTGTGATCGAGCTGATCGTCCAATTCGGGACAAGCAAGCAGAAATCGCGCTACCTGCCGCTTCTGGCGCGTGGCGAGTGCATCGGCACATTCGCATTTGCCGAGGAGAACGCCGGCAGCGATTATTCTGCCGTCCAGACTGTGATTGAAACGAACAACGCCGAGGATGTGTCAATCTCAGGCAAGAAAACCTGGGTGGTCAACGGCGACATCGCCAATCTTATCGTCGTCTGCGGCCGCTTTGAGAAAGGCGACGGCCAGCCGTCCCGACTTTGTTTGTGGTTGGTCGATCGCGACGACAAAGCCGGCATCAACGTTTTCAAAAACCGCAATAAGCTCGGTCTGCGCTCTGCATCCACTAACGATATCGAGTTCAGCCAATGCAAAGCGGCGTCCGACGCCTTTCTCGGCCCCATCCATCCCAAGGATGCCTCAGACGATAAGGATGCAAACGAGCAGATCATGCGAGCCATGGATATCGCCAAAGTGATTGTGGCAGCCTCGGCCATCGGGCTGCTCGATGAAGCGCTTCACAAGAGCGTCGAGCACGCTAAAGCGCGAGAGCAGTTCGGAGCCAACATCGGCAAGTTGCAAGCAATTCAATGGAAGCTGGCGGACATGTCTGCCGAATCGTCCGCCGCCCGCTTCCTGACATATAGAGCCGCATGGAGCAAGGACCTGGCCCAAGATGAGTTTTGCAAATTCGCCGCCATGGCCAAATATAACGCCGCCAGAGCAGCGCGCCTGCACAGCGGTGAGGCTGTACAAATCTTTGGAGCACTGGGCCTCAGCGATGAGGAGACGCTCGAGAAGATGTATCGCGACGCCAAAATGATGGAAATTTGCGAAGGCACCTCTGAGATTCAGAAAAACATCATCGCTCATGAAGTCGGGGCTTAGTTCTCTGCTCCAGTGGCATATTCGAATTGAGTGTGCTTTGAGAGGTAGAAAGAGTGTTCATTAAACGAGCCTGTACGAAGAATGTGATCGCCTGGGCCATGCTTGCCGGCTGCCTTCTGCGGCAAACGGCGGAGGCACAGAGTGTCGACTACATGCAAGGGCAAAAGCTTTTCGCGCAGGGAAATTACAAAGCCGCTCTGGCTGCCTTTACAAAAGCTCAAAAGGAGTACTCGACCGACGGCAACGTCTATTACTACATGGGAGTCTGTTACTACAGGCTCAGGGACATAAACAATGCCAAAGATTGCTATTCCAAAGCAATCAAATACGGTCGCAGCCAGCCACCGGGAAAAGCGGCTCTGAAAGCGCTTCTTCCCATCGATCCGGATCTGGCCAGGCGCTCGATTCCAAATGGCGTCCAGGGACTTTTGGATATGCTGCCTGGCGGAGCAGCCGGTGCTCAAACCAGCGCTCAATCGACTGTAACCATGCATAACACGAGCACGCCGAGCACGAGACCACAAGCGTCGACAACTACTTATGTAGCGAGCAGCTCGGGTCCATCGAGCGATCTGGCCAGCCTGCCTAGAGAGGCCCGCCTTTACTTCGACGGCGAGCCGGATCAAAACGGCATGGTATATGTAAAAGCAAACGTTAACGGTCGACCGATACGCATGCTCTTCGACACAGGTGCTGCCGTTGTTTTGTTGGGCAAAAACCATTTGAAGGAGCTCGGAATACCCGGTCCAAGCGGACCGGCAACCGGTTATGTAATGGGTGTCGGCGGCTCTCATGTGCCAAGCTGGAACATGAACGTCGATCTCAAGGTCGGCTCAATTGAGCGACGAAACTTCAAAATCACCGTCCAGGACAGCCTTGAGCACCCGCTTCTCGGTCAGCCATTCTATAAGGACTTCCAATATCAGATCGATAAGCAAGGCAAACAGATCGCTCTGATCAGGAACGATAGCTATGCGCGGACCAGCACCACAGCTTCGAATTATTATGATGTTCCCTTCACAAGAAAATCGGGTCTTGTAGTTGTCGATGTTCAGATCAATGGTAAACGGGCACCAATGATCTTCGACACAGGTTGCACTCAGACAACTTTCTTGCCGCAGCATCTCGGCGCATTTAATCTCGAGGTGCCGGCGGACGCGCAGACGAGCGGCTCACAAGGCATCGGTGGCGTGACAAAAACTCGCCTGTTCCCGGTCGGTCGCGTGCGGTTGGGCCCGGTGGAAAAATCAAATTTTCCTATAAGTGTGGCTGAGACCGGCGCCTTTGAATATCCGCTTCTCGGTCAGGATTTCTTCGGGGATTGGAGATACTCAATCGATAACGCAAACAATGTAATCAAATTCCATAGCCGCAGCAGTCAATAATGCCGCTCTCAGTAGTGATAGTCGCGCAAGACGAAGAGCGCACCATAGGTAGAGTCATCGAGTCCGCTAAGCCGATTGCCGATGAGATCATTCTCGTCGACTCCGGCTCGACCGATCGCACCATGGCAATCGCAGAAGAGCTTGGCGCTGTGTGTGTTCATCAAGATTGGCTGGGTTATGCCGCGCAAAAAAATTATGCCATCGGTCTGGCAAAAGGAGATTGGATCCTCAGCCTCGATGCAGACGAAGTTCTGACACCGGATCTGGTGCAAGAGATCGCCGAGCTGATGAAAAATGACAGCAGAAGCGAATTTGATGGCTATTTGATTCCGCGTGTTTTGTACATAGGCGAGCAAGCCATCAGGCATGGCGGTTTTTTCCCGGACGCGCAGTTGCGTTTGATCCAGAAAGGCAAAGGTGAGTTCAACAATCGCATGGTGCATGAAGCGATAAAAGTGCAGGGACCGGTGAGGCAGCTCAGGCATTGCATGTTGCATTACGCTTACAGGAATATAAGCGAATTCACGGAAGCAATGGAAAAATACGCCAGGCTGTCCGCTCGAGAATATGCATCACATAAGAAATTCGGCTGGCGCTGCCATCCATTGAACGAGCTGGTTCACCCCTTCTGGACATTTCTTTACCGTTATTTTGCCCGCGGTGGTATTTTAGACGGTGCCATTGGCTTGAAGCTGGCTACCATATATAGTGACTACGTCAGAAAGAAAATTCGCTACCTGCGAGAGTTTAGAGATCCATCTGCCTAATGGGACCTGGAGACCAGAGCGAGACCGGCGCCACGCGTGCTCCATCACGTCAATTATCCGTGCGCGGTGTGGTGATTATTTTATGTACGACTTTCATTCTCGGGCTTAGCCTGTCCGCGCTGGTAAGCACGCTTGGAGACCGCATGCCGGGCAAGGGGCGTTCGGGCAGCGTCGCTCTGAATGTCCCACCCCCCAAACCTCAGGACGAGAAGTCTAGTTTGGAAGCATTCAAAATGGTCGACTTGCAGCTCTTCAACGATTGCTTGCATTTGCGCGCCGCGGCTCAGCATATGTTCAAGATGGACTACGAAAAAGCGCTTGAGGAACTAAGTCTGGTCAGTGATGCTTACAGAAGACGAGATCAAAGCTGGTATTCGCTGGAAGTTGAATGCTTGCTGTCGACGAAGCAAATTGACAAAGTGATCATATTGGCAAATGGATATGTAGCGGAGCATCCCAACCAGTACGCCGGCTACATGTGGAGAGCGCAAGCATTCGAGCAAGAAAAAAATTATCCGGCCGCCATCAAGGACTTTAAGAAGGCGCTTGATGTATTCCAGGAAGAAAAGCCGAACATGGCAAGCAGACTTCACACGAGCGCAGGATTTGCCAGAAGTGTGATTGACGCCATCGACAGTATCCTGCACAAACATCTGGGCACGTCGTTGGAGCGCAACAGTGACTACAAGGCAGCAGCGGAAGAGTACCAGAAAGCCCTGCTTATTCTTTCAGATAAAACGCTTTCGCCGACCATCAATGTCCCAATCGAGCCGGCATCGACAGCGCAAAGATCGATCTCCTCAGTCAACAAAGCCCTGGAGGGACATCCACGAGAAGCGTCATTATACGCAGAAAGAGCCGATCTGTACAAAACGGTTGGTAAGTTCGATCTGTCCATTAAGGATTACGATCAAGCATCTAAGTTGACACCCGCCAGCCGTTTTCACCTTCAATACGAACGCGCCGGCGCCTATTGGGGTCTCAAGGATTATAAAAACACATGCCGTGATTTGCGCAAGGTATTTCACGAAGATCCTTTATACGAGCAGCCTCAGGAGCGGCAAAGAAAATACGCATTTCTAATCATGCCGGCCATCTATATGAGCAAGAGCGAAGCACTGAGTCGCTTCGATGAGGCGATTTCAAAACAGCCAAATGTAGCCATCAACTATTATTATCGCGGCGTCATTGAGCTGGCGTTTAATGACTTCGATCTTTCCGGAAAGGATCTGGCGCACTTCCTGGATATGCACGCTCAAAATGACGATCTCGGCGCCAAGGCGCATATTTACCTGGCTTTATGCCGAGTGCTCGATGGGCGCCATGCCGAGTCGGAGATCATATTGAAGAAGATCGGCAATGAATACGCTCACTGCCCATGGTGGCATGCGCTTGCCGCATATCTAAACGGCTCAGCAGACGAGGCCGGCATAATGGATGCGGCCGGGCAAAGCAAAGCCAGAATCGCTCAGTGTCAGTATGTGATTGGGCAAAAGTTTCGCAGTGACGGCAAAAAGCGAATTGCAGAACAACATTTTCAAAAAGGTGTCAGCGATGGCGCGCCTGTCGTGGACGAGTTCTATCTATGCCAGATGGCATTGTTGCCGGAATTGGAAGAGAAAAGCGAGCATCATTTTTAGCGTCTTCTCATATTTGTTGCTAATGAAAACTATAAGATGCACAGGTGTTTGATTAAGATGATTTTTGAAGGTGGCATTGTTGTACAGAGCATGGCGCCTGGTTCGAGCTCATGAGTGGTGGCACTACAAGTTGCCGCTGGCAATCGCCGTCGCCTTTGCTTTCTCATCATTCAGCAGAATACCAACCTGCGAGTTATTTTTGCCGTTCATTCTCATTATGGCGGCAGGCATAAGCGCCGCTATATATGCCAGCGTCTTCAACGATTACATGGATCTCGATCAAGACCGGCGTGCTGGTAAGAAAACGCCGATGATGGACTTATCTCCGGCAAAAAGATCGGCTGTGATTTTCATCTCTCTTTCACTGATGGCGGCAATTTCATTGCTTCTTCTTCACATGCCGGCTTCATTAACATGTTTTCTTCTCATCTGGGCAGTGTACACAGCTTACTCTTTGCCGCCGATCCGCCTGAAAGAGCGTGGCATTCTCGGCGTTCTCTGTATCGGTGTGGGAGAGCACGTCCTCGCCTCTTTCCTGGCCGTTTTTCTGGTGGCTGAGCTGACCGGGCGATCCGTTCCGTGGTGGTGGTTGCTGCCGGTTTTAGGATGGTCGTTGCCATTCGGTTGCAGGGGCATTGTCTGGCATCAGCTTGCTGATATTGACAACGATCGCAAGGTCGGTTGCACGACGATGGGGGCGAACCTCGGTGCTGAAGCGCTTCGCCGATTCGGCGAACGCGTGCTCTTTCCAATAGAGGTTTTTTCCTTTCTCACGTTTCTAATACTCTGCAATAATCTTGTTGTCTGGCTGCTCCTCGCTCTTCATCTTTTCTTCGAATGGATGAGATACAGATTTTGGTCCGCCAACATCATTATTGTGGACCCGGTTCCAGGAGGGCGTTTCGCCCTTTTCGAGTACTACCAGCTCTTCTTTCCGCTGGCGATTCTTTTCTCGGCGCTGCCTCGAGATCCGACAGCAGCAGTGCTGATTGGTATGTTCTGCCTCACATTCGCAGCACCACTGGCGGTGTCGATGCGCGTTCTTCCGGTAATCCGCTGGCGCCTGCTCGAGCCCTGGCTTCGCAAGACGAGCAGAGAATCAGGTTAGTCAGAGACATGTCTAGAGACCGCGTACACTGCCACCCCAATCAGGAGCTCTTCATTTGGTCACCTTTCTGATTTTCAAAGACGAAGCATCTCATCCGGCTCAGGAGGCTGACGATCCCCGCCTGTCATGCACGCTTGAAAGCATCGATGCCTTGAACATGGAAAGGGAGGTGCGCATACTTGCAAGTGCGGAGGTCTTCGAATATTTAAGGCAAATGCCCGGCTCGGATGAAAAAAGGTACGTGCAGATTTTGCGGTCCGGCGAAAAAATCGATCCTCACTCGTTCCACAAGCAGCTAAACAAGCTTAAGTCGAACGCCAATGCCTTTTGCCTTCTAAGAGTAGACAGCGGCTCGACTTTGAACCAACCGATGCCTGGTCCGCTCTTTCTTTTCCACAGCTTCAATCAACTGCGATTGCCTGCCGTTCATCCCGAGCAGATTTTGATCAAGGCAGACTCAGGTGTTCAAGTTGATACTCAGTTTTCATCGCTGATCTACACGGATCTTGCCTTCCAGCTCGCGCGAAAGGGAGAGATTATCATCGAGCATTTTGAAGGGTTTACCTCACCACCACTGCCTCGTTTTATAGATGAGTGGTTGCTCATATCGCAAAAGTATCAATCAATTTTGCGCTGTCTGGGCTGGTCGCAGACCGCCATGCTCGAAAGATTGGTAGAAGCTTCGATTGACGTTGCGGACTGGCTCAAGCTCTCGAGAATGATTGGCGCGGAACAAGAGCAAGCCATTGCACAGTTGTTACGCTCGAGCAATCCCGATCTGATTCAATCGGCAAAGCGAATAATGCAGAATGGCAAAGTATCATCGCGACAAAAGGGAAACCGTATTGTCGTGTTCGAGGCCGAGATTCAAGAGCGCGAACTGGAACTGCAGCGCTTGTTGCAGAGCCCGTCTTGGCGTTACACAAAATGGTTGCGTGACTGCAACCATTTTGCACGGCAGGCGAAGAACCTGGTTCATTCCCAACTCAATCGGAACGAACGACGAGAAGTAACGCGCCCGCCGCAGAAATGCCAGCCGGCAGCGATTACTCCGATCGATTATCTAGCTCATCTGGAGGCATCGATCAATAATATCCATCAAAGCAAATCTTGGCTCATTTCAGCCCCACTGCGCCACCAGGAAAACAGTGAGCGCAGGAGGCAATTGAGTCTTTCCGAAGCACGGTGATCGGCTGCATATGCGAATCTGGCTTCTCTGTCATCAATTCCTTCCTGAGTATTATGCAGGCACCGAAACGGTCACCCTGCAGACGGCATTGCAATTGAAGCAAAACGGCCATGATGTAACGGTTATATCCGGACATCCTGATCTGACCGCGTTGAATCGCGCCAGCATTGCCCTCGAGAGATACAGCTACAAGAGCTTGCCGGTAATTCGCCTGCGAAGTTCAGCCGCTGATAGCGAAATCAAACATGACTATCGTTCTCTTTATCGCAACACACCGGTCGCGGAAACACTCTCGCGACTGCTCGATTCCGAGCCGATACCGGACATTGCACATTTTTTCAATTTCAGACACTTGACACCGGCAGTGGTACCAGTCTTCAAGCAAAGAAATATTCCGATTCTGTTCACCGCCACCGATTTTTTCCCAACCTGTTCTTTGAGCCACTTGCGTTACTATGATGGACAAAAGTGCGATGGACCTCGTGCTGATTTCGGCAATTGTCTCCGTCACCATTTGCAAATCATACTTCCCCAAGAGCTGAGACCAGGATTGGAGCAATATTCCGACGAGGACATGGGTAACCTTATCTGGCTGTCCGGTCACGATTTGCCTGCGGAAGTGACAACCTTTTTGCATCCCGCTGATGCCGGCCAGGACTGGTTCAAGGAATTGGCCCGGGGTCTTGTCGAACACAAAACGTTGATGGTGCAGGCTCTTGCCGATGTGGACAAAATCCTGGCGCCGAGCGCCATTGCATCCAAGGTTCTTGTAAGAAGTGGGATCGACGAAGAAAAGTTGGAGACGTTGCCATTCGGATTGGATAAAAAGGGATTGATCCGCAATCTGAATAGAGGTCAAAAGCGCAAGCTGGAGCTGCTATTCATCGGTCAGATCACAAAACATAAGGGTCTGACAATTCTGGTGGAAGCGCTGATGAAATTACCCGAGTCGGCCAATTTTTCACTCCACGTTTACGGCGATCTGCAGAAGGACAGGTACTATTCCGAATCGATACTTCGGCTTACCAAAGGGGATCCGAGAATCATATTCATGGGTTCGTTCACTCCCGACAGGCTGCACGAAATTTTGGCAAAACACGACGTGATTGTCATCCCATCACTTTGGTCCGAGAATACACCAATGGTTCTTCTATACTCGCAAGCAGCCGGACTGCCCGCACTTGTCTCGGATGAGGAGGGTTTGTGCGAAACGATCCAGGACGGCAAGAATGGTCTTACATTCAAGACCGGCGATGCAGAAGAGCTCTCTAAGTGCATTCGACGCCTGATCGAAGAACCAGATTTGGTGCCTAAGCTGGCTGATGGAACAGTGCCCGGGTTTTCAATCGAGGATCACGCTCAGGCCCTCGAGCGTCTCTATAAGGACTGCGCTCGCAAGCCTGCTGCTGCCAGTCCGTGAAGGCTGCAAGGCACGGATGTGACGGCAAAGCATCGTATTAGTCCAGCTTAAGCCGCGCTCACTTGATTACCTTTATAATGCTCGAACGGCAAAGACATTACTATCAGGAGCATCGGCAACATGGAGACATGCATGAGCACAAAGGAACAGGTGTCCATCTTCAATGATGCCGCTCTGGATGAAGAGTTTCGCACGAAGGGCTATGTTGTTCGCCCTCTGATCAGTCGCGAAGAAGCAGCCTCCCTGATCGATTTTCATCAGGCCCGGGTGCCTGAGCATGCGCCCAAGGACAGCTTCGGCTGGCAAAGCCCCGATCAATACTTCACTGTGTTCTGGAAAGAAGATCTGCGTCGAGAATTTCATGATGGAATAAGCGCCGTTCTCAGGCCTCATCTGGAAAAGATTGTGCCCAGCCACAGAGTTTGTCTGAGTTCCTTTGTCAGTAAGCGGCCCAAAGGCACCCAGGCACGAGTACCCCTGCATCAAGATCTGGCTTTCGTCGATCCAGGCAGGCAGATCGCTGTTCACGCCTGGGTTCCGATGGTGGACGTCGACGAGAAAAGCGGCTGCCTGAAGATTATTCCTGGCAGCCATAGACTGAAACATATAGGAAGCACTCCAATGAATCCATCGCCCTGGGATAACCTCAGAGATGTGATGGAATCAGAGTTCATGACGCCCATTCCCATGGCAGCGGGCAGCGTTCTTATCTATGACGGACGCCTTCTGCATGCCTCGGATCAAAATATGTCCGATGACTGGCGGATCGCGACCAATTCGATCATGATACCGCGGGGAGTGGCGCCACGCATTTACTACTGGTCGCCGCCCACTACCTATTCGATTCTCGAGGTGACTGATGAATACTTCATCGGCTTCGACTATTTGACACCGATGCCACAACCATTCCCGAGCGGCGTCAAGAAAGTCGGTTCGGTCGAATATGAAATCAAACAGTTGAGGCTCGAGGACATAGAGCACCTGCGTCCGCCGCGAGCCAATCGAAGGTCATGGTTCGGAAATCTGCTCGGGCGATTGGCCGGCAAATTGGGATAAGCTATTGATCCCGTAGAAGTGAGTGGAAGGCAATGGCACAGCCCCTCCTGGAAGTCAGCAAATTGTCGAAACGCTTTTGCCGCGATCCGCATCGAGGCGCTGCTTATGCCGTGCGTGATATCGTATCTGATATCACGATGCAAGAGAAGCAAGATAGCCTGCGCAACGGAGAGTTTTGGGCGCTAAGGGATGTGAGCTTCAACGTCAGCCCCGGGGAAGTGGTCGGAATAATTGGGCACAACGGGGCCGGAAAAACGACACTAATCAATCTCGTATCGGGCATCTTGCGCCCAAGCGTGGGCAAGGTGCGGCTCAATACTGAAAATATTGTGATGATGAGTCATCAGGGGCAGCTGGACTCGGTCCAGAGCGGCAGAGAAAATATCGTCAATCAACTGCTGCTGTACGGAAGTCAGCAAAATGATTTGGCAGAAAATGTGGAGAAAGTGATTGAATTCTCGGAGCTCGGCAAGTCAATTGACGCGCCGGTAGGCACATACAGCCTCGGAATGAAGCTGAGGCTGTCGTTTGCAATATACACACGTCTTAATCCTGATTTATTTGTCGTGGATGAAGCACTGAACGGCGGCGATCTTCAGTTCCAGAGGAAGTTTCAAACTTTCCTGGAAGAATACATCGCCGGTGGTGGCGCCATACTTCTGGCATCCCATGACTTGTACACCATTCAACTGCTCTGCAACAGATGCATCCTGATGGAAAAAGGCGAGATCGTCGCCATGGGCGATCCGGTAGATGTAATCAACACTTATCAGCTCCTGGAGAAAACGAATCGTTCCTGCGAGCCGCTTACAGACAGAGCTTCACTTCTGCAAAGCATTGGCGCCATATCAACAGACAACGGCCAGAAGGAAACAGTCCGAATCGAAGCCGTTCAAGTCACCGCATTTGGTGGCGGTCCGTTGCTGCCCGGAGCGGCGGCGATGCTCGAAATTGTTTGCTCGTGCGATGAAGATCTGGAAATGGTGGCGTGCGGCGTTTCCATTGGCAGGCATGACGTTTTTCCAGTGGCCATGCTTGGCAGGGATCAGCTTACTTTGAAAAAAGGAAAGAACAAACTGCGTTGCAAAATTGTGAGTCTGCCGCTGGTGCCCGGCATCTACAACATGACGGTCGGCTTCATTCGCAGCAATGGATATGTGTTGGGACTCAGAGGTTATATGGACAACTCGCTCAGCTTCGAGATAATAAGCAAGCCGGATGCCCTGGTCAATCAAGAAAGATTCCGAAAGTGCGTTGTGCACTTGTCCGCGGACTGGCAAGCATTAGAGCACTACCGGCAATGACTCCAGGCATCTGATCCGAATCGGCATTCGATAAGAAATTTTGTCGTGCGCCAGTTTTATGCCGGGCGCCCTTTGCACGAGCGTGCTGATTGCCACCTGAGCCAGCAATCTGGCAAGATGCGAGCCGAGACAGAAGTGCGTTCCTGCACCGAATGCCAGATGCCTGTTACTGTTCGGCCGCAAAATGTCCAATCGATCGGGCTCGTCGAAAATTGCCGGATCTCTATTGGCTGATCCGATTAGCAGATGAACGGTTTCGCCCTTCTTGAGCAATTTTGAGCGCAACTCCACATTCTCCTTGATGAAGTAAGGCACAATCTGGCCCGAAGCTTCAAATCGGGCCAGCTCATCAACGGCACGTTCGATATAGGTTGGATTCGCCCTGAGCAATTCGAACTGGTCCGGATTTCTGAGCAAGGCAAGTACGCCGTTGCCGATTAGAAATGCCGTGCTTTCGAAGGCCGCCATGACCAGATAAAGGGCATTGGCAAGGACCGTATCATGAGAGAGCGACCTGCCCTCAGCCTTGTGCTTGAGAAGATCTGTGATTGAGTCATTGGCCGGCTGTCGTTTGCGCTCCAATACGATGGGCTTGAGTAATGCCGCCAGTCGAGCGGTCGTCTCCTCCAGCTTGTCCCTTTCGGCCAGGACAGGGTCGAAGCAAAGCATTAGCTCCCTCAAGAGATCGCAAATTTCTTTTGATTCCTGTGGTATTCCGATTTGTTTGAAGGCAAAGTGCGATGAGAGCGGGAAAGCATAATGCTCAAGCAAATCAAAGGCACCGGTTTGATTCTCAACATCATCCCATAATTGCCGGGCATATTGCGCAATTTCATCAGTCAACATTTGCACGGATTGTTTTGAAAAGCGCTGATTTAGTGGTGTACGAATCTTTGTATGCTGGGGCGGATCGTAGTTTGATATGAAGCCTTTCAAATCGATGGCGGGCTGCTTAACGCCCATGAACATCTCATTTGAAAGCGACTTCAGTCTCTGGATGAAGCCTCCAAAAGGACAGCTCTGTTCTGAATTGTTCAGCACTTTTGTAAAATTGCGGTCACGTAAGCAGAAGTGCACATCCTCGTACTTCGAAATCAGCCACCAGTGTCGATCGGCATTATAAAAAACAGGAGCTTGCTCTCTTAGCACCGCATATAGTGCGTAAGGATTCTGGACAAATTCGGGGCGGACGGGATCAAAAGGATCCGCCAGAAAAGATAGAGGAGAATCTAATGCCGTGCCCGTTCTCATAGACCTTTCGTTTCTGCAGACGGCTTGCAAACCGCGCAAAGCCGCTTAGATCTAGCTCAAGACTATACCCCACTCCTGGTTCAACGTTATGAGCATTGCCTTATGGGCAGTCAGCACCTGGATTTCCGAGCCAAAATTAGGTGCGGCTAAGATTTCCCTGAGGTTGTCATCTATATAATTGACCAGTCTAGCTGTGTGGCTGTGCGTGCAATCAAACAACCAGAAATATGATTTGCTGGATCGGGCTCCGTTGTCGACTATGGAGCCGTCCATCGAGCATGCGCAAAATGCGAACAGCGGCTCGGATGCCATCCTGGAATTCGCCGCTGAAAGCCCTCTTCGCCAGTTCAAAGGCTTTATCAGGCAGGTATGTGACGATTTATTATCCGCCCGGGCTCCCGCCTATCGCTTGTTTAAGAGCGCCATAGCGCAAAGGTATCGCCATTCTTCTCTGGGACTGCTCTGGGCGTTTTTGCCATCGGCGATAGTGGCGGCCATTGTCTCACTGGGACAGAAGCATGTTCCTGCGCTTGCTCCAATAGACATTTCCGGTCAGTTTTATGCAATTTTCGGTCTCATTCTTTTCCAAACACTTCTTGAAACCTTCAATACACAGCGATGCCTGTTCACGGCAAATCGACACCAGCTCAATCGTCACCGGCGCATATTAGAGGCATCTTTTCTGGCTGGACTTCTAGACAATCTGTTCAGCCTGGCTGTGAAGCTACCCATACTGATTGGCGCCCTTATCTTATGCGGCGTGCATCCTGCCTCGACCGTCATTCTGGGACTGTTTGGTATCCTGCTTGTACTGGCATTCGGCACCACGCTGGGAATTCTGGCAGCACCATGGAACGCGCTCAGAGGAGACCTGAATCACGTCATGGGATTTTTTCCCTGGATTCTGGCAGCGACGACGCCTGTGTTCGTTAAACCCACCGTCGACTCCCTTTGCTGGAAGTACTATCTCCTCAATCCGCTTACCTGGGTCTTTGAAGCAGTGCGAAATTTCTTTTATGGAAACGCCACCATGGGTGATGGCATTGTCATGCTTCTCGTTTGCTCCATAACCTTCATCCTACTTCCCGTGAGCTGGCTCATTTGCCGCATTGCCCGTCCCTATGTCATTGAGCGAACGATGGTCTGAGCCATGGCCGTGCGAGACTTATACAACAAAATTCAAAACTTGTTCGCCTCAAAGGAGTCGCAGACATTTGCAGGCGGCCGCCAGCCTCAAGGTCGTCTGCTATTCCTGTTCCCCGGCGCACACGGCTTTTGGCCCGGAATAGGACAGGGACTCTATCGCACTGAGCGCATCTTCCGGGACACAGTTTGGCAATGCAATAAAGTAGTCGCGGACAGATTCAAGCTAATCGATTATTTTGAAAACAACTTGAGCGAAGAGCTCATCAACAGCGGTCTTCTGCACTCACCTATTCTTCATGCCGTTATCCATATAGCGCTTTCGGAGCTCTGGCTAGCAAAGGGCGTAGAGCCTCATGGAACTATCGGCTGCAGCATTGGGGAAGTGACCTCGTGTTATGTCAACCGATCGCTCGGACTGGAAGACATTCTGCGCTGCGCTTCCTTTCCCAGATGTGACCCTGGTCGAATATTCAGTAAGGCAAAACTGTTCGCCGTTCAGCACAATGCGCAAGTCTTGGACAGGCTCTATAAAGAGTGTCCCGTGCAGGTCTTCACCTGTGCAGAGTTTGGCCCGACCTTCAATGTTTACGGCTGCTTTCCAGAAGATCTGGGTACAGTCCTGTCTGTTTTGGAAGAGAACAACATTGCTTACTACAGCTTCAGCGGCGATTACGGACTTCATATGCCGCTCCAGGAAGGTGGCATGGAGATATTTTTCCAGGAGCTGGGTGAACTGGCACCCGAAAAAGCACGCTACGACTTCTACTCCAATCTGTCCGGCGCCCAAAACCCGGAAGGAGTCTCACTAGACACCACCTACATGTATTGGCTATCGGTAAAGCCGGCACGTTTTACAGCAGCAATTCGGCAGGCGATCATGGATGGCTATGACACCATATTAAGTATCGGCGCCAGCTCGATAATTCTTCCCCAGATTCAGCAGCTTTCTGCTGAAATGGAAACAGAGCTTACGATACTCGATTCTATGCGCAGTGACGAGCCTGAGGAGGACACCTTTGAGAAGACATTTTATACTCTTGCCGATCTTGGCTTAGTGAAATCGCGGCGGCATCGGCAAGCAAGTAACCTCGAATTTAAAGACCAAAAGCACATAACGCCGCAAACTGCGGATCTGCAATCAAGCGAATTTATACAAAATCCATACCTGTACTATGAATCTTTGAGGCAAAATGGATCCGTCCATTTCCTCAGCAAGCACGGCTGCTGGATTGTGCTTGATTACGATGATGTTCAATCCGCATTGCGACAACCTCAGTTGTTTTCCAGTCGCGACCAATCAGTGATTCCCATTTTGGTGGGCTCAGATCCTCCTGCGCACACAGACATTCGGCAAAACATACAGTCGTTTTTTTCCGGGCGCGAACTATTGCACGTGCAAGGCTACATTGAGGAATGCGCGCGTCGATTATTGCAAGCCTCTACATCTGGGAAAAACGAGTTCGACCTGGTCAACGATTATGCCGTACCACTGGCCGATTTAGTGATGGGTCGCTGCCTGGATCTAAAGGAAGCGGATGTGGCAGCTCTTAAACAATGCATTGGCAAAAGCGGAAGCGATCACACAGAAGCGATCGAAAACTTTTTTGTGTCCTATCTGAATAACGGCGAAGCGTGCTCGAGAAATCGAATTGCGGACGCCCTCATAACCGGGGCGGGCGGCAAGAAGTTCACACCAGATGAGATCGCTTCATTGCTTAAGCTGTTCTGGCTTGCAGGAACGACTACGGTCAGCACGCTGATCAGCAGTGCCGCATTTGTTCTGTTGCATCATCATGTCGTCGCTTATGAGGTTCGAAGCAAGACCGATTTGTTGCCGCAATTCATCGAGGAAGTGCTGCGCTTCGAAACACCTGAGCAAACAGCAAGACGCATTACCCTGGAGGAAACTGTCGTGTCGGGAGTTACTATCCCCCGAGGCGCACAGGTCAGGCTTTGCGTGGGCGCCGCCAATAGAGATCCGAAGAAATTTGCCCGGCCTGATTTGTTCATCCTGGGCCGAAACCCTAAAGAGCATATCGCCTTCGGTGCCGGACCTCACTATTGTCTCGGCGCTGCTCTTGCCCGCATGGAAGCGCTCGCTGCCATAGAGGCATTGTTAACAGCCTTTCCAAACATGTGCCCCGTCGAATCTCATCGAGCCGCTAGATACGTGCGACTCTCAGACCACAGCCGCTCGCTCGAGAAATTGCTCGTGCGGGTCTAGATCAGCATATTGGAAATCGTCGATGTGCCAATCGAACGCGCTGATCGTGGGGCGATCGGATAGGTTCTCGGCCAATGCCGCGGCATAGCAACCAGACGTATTCAACCAGTGCACACGCCAGCCAGAGCTCGATTCGCCTGCTTCATCTATGATCGCCGTGCAGCCATTTTGAAAGTGAAAGCTGGGGACTGAGAAGGATTGAAACGACCGAGACAATCCCTGTCCGGTGGCTTTGACAAACGCCTCCTTTGCCGTCCAGAGGCGAAAAAATGCCTCCTGCTTTTGATCATCGGCAAGTGAATTTAATGCCATCGCCTCGTCTGTCTGGCAGACTCGCAAAGCAATCTCATTGATATTTGGTACAGTGCGTATCTTCTCCACATCCACGCCGAGATCCGCATGCGCAGAGACGGCCAAGAGATTCATCCCCCCGGAATGAGAAAAACTAAAACGCAGTCTCTCTTCATTGGCAATAGACGGTTTACCATAGAGTCCCAATTTAAAAACCACATCTGCCGGATGCACAAACAGGTACTTTGAAAGAACGGCTCGCAGATATGCTCTGGAGCACATAAAACCTTCTTGCAATTCTTGAGTGACAAAACGATTCGCTCGCTCGAGTTCATCAGAAGATAACCATGTCTTCAATTGCCGGGAAGCGATGGCGCCTGGTTGGCGACGAAAGGACCAGATGTGGATGTCGCCTTTGCTCAAATGCCAGTTTCTAAGCATGTGGAAATCCTTCCATAGATCAGTCCAGGCGCTTCAGAACTTCACTCAAGAGTTGTCCTCTCACATCTTGCTCCTTCAAAGAGAAATGTCCACCCGGCAGGATATGCATGTCAAAATTCTTGCTCGTCTGATCGCGCCAGCCCGAAACGTCCTTGGCGCCGGCGCGATGATCATCGCCAAAGGCGAAGGCGGTAATCCCGATATCGAGCGGCTTTTCCTGGCAGTAGTTGCGCTTCTCCAAGATCGTAAAATCGGCTCTCATAAGTTTAAGAATCAGGGCGCGCATTTCCGCATCGTTAGTGATCGCCTTAGGAGTGCCACCAAATGAAGTGACCTCAGATAAGAGATCTGAATCGCACATGGTATGCAAAAGAGGTTGGTGCATAGGCGCTTGCGGTGCCGAAATTGCAGAGACGAAAAGATGATTCGGTTGAGCCTTTCCCGATCGGCGAAGAGCGCGGCAAAGCTCAAAGGCAATAATGCTGCCCAGGCTGTGTCCGAAAAAGTAAAATGGCAGATCAAAGAGCGGGTCCATTTCCTCGACAAGAATAGTTACCAGCTCGCTCAGATCAGTAATTGGCTCCTCGCGCAAACGATGCTCTCTGCCCGGCAGCTGGATCGCGCAGGTTTCGACATCATTGCCCAAAATGTCCGCCCAGGGCCGGTAACCGAGCGCACCACCGCCTGCCCATGGGAAGCAAAAAATTCGCTTTTTTGCATGGGGACCATGGTTCCAGCGAAAGATCCACTTACTTGAGGCAAGCGATTCAACATTGGGAAGTGCCGTGCTCATTCGAATTACCTGTTCGATTGACGAGCTAGCTCGTTTTGCCGGACCATTTGTTGGGCATCGGGATCGTTCACAACCTTCGCTGCGTCGCCTCGCAACTGCGTCTCAACATACTCGCTCAAGCAGTCTACGCTGGGATACTCGTATAACTTTATGGCAGAAATAGCAGGTCCGCCCAGATCAGACTGGATGCGATTTGACAGCTCCACGGCCATCAGTGAATCGATGCCTAAGTCGAAAAGACTCTGGTTCGAATGGAGGTTTTTATTTGCCGGCCATTTAAGAATCTTGCGCACCTGATGCTCCAGGTATTCCTTCAAGACCTGTATGCGCTCTGCTGATGCTCCGTGTCTCTCGAGCTCTGCAATGCGGGCTCTCAATACAGCGGTCTGCTCTTGAGCCTCCGCTCTTTCCAATTCCGGCTCGATTTTTTCGGATGGTCCCGGCTTTCTATTGCGCGAGTTCGAGTTCTGCAATGTCGAGTACTGCAGGACAACCGATTGACTATCGGCTTGTCCGACGATCACTGCTTGTTGAGTGCCGCTGCCCAGCGTGATCACCTCGACGGATTCAAAACCTTCATCCTTCATTAGTTTCGTCCATTTAGATGAGGCGAGGAAAAGATGGTCGGGACGCAAATCAAAATCGTTGAAATGCCACCAACCCTCCAAACTGCCAAAGGCAACATCCAACCATACAGCGCTGGCGACCGGCTCGAGCGCGAGAATAAATCCGCCCGGGGAGAGAAGCTGTTGAAGACTCCTGATCGATTCTCTGACCGAGCGTGTGGCATGAATGACATTGGCTGCAATTACAACATCAAATTGGTTTGCCGAAAAGCCTTGTGATTTTGGATTGCACTCCAGGTCGAAGCGCTCAAATTGCATGAATGGGTATTGGGAAAAACGCTGCCGTGCACGCTCCAAGAACAATGGCGACACATCGGTAAATACATATTCACATCGCTCGGCAGATAATTCCGGCAAAACAAGATTGGTAGTGCCGCCCGTGCCGGCACCTACCTCCAGTATTCTCAATTTCCCTTGGCCCGAAAACTTAGGGATTATCGACCTGAGAATTTCCCTCAATAACTTATTGGCGAGTTTGAAATAGGGTGCGCGGTAATAAACGTCTTCAAGCGAGACCTCCGGTGGAGCTGGAAACAGCAGCGACAGCGGATCCTGTCCGCCGGACCATAGCAAATGCAGATGGTCGGCGCTACGCTTGAGCAGAGTAAGCTCTATTGAAAAATCCGGATACCGATCAAGAATATCTTTATGATGCTGCTCGAGATCATCCAGTGACGGCCAACAAACGACGGACCAGAGCTGGCCCGTCTTCTTCAGAATCCCTGCCTCGATCAGCCGGGTGAGGCAATACTCCACATAACGTCTATGCCGGTCAATGATCCTTAAGTCCTTGCACAACGCATCGACTTCAAAAGTATCACCGATTCGAGGCTTCCAACCCAACCTTTCCAGAGCCCTGCATATGTAATCATGGCAGAGTGGCACAAGTTCATTTTGCATGCCTTGCTCATCTGATAACAGCTCAGCGACATGCCGGTGAGCGAGAATGCCCTCCACTTCCTTAACAACGGCGGCACTATCCAGCTTTGGAAACTTGGCCACCAGTTGGCATACCTGCTCCTCCGCCTTCTCCAAAATTTCCAGCCAATAGCGCTCTCGCTGCCAGGGGTAAGTAGGCAATGAAACCTTTCGTCGCTCATAGAAGCTTTCAAAACCAAGCCAGTCGATCGCCGCTCCGCTCACGTACAGCCGAGCAATACTTTCGAGCAGCACCACCCATGGTGCCTCTCCCCGGCGCATTGACGGCAACCATTGCACTTTGCGATCGCCCTGGCAATCCATGCCGAATGTTATAAGCTGAGGTTGCGGACCAAGCTCGACAAATGTATTGCAGCCCTCGTCCATAGCCTTTTCGATCGCCTGCTGGAATTTGACCACCGCGCGCGTGTTGTTCGCCCAGTATTCCGCATTGATCCCCTCAGGAGCGACCAGGTCCGCAGTTATGCTCGAAATCAACGGCAGTCGCAAGTCTTCGTATTCGGCTCTGTTCGCCGCCGCTAACAATTCCCTTTTCACAGGCTCGATATTGCCTGAGTGGAAGGCATGATATATGGGCAAACGTGTCGCCTGTATAGCTTGCTTCTGGCAAAGCGAAATCAGATCGTCGCATCGATCGAGGCTGCCGGCAACAACCGTCTGGGTGGGTGAATTGATACAGGCTATCTCAAAATCAGGAATCGCTTTTAGAAGCTCCTCGACTCTTTGCCACGGTGCCTGTACAGCTAACATGGTCCCATTGGGGTGTTGCCTCGTCAGCCGACCGCGCGCAACAATAAGATCGAGGGCAGTTTCAACCTTCATTGCACCGGCAATGACCGCAGCCGCATATTCTCCCAGGCTATGGCCGAGCACCAGATGCGGTACCACACCGAAACTTTGCCATAGTTGCCCGAGAGCGTACTGAAGAGCAAATAAGCAGGAATGGGAGTAGACCACGTCCGAGAGCATTGGGTTGGTGCCATAAAGTGAATCGAGCAGACTAAATTCTTCATCGTATTGGGAGAAACGGACGGCACATTCATCGATCGCTTCCCGGAAAACCGGACTTGTACGATACAACTCACGTCCCATCTCCGCATCAAGTGAAAATCCCTGGCCCGAAAACAAGAATGCAATCTTTGGCTTTTCGGTGCCGGTTGCGACCGTACCGCTCCGGTAATCGCGAGCGGTAAGCTTAGATCTGAAATCATCGAGATCGCGCGCTACGACAGACAGGCGATGCTCATGTCGAGCTCTACCAGTATTGGCTGAGTAGGCTAGATCAGCAAGTTTTTGTCCCGGATGTGCCTGAGCGTGGGAAAGAAAACGCTCTTGAAGTTGCTCCAGCGCCTCAGGAGTTCTAGCTGACATTGTAACGACGTGTGCGGTTCTGTCGTCTTGCGGTTCCGTCTCGCCCGACTGCACCGGATATGGTGCCTCCTCCAGGATCAAGTGAGCAATCGTTCCGCTGGCGCCAAAGGAGCTGACTCCGGCTCTTCGGACGCGGCCTTCCATCTTAGGCCAGCTTGTCATTGATGTTGGCACAGCGGCAGGTATTGCTTGCCAATTGATCGCCGGATTTGGCTTTTGCAAATGCAGATGAGGTGGAATCGCTTCTTTCTGCAGGCAAAGCACGGTCTTAATCAAGCCGGCCATCCCGGAGGCTGCCTCAAGGTGACCGAGGTTTGTCTTGCAAGAACCAATGTAGAGCGGTTGCAGGCTTGCCGGCCGGTTCTGAAAGACACGAACCAGTGCTTCTGCCTCCGTCGGATCGCCTATACTGGTTCCCGTTCCATGAGCCTCGACATAGTCGATGCTGGACGGCGACAATTTTGCCAGTTCGAGTGCTCTTCGAATCAAAGTCTCTTGCCCGACTGCATTCGGTACCGTCAAGCCGTTTCGTACACCATCCTGAAGAACGGCACTGCTTCGAATTACGGACAGAATCCGATCGCCGTCACGCTGCGCATCTGCAAGGCGCTTCAGAACAACAACACCACAGCCTTCACCGCGAGAGAAGCCATCAGCGCTGGCATCAAAAGTCTTGCATCGTCCATCCGGGGAAAGCACGCTTGCTTTGCAGTAATTTATAGTGTGCTCAGGGGTAATCATCAGGTGCACGCCGGCAGCAATGGCACAGTCCGCTTCCCCGTTTAGCAAGCTGGAGCATGCATTGTGTACCGCCACCAGGGATGATGCACAAGCGGCATCAACCGCCCAACACGGACCCATGAGACCGAGCAAGTATGCCAAGCGTCCGGCAATAACATGTGGAACGCTGCTGGTTATGCGAAAGATCGATTGGTCTTCAGACCGATCGTATTTGCTGAGCAGAAAACCATAGTCGTTAGATGAAACGCCGACGAAAACGCCGGTGAAGCTACCGTTCAGTTTGTCCGGGTTTATGCCTGCATCTTCCAGCGCTTCCCAGGCGACCTCGAGAAAGAGCCTCTGTTGTGGATCCATC
Organism: Pseudomonadota bacterium; assembly: GCA_021324135.1. Taxonomy (GTDB): domain Bacteria; phylum Cyanobacteriota; class Vampirovibrionia; order Obscuribacterales; family Obscuribacteraceae; genus JAJPJO01. The sequence continues at coordinate 37,005 of JAJPJO010000168.1, forward strand.
CACTCGGCTTCGCGCGGACTGATGCCGAAGAACTGTGCGTCGAACTCATCGATTGGACATTCAAGGAAACCGCCCTCACGAACGAACATTTTGCCGGGCGCTTCCGGATCAGGGTCATAGTGATCCGCAGCCCGCCAACGCTCTTCCGGAATTGGTCTAATGGCATCGACGCTTCTTTCTAAAATCTGCCAGTAAGAATCGATATCGTGTGCGCCGCCGGGAAAGCGACACCCCATGCCGATAATGGCAATTGCTTCCGGTTGCCTGCTAGAGTCTAGAACCATTCCACGCCTGCTCCATAGTCACGAATCATTGAAGCACAACCGGCTTTTCAAACCATGAGATTGTGGTTCAAACTAAATAACAGAATTTTCATTACAATCGAGTGCTGATGGGCAGCTCCTCTAGCGGCTCAGCGGACGGTAAATCACAATTTCTTCCCATAGCCGCATCTACCGGATCCCGCAGGTTAAGCGGGGACGCGCATTTGATTTTTCTCACATGCATACAAGGAGCTGGTCATATAATCACTCAAGATCTTCGCTCTTGGCTCAGAGAGGTTTAGCCTGAGCGCTCCGGCGGTTCCATTGTCAGGGAAAGAACATGCCTCCAATGACGCGCCTAGACTCGCATTTGTCGATCGATCAAAGGAACCTGGGCCGGGCGATTGATAGCGGCATGAGTTTCCTATGGCAAAATCAGCTGCCCTCGGGCGAATTCATTTCTTATCGCTCCACCGATCCGACGATGGGCACGGCTTGTGAATTTGACAGTTCGCCCTTCCCGACAGCATTAATCGCATTTTGTCTCAGCTTTTCGAACTCAGATAAAGCGCATCAAATGATCGCCAGGGCGAGCCAATTTTTCCTTCGCGAGATGGAAGCACCGGGCGTCTGGAGATATTGGACGTCCCAGCATCCATTCCACAAGAACATACCGCCCGATACCGACGATCTCGCCTGCGTATCAAGCATCCTCATGAGCCAGGGTTTAACTTATCGCAACAATATCGACTTGATGTTGGCTAACAGAAATGACGAGGGGCTCTTCTATACCTGGTTTGCGCCCCGCTTCCGTGCAGCCAATCGATTTGCCCGGCGATGTTTTTCATTCTGGCAAACTGTTGGGCGAGAAGCGATGCAACCTGCCAGCCTCTACTATTTTTGGAAACTCAATGAAGCAAAGCCAAATGATATTGACGCCGTTGTAAATGCAAATGCCCTGTATTACCTGTGGCTTGCCAAACAATCCGGAGCAATTTCCGATTCGATTTATGAAGCTGCTGTTGTGCCGGTCGCGAACTATCTCATGGACATCATTAGAGAAGATCGCGAAGAGCTTTGCGACAAGTGGCATCTCAGTCCATTCAATCTCTATTACGCCGTCTCTCGAAATCTATTTGCCGGTGTCGAGCCGTTTCGATCGATTGAAGATCTCCTCGTCAGGAAGGTTCTCCGGCATGCCCGCCTTGATGGGATGATCGGGAGCAACGTTCTTGAGACTGCACTGGCGGTGTGCATCTTGCTCAACTGCTCCAGTCGTCCTGAGGAAATGTTCCGGGCCATCGACAAACTTTTAGCGAGCCAGGAAGAAACTGGCTGCTGGACCAGGTTGCCGCTCTATTATGGTGGACCAAAGAAATATTTCGGCTGGGGCTCCGAGGAGTTGACCACCGGTTTTTGCCTCGAGGCCTTGATTCGCTGCCATCATCCTTCAATGCAGAGCGGAGCAGGTCCTTATGCTCTTTAATTCGCTTGAATTCGTATTTTTCTTCATGATCGTGATCGCGATATATTATGTCCGCATGCAGCGCCAGTGGCAGCTATCGGTGCTCGTTATATCGAGTCTCCTCTTCTACGGCTGGGCGCAGCCGGACTTGATTTTGCTTCTTGCATTCTCGATATTTCTGAATGCTTTTTTCTGCTGGCGAATCGTTTCTCAAACTGATCAAAAGAAGAGGCTGACCCTCACCCTCATGGCAGTGACACTAAATGTAGTGTCGCTCTTGGTTTTCAAATACACAACCTTCTTCGTCGATCTGCTTCGCACTCTCACACATTTGGACATCAGTTCGCGCCGGCTCGTTTCCTCGCTCACGAACTTGCCGATCCCTCTGGGCATCAGCTTCTTCACGCTCGAAGGTATCTGCCTGCTGGTTGAGTCTTATCGCAAGCCGCAGCCCGCCACCTTCAAATCATTTTTGCGCAATACATGCACTATCATGAGCTTTTTCCCTCATTTGATTGCCGGGCCGATTTTAAGGCCCGAGCAGTTCTTCCCCCAGGTGAAAACCAAACGATTCTCTGAAATAGATTGGAACTTCGCTCTGAGCAGCTTGATACTCGGCTATTTTTTGAAGTGTTTCGTCTCCGATAATCTCGCCTCATACACAACCTTCGTCGCCGGAGATGGTGCGCTTTTGACAATCGTCATCATCATGGCGAATGCGCTTCGCCTCTTCGCCGACTTTGCCGGCTATTCCTACATCGCGATCGGTTTGTCGGCACTGCTTGGCTATCGCCTGCCGCAAAACTTCAACTGGCCGTTCCAGTCGCAGTCCATGAGCGAGTTCTGGACGAGATGGAACATGACTGTATCGTTCTGGTTTAGAGATTACGCATATATCCCACTGGGTGGCAACCGCAAAGGAAAAATCAGGACCCTGATCAATACCCTCCTGGCCATGACGCTAAGCGGATTCTGGCATGGTGCAGGGCTTAGATATCTCATGTGGGGTTTTTTGCACGGCCTGGTAATCTGCTTTGAGGTTTTATTGGGCTTGCATAAAAGCCGTTCGAAAAACCGTCTATTAGCCACCCTTCGTACTCTATTCACCTTCTCGATTTTTGCCTTTCTCTGGACCCTTGTGATCGTTCCCTCGCATCAACTCCCAACAGTGTGGGCGCAATTGAGCACTCAAGATTGGAATCTCAGGGTGTACACCATATTTTTCATGCTTATTTATTCGCTTCCTGTATTCTTTCTACATTGCTTCGCGAATCCAGCGACCGACTTATCACTGCCGGCAATCCAGCCGGCAAGCTGGATGCGCTTCCGCCTGAAAGAATGCGCGCTTGCGATCATGCTATTTATGATCGTGACGAGTTCAGGTGATCCAACAACCTTCGTCTATTTCCACTTCTGATGCAAATAAGAAATGCACTAGCGCTGGCGACTCTCCTGCTGCTCGGATACTACCTCCTGAGCTACTCCGGTATTCTGCGCAATGGTGCTCCCTTTACACCCGAGCAAGCAGTGCGCTCCAAGTTATTGGAGTGGGCTCATCGCCGCGAAGCCCCGGAGATTGCCATTGTAGGCACCTCCCGAGCGTTTCTCCTTCGCACCGACCTTTTTGATGTACCTGCCGAGAATCTGGCAATTTATGGCGAAACGGCTCATGCCGGTCTGGAAATTTTAAGAAGAAGCCCGGTCACACCACATATAGTGCTAGTGGAAGCCGACTCGATCTCATTGGCGCGCAAATATATTCAGAACAGATTGAGCGAGCCCAAAAATATTTTGGAGGAAGTGCAATGGCATTTCTCTGATTGCCGCCGCAGACCGATCAATGTTTTGGCTGCATATTATCCGCAAGAAGCGATCAATATAAGATTCACGGATCGCGATCGCGAAATTGCCCGGCGTCAATTTCTTGACGGCACGGGCAGCTATTTTTTGAATGAGCTCAAAGACGAGCCGAGAAGGTCCGGCTGTATTGCAGAGGCCAAACGTTCAATCGATGAGCTGATCGAGCGTGGTGCCAAGGTCGTGTTTTTCACGATACCAAGCGACAGTACAGTACAGGAGCTTGTGCGTCCGTATGACCAAATAATCAAGCAAACCTTCTCGTCATCGAAGTATCTGTGGTTGGATAGCTCATCAGAAAGCTTTGAGATGGGCGACTTGCTGCATCTTTCGCAAGGAGGAGCCAGAGCCTTCACGCGATCGTTGCAGTCTCGACTGGTGCAGTCGGGAGCCCTGCCGATTCAGTTAAGCAAAAGAGAAAGCACTCATAAGTTAGAGCGCTGAGTCTAGTACAATATTGTTTTTTGCGGCAGGCGCACAATTGAGCAATGGCTCAGGGAGAGATTCTATGCGCAAAATGATGTTGACCTCATTTTCGCTTGTTATTCTGAGTTCCGCCATCACTGCGGCTCGGGCTGATGACCAGAAATCCGCATCGCTCGACTATTTTCCACTGAGACCACTGGTTAAGGGCAAAGAAGGAGATTGGTGGAAGTACGAATTGGGTTCTGGAAACACAAAATCAGATTTCACCATGAAGGTCGTTAAGACACAAAAACAGGCGGACAAAACTGACCTGTTTCAAATCGACACGATCATGCCGGAGCGAACCATCCATTCATGGTTCACCAAGGGTAATGGCGTGGTTCTCAAGCAAAGAGAGCAATTCGGCGATGATCCGCAAATGATGACCCAGTTTCAGCCCGCCTACGTCATCAAAAATACTCTTAAGAACGGTGATAAATGGGAGTGGTCCGGCAAGGGCCAGATGGGAGTCGAGGCGAAGGAATCGTTTCAAGTCTCCGGACCCGAGACGGTTGTGGTGCCTGCAGGCAAATTCGAGACCATGAAGCTCACCGATCGTGTCGTGCAGGGAAAAAACATTTCCGTCAAAACGGTCTGGTTCGCCAATCAAGTCGGAATGGTGAAGTCGTCAGTACAGACCGATGCCGGAGTGACTGAAGTGAAACTCGTCGATTATGCAGCCAAGAAGAAATCTTCCGGTTAGCCGGCGCCCTTGATCAGCTCTGAAAGCGGCTGGGCTCGTCCGGCTCCTGATCATGTTCTTTAAGGATCAGATGCCACCAACCGACATCGTGCCATTTCCCCAGTTTGTACCCGACATTTTTATACACACCCACCGGCTTGAACCCGAGCTTCTCATGCAGAGCCACGCTCGCCGCGTTCGGAAGCGTCACACCGGCATAAGCGTTGTATAAACCAAGCTCGCGAAGTTGCCGAAAGAGCTCCGTATAGAGCATCGTGCCGACGCCCTTGCCTCGCGCTTTCTCGGCAAGATAAATCGCCACGTCACACGACCATCGATAAGCCGCACGTTCCTTATGTGCGCAACCATAGGCATAGCCAAGTATTTCCCCATTTTCTTCGCAAACCAGCCATGGATGCGTCTTTGTAATTGCAGCCATCCGCCGCTGCATTTCATCAATGCTTGGAGGAACGACCTCAAATGTGGTGGCACTGTTCAAGCAAAACGGAGCGTAAATCTCCACAATGCCTAGCGCATCCTCGGCTCTGGCAGCGCGAATCATAGAGTGCATATAATAGGATAATTCATGCGGTCCGCCTACTCGGATGATTCGCCGAGTATTTCTGCCATCAAAGCGCGATAACGCCGCAAATTCTCTTCGTAGCTACCGCTTACATTTTTGATGCTATCGTCTCCCTGTCCACTGCCTTTGATGAACAGCCAGGGAGCAACCTCTTTCAATTTCTGCTCACTGATCCAGTTTCGAGCCAGGAGAATTTCCTCCGGACTCATCGCCGTCACTTCCTGATCCGAGCGCACGAGGTTGGCTTGGGCCGAGGATATCAGTTTGCGCTCCACGAGCAGATCAAGAAGATCCTGCTCCGAGCGTTTGTCTGCCGGATTGGTTGATTCTGCCTCAGGCATCACATTCGGGGCTCATAAAAACCCGCTTACTGGACCACTATGTCGACTTTTTTGCCGTAGCGTCCGGCGGCTGCTTTTATTAAATTGCGAAGCGCCGAGATGGTTCGCCCATCTTTGCCGATCAAACGACCGGTCACGGCTGGGTCGCATTTGACACTGACGCGGCTGCGTCTGGGTCCGAAGCTCTTCCTTTCAAAATGCAATGAATCAGGCTCTTTGGCGAGAACCTTCAATATGTACTCGGCTAAATCTTCAGGCGCAGAGGTCTGGATTAGCTTGCCTTGGAAGCCGCCCCGCCTTTGGCCGCCGCCCCGGCCGCCGCCGAACCGCCCTCCGCCGCCGCCACCGCCGAACCTGCCGCCGCCGCCTTTCTTAAAAGGCCGGCTACCGTATCGCTTGGCTGGGCCCCGTTTTTCATCCATCGTTCAATTGCTTCTCTATCTATACGCAACTCTTTTGTGCGCGGGTTGTAATAACCAACTTCTTCAATGGGCTTGCCATCGCGCCGAGTGCGGCCGTCCACAGCTACGATTCTGTAGTGGGGGGCTTTTTTGGCGCCCATGCGCTTAAGCCTAATTTTAACCACTGGATCTTCCTCTTCAAATCTTGAAATGCAAATCGAATGTGTATTTTAGCAGGTGTATATGCAAATACAGTCTCAAATAGTGTAAAGGCAGCTTTGCATTAGTTACCCTTTTCTTCGTTTTTTCCTCAACCTGCGTCCTCTGCCGAAGCCGCTGGCGCTTGCCGCACCTGAGCTTCCGGGCGGTTTGGGCGGGAAGCCGAACGGCGACCTTCCCGCCTGAGCCATGCCGCCACCGGGCTTAGGAGCGCCGGGCATACCGCCCAGCCCAGGCAAGCCGGGCAGTCCAGGCATACCGGGCAATCCGGGCAGACCGCCAGGACCGCCGCGCAGCATGGGTTTCATGTACTCCATCATCTGCCGCATTTGTTGAAACTCATTTAACATTTGACCGATTTGCGCATCTTTGAGACCGCAGCCTCGCGCGATTCGGCGCCGGCGCGAGAAATCGATCATGTCAGGATGACGGCGCTCCTCCTTGGTCATCGAGTTTATCGCCGTCTCATAAAGCGAGAGCATCTGCTCGCCATGATCGGCCACCAACTTTTGTTGCGAGCTGTTCAAACCGAGCATGCCGCCCAGTCCCATCATCTTCATGATGTCGCCGATCGAACCCATGCGCTTCATCATTTTCTGCATCTCGACGAACATCTCAAGCGTGAAGTCGCCCTTGAGCATGTCGGCGGCCACCCGCTCCATCTCCCGCTCATCGATTGTCTGCTGCGCTTTTTCAACCAGGGAGAGAACATCGCCCATGTCGAGAATGCGACTGGCCATGCGGTCTGGATAAAACGTCTCCAGATTGTCGAGCTTCTCTCCGGTGGATATATATTTGACCGGCTTACCAACCGTTTCCCGCACGGACAGCGCCGCACCGCCCCGGGCATCACCGTCCACTTTGGAGAGAATCAAGCCGGTGACATCGAGTTGCGTGTTGAATGTATCGGCTACATTGACCGCTTCCTGTCCGGTCATCGAGTCGACGACGAGCAGCTTCTCGGCCGGCTCGAGAGCGCGATCGAGAATCATGAGCTCAGCCATCAGCGGCGTGTCGATTTGCAAGCGACCGGCCGTGTCGATTATCACCGGGCTATAACCATTTTTCTCCGCTTCCTCGATGGCGCCTTCGGCGATCTCTTGAACGTCCTTCTCGTCAGGCAGGGCGAAAACCGGAATCTCGATTTGCTCACCAAGGGTTTGCAGTTGCTTGATGGCAGCAGGTCGTTGCACGTCGCATGCCACCATCAGTGGTTTATGCCCCTCTGCCCGCAACTTAAAGGCGAGCTTCGCGCAGGCTGTTGTTTTGCCGGATCCCTGCAAACCAAGGAGCATGATTACAGGCGGCGTGCCTTCCAACTTAATCGGCTCGTTCTCGCCACCAAGGATGGTGACAAGCTCGTCATAAACTATTTTGACGAATTGCTGCGCCGGCGTGACCGATTCGAGAACCTCGGCACCAAGAGCCTTTTGCCTGACGCGGCTTATGAAGATTTTAACCACCTTCAAGCTTACATCAGCCTCAATTAGAGACTTGCGCACATCACCGATGGCTTCTTCGATATTCTCAGCCGTCAACTTGCCGTCGCCGGTCAAGTTGCGGAATGCGTTATGCAGCCTGTCGGTCAGAGTGTCGAACATTTTTCGCTCCTTTAGTGGGCTGGAATTAGTTCCTTTATAACCGCAATTTTGCCTGAGATCTCGTCAGGAAATACGAGCCACGTGGATTCGTAATTTCCTTTAACGAGTGCCTCTATGGCAAGCGATACCTTGGAGAGTTCGGTGGTACGGCCGCCCTCGGTGCGCACCATTATATTAGTTTGCGGGTGGGCATCGCTGGGTCGATAGTAATCATAAGGACGGAAGCCGGTGGACTCAATGCCCGTGTAATATTCGGGATCGAGCCCGTGGTCGGCAACCAGGCGTTTCGCCTCTTTTAGAATATCGTTAACAAGCATGTCGCTGGGTGATGGAATGCGAATCGCTTTGAACAAACGACGATCGAGAAAACGGCTCGACAGATCGGAGAGAATCGGATCCGGATCTTCAGACCAGCGTTTGATGTGATAGGTGAGTTGAACGTCATCGAGATGCAAGTATTCATGGACGCTCAGGCGCTCACCGCGAAACCACTTACTGGTCGACTCATCGACGAAGCAGACTCGATCGCTACGGTCGCTCAGAACTTTTTTGAAGCGTTTGATCAGGTTGGACAACAATGCGCGAGCAGCGAGATTTTTTCGATGATAGTAAACCTGTGAATACATTGATGAGCGGGCGAAGAGGTAGTCCTCAACAGCAATTTGCCCTTTCTCACCGACTACTACCATGCGATCGTTTTCATGATCGAGCTCGAGCGAGCGCAATATTCTCTGCAGCGCGAACAAACCGTATTTGGTGCCGGTCATATAACTGTCTCGCAGCAGATAATCGAAGCGGTCGCAATCGAGCTGGCTCGAGACGATGTGTGAAACCCAGTGCGGCTCGAAATTCTTCTTGAGCACCTTAACGATTTGATCGGCGAGATCCTCCTGCTCTGAGAATTTGTCGAGAACCGCATGAATTTCAGTATCGCCGGAGATTATTCGGCACGACCAGTCCTCATGATCGTAGCCGAGGATTTGTTCGGTGACGTGCGAATACGGTCCGTGCCCGACGTCATGAAGCAAAGCCGAGGCCAGAATCAAGGCGCGCAAATCGCGCATCTCCTCGCCCTTGTCTTCAAGATGCTCGATCAACTTGGATGCGACGTGCATGACGCCGACCGAATGGCAGAAGCGCGATCCTTCCGCGCCCTGGAAGGTAAAATTGGTGACGCCGAGCTGATGAATGCGGCGCAGTCTTTGAAATTCTTTCGTGTCGATCAGATCGACAATCAGTCGCTCGACCGGCTTGCCTTTGTCAAGCACTATGTCTTGATGAATCGGGTCGAGATAAGTTCTTTTGTCTGCCGGCCTCATATAGCCTGGGTTGTAGCGGAGAAACGAGCCCCGGCGCACAGCCGACTAAAAGAGGGATGCACGAGCCCGGAGTTGAGTTACCTATTATACTTGTTGTTGTACCGATCAGCCCGTTTCGATTGACAAACAACTTCATCGCCGGCTGAGGCAACCTCAAGATCAACAGAGTGCCCTATTCACTGCCGCAAAAGCCGAATTCGATTGCAGACCTGGTGGGGCTCGCCATCAGGTTATTCAGGCTCGAGTGGAAGCCCATCAGCCAGCGGCTTCTATGGCCGTCTTTGTTCTCGAGCCTGGCAGTAAGTGCCATTCAAATTGTCGCTACATACATCAGCGAGCAAAGAGGGCTTGGCGGCGGTCTGACTGTCTACCTCAGCATCATATTCGTTGCCTTCTTATTCGTCTGCTGGGCGCAGTGGCTGCTGGCAATCAGGGCCTGTGCGGTTCTTCGCAGTCTGTGGCAGGTTTCTGCCGATTACAAGGAGGCTGTGCAGTACGCCAATCGCCGAAAATGGTCGGTCGGGCTGGTCTATTTTCTGGGCACCCTCTTACCGCTCAGTTGCCTGATGGTTTTCATGATCGTCTGCTTTCCGCTGCTGATGATGAAAGGTGCCAACCTGATTGTCGCCTGCTGTCTCTTCGTCCTCGGTTTTTTCCTGGTCATATCGCTGGCGCTGACCGCCCTCTACGCCACCCTGCTTTTTTCCGTCCTCTCGCTCGAGGATGTTAATCTTGGCGAAGTTTTTTCGCGAGCCGGCCGTTTGAGCTCGCGCTTTCTCTTTCGCGGCGGATCATTCATGGTCTTGCTCTGGCTGGTGGTGAACCTGATCACCATGGCCTTTTCATTAATCCTCACCCCGCTCGAAGTATACGAGAGCTACACGCTCGGCCCGAACAACATGTCGCAGTTGCCCTTCTGGATTCATTTGCTGCGCGTCATCTGGTCGACGATTTTAAATATCGCCTCCATGGGGATGGCGCTCACAGCCGCCGGCTTTTATTATCGCGATGTTCTGATCAGAGCCGAGGGGCTCGATTTATTGGAACGGCTCGAGGCTATCGCCAGGGGCAAAACCGCAGATGGTGGCGCATCAGGCGGCGCGCTGCTTGAACTGAAGTGAGCGAGCCGCCTCGACAATTTCCGAGAACTGCAGATTGAAAGCCAACGGCGTCGCCATATAGCAGAGTTTCTGGAAATGAACGGGCGCACCGAAGCTCGCACAATAAGGAAGAATCAAAGAATAAGTCATTTTCCTCACAGGCAAGTCGTCATTGGCTGAGATTGTTTCAACATACTCCAGAGCTCGCTGCCCATCAGGGAGAGTGACGACGGCGGCACTGAGAATGTGACCGACAAGCGGAAAAATTTCTCTGACCGCTTCGCCGGCCTCCTCAGGATCCAGCCGACCGGCGAACATTGTGGCTCGATCGAATTTCAAGAGTGCAAGTTCATCTGCCGGCTGGCCGGAAACCATCCAGGTAAGCGAAAGATTCCAATCCAGCGCCGTCCAAAATGTGGCTACCCGCGCGGATCCCAGCGGAGTCGACGGGATGGAGGAAGCGAAATTCTCCACACACACAGCCTCGCTTCCTGTCCCGCCAACTCCGCTAAGGACCGCTACGTCGCCTTCGGTGCTCTCAACTCCGGCGCAAACTTTTGTAGATTGATGAATCCTCTTGGAGCGCTTCCAGCCAGGCGGAAGATTCATCGACCAACCGAATTCGGATTCGTAAAAATTTTCATTGATTCTTTCCATCGCCAGCCACCTCATTATTTGCCTGCACCATATATAGTTTCACTTCGCCACCCTCAAAGAAGATGGCAGGCCCGAGGTAGTCCTCAATCTTTCTCCTGGACTTCTTGAACGCGCCCATCTTTGATGCAATACCTCGGGTCTACTACCACCTTCCCATCAACCACTTTGTGGACCTTTGTGGGATCGCCGGCACTGATCACCTGTGGTGGTGTCACCGGTCTAGCGCCTCGCCAGCTGCTATTGAGACCTACCATGTTGTTGAAGAAAATACTTGCCGGGACTTTGGTCCGGTTGGTCGAATGATCTTCCTGCAGTCCCCATTGATTCATATAATTGACGTAATCTCTGCCTCCTTCTTTGAACATGTTCGTCAATGTGACGACGTGGTTCGTGTAGAGCTCGTCGTAATCGAAATTGATTCCCTGCCAGGTGAACGGCATTTTCGATGCATTAACCGCCACAATCATCGAATCTTTTCCATTGGCGTCCAGTGCCACCCTCAAGTCATCGACCGAGCCGACTTGAACGACACCACGTTTGACACCAGTAAGCTTGCTGAGCACTTCGGCAATTTCACCCATCTGCATGCCGGTGAACTCTTTCGGCTCACCTTTTGGATCAGTGGGGACGAACTTGCCGAGCCCGTCTTCGGTCGCGCGCCAATTGTAGTCCGGCTGTGCCAATGTTTGTATGCAGAGATTGTCGAAGATGCGGCTGGCGAGATTGCGTCCAGTGCAATCGGCAAGCTTAAGATTATCAGGATCGACTTTGACCGTTGCATCCGGCTTTTCTTTATTGCTTGTGTAGGCACCGTCCTTGAGGGCGGTGTAAACCGGCACCTCGCCATCGCTCATTGCACTGACGAACTCCATCACGTACCTGTCAGGAAGATTCATGGCCATCTCGCGCCTGATGACATGAGAATTGCACGTCGGTGAGCGAGACTGATCCATTTCCTCAGGATGAGCGACATCGTGCATGAGGTCGGAGCGCAGAGCCCCTCGCTCCTCGTCCGTCAAATGCTTGGCGGTATCCAGTTTCTTGAGGGCGTCGTAAAAACGCGCCAGCGTCTCTTTGCCGTCATCTCTGTTGACATACTTCTGATGGATCTCGAGCAGATCCCGCAGATCAATTTCCTGTTCTTTATTGTTCTCCTTCAGATATTTCAGAAAATCGGACTCCGAATCGAGAAGCTTTTCATGATCGGCATTGTCTTTCTCATTCGGTCCCCAGCGATCGACGCTCAGGTCTTCATTGAGGCGAATGCCTGTGCCATCGGGGTTGTGGACGACCGTTCTCTCCGGAGTAACCTGCGATCGTTCACCACGGATGGTGCTGCCATCAACATAGCGGCCGAAGCACGGATCATCAATGACTTTATCAGTGCGGCCCGGAGCTACCGGGTTAACGGAGACGCTTTCGTCGTCGTTCTGGAAAGTCTCCGTGCCCCTTTGAACGTCATATGTTCCCGCCTTAGGCTTGACACCGAGCAGATCGCGGGCTCTTACATCGAATACCTCGACCCTTCTGTTGCCATCCGGTTGTGTATAGATTATTTTATCGTCGGCGACTACGACATCCTCGACGGCTTTACCGGTGCTATCGACGCGCTTGCCTGTAAACATGCCGCTGACGACGTCATACTTGAGGTCGGTCTTAAATCCCGTGCGCTCATTCATTTTGATGCCGCTGATCAAACGACCGTTCGTCGAGCGAGTCCGCTCGACAGTTCTGCCGTCCAGTCCGCCATAGCTGTAAAAATCGGAGAGAATATTGCCATCGCGATCGGCTGTGATTTCGAAGATCGCTCCGTCCTTTTTCTCGCTCACCTTATAGCCGGAAACCTTTTGCGGATCGCGGCTGTCGTACGTTTGCCTGCGCTCGATGTGCGTGTCATCCTTAAGATCGGACCAGGTCTTCTGACCCTGGTAGAACATTATTTGCCCGCTGGGGCGCAATTGGAATCGCATATCGGTCTTGCCATCGCGCTTCGTCTCGCCCCAGTATTCACCAAAATCGGTGCGAGTAAATGTCAGCCGATTCTTTCTGGAGGAATCGCTGTCGTCATTGATGGTCACCAGTATCTGATGTGGTGGCACCCGGCCGGGCGGTCTATAACGCTCCTCGACCTGGCGTCCCCATTCATCCGTTCCCTTTCTGTTCCAGAGCTTGTCTGCGCGCCACTCTTCGACAGTGCCATTCTCGAATGTTTTTTTGGTGAGATCGCCCAGTTTGAGCTCTTCATACATGGTCAGTTTGTCTGCACCCGATATGGTACCGACCATGGTGGCGATAACGTCGCCTTCTTTGTTTGTCTTCTTGCCGCGCAGATCGCCCTTCTCATCCGGAAGAAGCTCGATGTTGACACCGCTCTTCCAGTCTTGAACGGCAGCCCGCTGCAACTTATCATCCTTCGGGTTGTACTCGAGGGTAACGGTCCGTCCACGCTCGTCCTGATAAGTTGTCGATTTGCGCCCCCAATCAGGAGGTACACGCTCGACGCGTACGCCTGTGGCATCGGTGCTTACTTGCCGCTCGGCAAAAGTCCTGGTCAGCTTGCAATTACTCTTGTCGTCCGGATCCCAATTGACTTCGACCTTGCAACCGCTGCCGCGATCCTCAAAGGTCGCCTTGCCCTGACCCCGCTCGTTTATTTCAAATCGCGTTTCGTCATACCAGTCCGTTATCGTCTTACCGCGGTAACGATGCGTAATGCCGCCGTCTTCAGTTTGTCCCGGCAGTTTGATGTGAGTGCCCGCACCGATCTCCTTATCGATGTTCTCCAGGCCGTTTATTGATGCGAGAACGGAAGCATATTTCTCCACTTGCTCAGGCGATGCATTGGCACCTAACTGCTCCCTGGCTAAGCCGGCAGCAGTCGCAGCGTTCTTGACCTGATAATCATATCGATACTCAAAGGCCCTGGGTGAGGCACCATCAGTGGTGAACTTTAACTTTCCGTCGAGAACGGACTTTTTCAAGGCACCGCGGGCGTTCTCCAGGTAGATATTAGAGACTTCCCGGGCTGACTTGTCTTCCTTCTTTGACTCAGACTTGTATATGTTGTCGGCTGTCAAAAGACTGAGCCACAAATAAGCATCATCAACGCTGTCAGAACCTCGGCCATCGGGTTTATATGCCGGTCTTGGGATGTTTAGAAACTCTTGCAGATAGACCGGCGGAGCAGAATCGCGCAGCATATTTCCAGGAGGCCGCATCATGCCGTTCTCTCTTTGATCGTTATTACCCAACCCTTCCTTAGTCTTTGATGTACTCTTCAGGAGGGCCGAAAACCTGTTTAATAGTGAATCTTGAACAGATCCGGATCCTGTTTTAGTGTCTGGGGTAAAGGACTGTATTTCCATAAGTTTTCCTCCAGCGCCAACCGCCTCGGTGTTCGACCGAAGTAATTTCATGTTGGTGTAAATAGTCGCCCGGCTAGCGCCTTGCGGCGCCTGCAACACACACACACTTGCCACCATGATTATCCACAACTAAGCATTTAATGCAACCACATGTGCCACCGCATACGACACCGAGCTTTCGGGCGTTCGATTAACGCTCTGTAATCGGCAGCCTGTGTGAACTTTCAGCAATGTTGCTGAAAAACCGGCAATATCGAAACAGGCATGCTTCGCGACCGGAATTGCGCTAGCGTGGTGTCATTTACGGTATCAAGCTTTGATTCGATATTGGATTGTATCTCTTGATTTCCGAATTTGGTTAAGGAAACTTTATGCCCTGACGCCCTTATAGAGCCGACTAGCGGGCGCACGGCCGCTTCCTCTCATCGTTCCACTTCTAGCGCAGTCCATTCAAAAATTGATTCCATCCGCCTTGATTGCCAACGCCTTCTTTCTTATATACGGCACTCGGCTCCAGCGCTTTTTCATAAAGATCCAGCTTTTTCACGTATGGTGGCAAGCTGATCAGTTTCTCTATGGAACGACAAACCAGATCTGAGCCTTGCAAGAAGTCTTGGTCCGATCCTTTTAAACTAAGCTGCAGCCTGGCTACAGCTTCCTTAGTCTCCTGCCAGGTTTTGGCCACGGCAGGATCGGATAAGACATCTTTGTCCGTGTACTCGACCAGCGCCACCATATTTGGTAGCCTCTCTGCATATTGCTTGCGCGCCTCGAGTGAATCCTCTTTCTTTCCAACCGCCAGCATTCTCGTCAGCCACAGCCGATTAGCCGCCGACTGCCTTGTGTCGAGCAGTTCTGATGACGGCAGAAAAACTGACAGCCCGCCCAGATCTTTATACTTGATCGATTGTGCAGAGGCAGGATACCGGCCTGGGAAATAGCTCGCTTCAAATATTGTATGCTCCGAGCCATGATAGGCTGAGGTTAAACCTTTGCCGGCATCTCGCAATTTCTGAATAGCCTCTTTTACCGATCCGTCGGGATCGACTAACTTACCTGATGTGATTGCCTCATCGAGCCGGCCGAGGAACAGCTTCAAGTCACGCTTGTGCACTTCTCGTCGCGGATCGGCAATGCCGCTGATTCCATAGTTATAAATTCCGCCGTATCTTGGAACGGAATCGATGATCTGCTTGAGCGCTCTTTTTCCTGAGGGATCTTGAACCGTTTTTAACAAGGCTGCACCGAGCTGATCGAGAGAGGAATTGAAAGACGGAACAGCATCTAAGTTGAAGAGCGCCAGTGAGTCGGTTGCCGACAGCGTTCGTCCATCGTTTGCGCCGCGGTCCGCTTCAGCGATGATCGCCTTGCCGAGCTCGTCTTCATCCATTCCCGGTTTCTTCAGCAACTGGCGGAGCCAGGCATTTAAATTCTGTCCGTTGACATTTTCTCTGCGATCGACAAGCTCCGTTTCGGCCGAAGCAATCAATCGTTTTGCCACGTTATGGCCTCGCCGCAGGATGTCATCCTCAGCCATTAAACAAGCATCGAGATCGAGTAGATGCAAACGTTGATGTCCGGAGCCTGCCAATCCGCGCTCAATCGATCTTTCAAATGCAGCGGCGGAGACATCGCCTTGATCGCCTGTTACACCGGCGTTTCCATCACCATGTCCAAAGAAATCGAGCGCCACTCTTTTGGCGGGATAGTTCTTCAAGGCAAACTGCAAGAGGTTGCTCAAGTCATCCTCATGCGCTTTCGACTCTCTTTTGGGCAGCTCCTCTATGCGCCCATCCTTTATTACATAGCGCCTCAATGTAAACGCACCTGGATCGGCAATTCCCGGTCTGCGATTATCAAGCACGGCCGAGGAGTTCGACCCGGCGATGCGCGCCAGTTGTTGTTGAGCTGAAGGCGGGCTCGGCTCGATTGATTGCACTACTATTGTGATCGGTTTGCCTTTTGTTTCATCCTTAAGATCAAAAAGCCGCTGCAACTTATCTTCGGCTCCGAGCTTGCCGCGCGCCGTGCGCTCGTTGAAGTTCGCAATCAGATCGACAACAATCGTCCATTCTTGTTGAGCGGTTGCCGTTTTTTCAAGCAGATCAAATCTACTGCCGGTGGTCTGCGTCTTATCAGGCTTAATGCCCATTTTTTCGAGCTTGCCGAGGTTGGGGCTGCCAGGACGCACCGGGCTATCCAGCGGTCCAAGGCAGGTTGGTATGGGCTGCTCATCGAACAGGGGTCCGAGCAATGCAGCCGGACGATCGCCGATCGATGGAGATTGTTTTACATGGTCGATTTGTTCGTTCAGGCAATACTTCATGGATCGTGGAACCATATCTATCCAGCCCGAAACACGCCTGTTCGGCTGAATGTGCCAATAGCAGTGAAAGCGATCAGTTCAGATGTCTTCTCTCACCACATGGATGGTGATGAAATGCGCTGCCCATGAGGTGCCGGGTGCAGAGGGAAGCGAGCAGGCAGCCGCAATTAAATTCAGGGGTGTTTGCATATTATTCATTTGAAAGGCATTTGTCATCCGTGCCAATACGTATTTGAGATTGCACAATATCAAAAGAGTTTTCAAATTCCACGATAATTCCACGAGCTTGCAGTAAGCTGCTTGATTGGATCCCAAATTTGCACCCTCAAACCTGAGTTTCCGCTCAGTCTTACTCGCTGCACCAACCTATGACTGAAACGCTTGGTGACAAACCAACCGCTGATGCATTGCAAGGCACTCAAAGGCATCTTGAGTGTTCGAAGCAAGCTGCCCCTGATGCGCAGAGCTGGGGAAACAAGGGTAGCGATTCGAATCAGCTCTGGCTGCAGGCTAAAACGAACTCGTGCAATTTGCAGAGCATGGGCTTTCCGAGTTTTCAGGTCAGCGACCAAAGCCTCACCTTCTTCACGGCCGAACGGCAGGATGTGAATGCTGCCGAGCGCACCACACATGATACCAATGCAAAAGCCGACAAGCAAGACGGTGCGCCGAAAAGAGCTCAGCCTCAAGCGCTCGATCAGGCGATTCCCGTGGGGCGGCCCTGGGACAAAATTACCAATGAGCTTCCCGGCGTTTCAGATCTCGAGTCTATGGCCAGGCACAGCATCGTATTTGGCAGCACGAACATGTTTCACTTGAGATGGAATAATCAAGAGTGGCATGGACTCTCCACTGGATTTGACGGAGAGGCGGAATCAAGGCAGATGCACACCGATCTGCAGCATCTGAATAAGAACATAAAAGTTCTGGCTGAGCTCCGTTACCGCGATGCAAGCCCGAAGGATTATCTTCCGGAGAACCACCCGTGGTGGATGCGCGATCCGAGCAAGTCCGGCGACAACAGGGTAGACGGCTACCCCGATCAGCACAATAACCCATACAAGATGCTTGATTTTACCAACCCGGCATTCCAGGACAGGATTGCAGCTCAGGCTAAAGCAGCCGTGCAGTCTGGTGGCGTGGACGGTATCATGTTCGATTGGTTTAACGACGGACGCTTTATGGGCAAGCATGTCGATGCACAAGGAAAACTGGTCGATTACGATGCCGCGCGACTGCAGCTGCTGCAAAAAGTTCGCCGTGCCATTGGCGACGACAAGCTGATTCTTATCAATACAAACGACGTGCAAATGCCCCAATCCGTGACTAACTTAGTCAACGGCTATTACATGGAATGCACAAATCCAGACGGGAAAAATCCTGATGGCACGAAGGCTCGGCAGGACTGGAGACGAATTGAGAACACACTCGATTATGCAGAGAAAAACACGCGATCGCCCCACATAAATATCGTGCAAACGTGGTTCGACGAAAACCAGGATGCAAATGACTTGAGCAAGATGCGAGCGACAGTGGGGCTGGTTCTGACACACGCTCCTGACGGCTACGCCTTAATAGCCGAAAACAACGGTCCGCACATGGAAGAGCATCGACACAGGTGGTTCGATTTCTACAATACGAAGCTCGGCAAAGTGGATGGCGAAATGCTCAGGCGACCAGACGGCTCGACAACGCGAGAGTATGAAAATGGAACCGTTCTTTACAATCCTGCATATAATGGGGAGCCGGCGCGAATTGATTTTCCTGAGCCCCGCTATAGCGTGAAGGATAAAGTCTGGTCGAAAACTTTTGAAGTGAAACCCAGAGATGCTGACATCTTTTTGCGAGCTGATTAATCTGAGCTTCCTGTGAGAGAATGTTCTGCTCCATCAGAGGAAGACATATGACACAGGCAAGCAAAACAGCGTCCGTGGAGCAGAGTACAAAAGCAGGCCGGGCAGCCGTGGTTGAAAAGCCCGGCGGTCCACTGCAGTTCACCTCGAGAGATTACCGAATAACAAACAGCCGCGACGTGAGAATCAAAATAAAAGCGTGCGGTATTTGCCATTCGGACAGCTTTGCTTTCACCGGTCATTTTCCGGGATTGAAATACCCGATCATTCCCGGACATGAAATTGTTGGAACGGTCGATGAGGTCGGCTCCGAAGTGAGGCGCCTGAGCGTAGGCGATCGGGTTGGGGTGGGCTGGCACGCCGGCCACTGCCATGAATGCGGCGCATGCAGAAGCGGTGACTTTATCGCGTGCGACAAATTACAGACGCCGGGCATCACCAGAGATGGTGGCTATGCCGAATACGGAATTTTTCCGGAAGAGGTTTGTGCAATCGTTCCTGAAAAGTTGGAATTCAGCGAAGCGGCACCATTGCTGTGCGCCGGCATCACCACGTACAATGCCCTGAGACACGCCGGTGCATTGCCGGGAGATACGGTAGCTGTGCTCGGACTGGGTGGATTAGGGCATCTCGGCGTGCAATTCGCCGCCAAGATGGGTTACAGAACAGTAGCTATAGCGCGGGGCAGCGACAAAGCCGAGTTCGCCGGTCAGCTTGGCGCACACGTCTACATTGACTCGCAGAAGAGCACAGCCGTAGATGAATTGAATAAAATCGGCGGGGCCAAAGTTTTGCTCTCTACGATCACCAGTGCCGACGCGATGACACCATGGGTGGAGGCGCTATCGCTCAACGGGAAGATGGTCGTGGTGGGCGCTGATGTACAACCGCTGCGGATAAGCCCCATCGCTCTAATATCGAGAAGACGCACCGTCACCGGTTGGCCAAGCGGAACCGCCAAGGATTCGGAGGACTGTTTGAACTTCGCCGCTCGGCACGGCATACGAGCCATGGTCGAGACATATCCTCTGGCTAAAGCCGAGGACGCTTACAACCGCATGATGAGCGGCAAAGCGCGCTTTCGGGTGGTGGTCGAGCCTTAGAGCTCTTGCAACCTAATTGCTAGTAGAAAAGAATCTTCTCGCCGGAACTAACTGTGCGGGATGATTCGCCAATTAGACTTTTGATGTGAATCTGCATGAGTGCAGCCCATGTTGTTGCGTAGTCAAATGGTAAACGAACTAGACACTTCGTTAACGTATTCTCGGGTAAAGGTAAAGTACATCTAGTTTCGGGGATAAGAAATGCCTGTGAGGACTGCCAGGACTTGTCCTCGACCTGTATCGGATCACTTGATCCGTGAAGGTCTTTTGATCGACTTTGGGTGGTTTGCTTCTCTCCATTAATGCTTCCGCCTGCTTCACCGAAGCTTCATCAGCAAATTCGATAAGATTCTGCCGAAGGTTGCGCGTTTGTGCCCGCGCAACCGGGAACCTATAGTCATAGCCGTCCTTTCCAGATATCTCTCCCTTCAGAACTGTGTCAACCCAATGCTCCGTCTGGACGGCAGCTTCGCACGTCAAAAAATATTCGTAGTCGTAAATCAAGGCGAGGTAATAGTGTCTGATTCGCGTTCTTAGTGAGTCCATTGAGCAAATGTCCTTGGTCCAAACCTCTTGTCGTTGGTTACAACCGCACTTATAAGGGACATCCGTGATCGCCTGAAGTTCTGCCTCATCGACGTTGTTGACTAACTTGGAAAGATTCTCCAGGGTGTATTGCTGTGTAGTATCGATAGAAGTAGTATCGAGAGAACCGGCGCCGCGCTCGTCTTCTATGATTTGCTCCACCAATGACTTTGCCAGGACCGGGGATTGGCAGCCAAGGAACATGGTGAAGCATACTAAAGAGATAATCTTCATTGTTTTGCAGCGCGTATTCTGCAGCGGTTCAACAATTGACGGCATCTGTATCCAGTTTGACATCTATTCGCATAACCTAAAAGCTGTTTCGACTATTTCGAGCCTTGCGACCATTTCGACAATTCTAAGAAGCTCCAGTGACGCCTTGCCGATGACCAGGGCGAGGCTCGCTCGGCACAAGACCTGGCTTTATTTATAGAATTCCTATAAAATCCTAGAGTGGACATCCGATTTCACCGTGAGAATCTGGCAAAGCATAATGTCTCTCCCGAGGAGGTCGAGGAGTGTTTCGCAGACGAAAGAAAAATATTGCGGGCAGCATCGGGCAGCTATTGGCTAATTGCTAAGACAGAAGCTGGAAGATATCTCGAAATCGGATTTTTGCGCGAACCAAACGAAAGTGCCTTTGTCTTTCACGCCATGGATGCGAAGCCTTATCAGAAGAAGCAGTACAAGAGAAGGGGCAAGTAAGATGCCGTCGAAAAAAAAGAAGTCAAACAAAGTGACTGCCACCACAAAGAAAACAAAGAAGATACCAGCTCCTCCTGGGCCGGAAGTATCGCGCGAACAGATTGAGTCGTACCTTGCTGAGCATTCGCTCGAGGATCTTGATAAAGCCGGTATGACACGGGCGCTCACAGCCGAAGAGACGGAATGGGTTGATAAGCTTTCCGCCGTAGCCAAAGAGAAAATCAAAGCCCGGAAGGGACGTTCAGGCCAACTCAATCTCGCCATGCCTGCCGATCAGCTTGCTAAATTCAACAAGTATGCCGCTAAGAAACACATTCCGCCATCGACGCTCGCTCGGGCCTGGATCTTAGAGCGCCTAGACCAGGAGTCAAAGGAAGCTTCCTCATAGCGTCAAGTTGTTCAGGCAGTAGACACTTTAGGAATTTTTGAATTGAGCTTCGAGCCTGGTTCTCCGCATGCCACTGTATATAGTGCGAAGGTAAGCTCCCGTTGAAGTCTTAAAGAGCAAGAGACCGAATAGGAATTGGACTTTCCAACCATTGGCGACGAGTGATAAGCTGCAATCCTTCTCGATAAAAGCTGTTGATTGAGAATCCTTGGGACATGCACCTTTGTTCGCGGTTTTTCAAAAGCTAATTACACCCATCATTGCCGTGTCTAATATGGCCGCGGTCAGGTAGACGAGATCACCATCGACTGGAAACGACTCAAAGGAAAGTGACGCTCTGTCCTTGGAGAGCCAGTTGCCGAGCGAACACAAAAGTGCCGGTCCGTCCACCCCTTGACCAAAAGAATCATCGCCGCATTACGGAGTGCTCTTGTTCTTAAACATATCCCTGATTTTGGCATCTTCAGTTTCTCGAGCATGATCGTCTAAGGTTGGTTCCTGCTCATTCAGCAGGAGACGCTTCGAAGGATCTTCATATGTACCAGTCTTCGGAAGAGCCTCATTACAGACTGTTTCCAGTTTTTGCCATATACAGATCCATCCAAGCAATATCAACAGCGAGACAAGGACCAGACAAAATACTAATGCTCGTTTCATTAACAGATCCCTTGGTGCTTCTGTTAGCGATCTTACTCGCAAAACTATTCATTTGGGCATCAAGCTCAGAATCGCCGGGTTTGGAAGACGTCTTGAGCTGACGGAGAGCTGCTTGCTACCATTCAGTTGTTATGAAAGTTGTCCTTGCTGAGAAACCATCAGTCGCCCGCGACATTGCCGCTGTCCTTGGCGCCAGCACAAAGCGCGATGGTTACTTTGAAGGAAACGGCTGGATCGTCACTTATGCCTTCGGTCACCTTGTCCAAATTGCCGAACCTGAGGACATGAACTCCGCATGGGGTAAGCCCTGGCGCTTGGATCAGCTGCCCATGATTCCCACCCAATGGAAATATCGCATTGCCGACAAAGCCGGTCCGCAGTTCAAAGTAATTAAAAAGCTGTTTCTAGATCCCGGCACTAAATCTCTTGTTTGTGCAACAGATGCTGGCCGCGAAGGCGAGCACATCTTCCGCCTGATCTATAAACTGACCGGCTGCAAAAAACCAATCGAGCGCTTGTGGATAAGCTCCCTTACCCACGAGGCGATCAAAGATGGATTCAAAAACTTGAAACCATCAAGGCAATTCGACAGCCTCGCTGACGCTGCCTCGGCTCGCGCCCATGCCGATTGGATCGTCGGGCTCAATTTCACACGAGCTTACACGGCCTTGAATAACCAGCTCTTCACCATAGGCCGCGTGCAGACACCAACGCTCGCCCTCATCGTGCAAAGACAAATTGAGATCGACAATTTCAAATCTGAGCTGTTCTGGGAAATTCTCGTCACGTTCGAACCGGGCTTCCTGGCTCGCTACATCAACAATGAAAAACAGACCCGCCTCAATGACTTGACCCTGGCAAGGAAGGTTATCGCCGACATAACGCCTGTCCGGGAAGGCACGGTCATTGAGGTTGAAACGACAGAGAAGCAATCCAAAGCACCTCCGCTTTATGATCTGCTCGCTCTTCAAAAGGACGCCAACAAGCGCTTCGGCTACACCGCTCAGGAAACACTCGATCTGGCCCAGAACTTATATGAAGAGCACAAGCTTATTTCCTATCCGCGCACCGAGTCGCGACACATATCAACCGATATGGTTGGCGAGCTTCCCCGCATCTTATCGACCGTTTTGCAAGCACCGACCACTACTGAGCTCGCCAAAAACACATTTGCAAAATATGGTATCACACCTGGTGCCATAACTGTCGCAGAGCTTCGCCCACGCCTCAGCAAAACCTATGTCGACGACACTAAACTGACTGATCACCATGCCATCATTCCAACGCCCAAACTGCCGGGCAAAGAATTGCCGCCGAAGCAGCGCAATGTCTACGAGCTCGTGGCGACAAGATTCATGAGCATCTTCCTACCTCCTGAGATTCGCGATGAAACAGAGGCGATTTTAAAAATCGCCGAGCATCTCTTTCGCGCCAGAGGAGTCGTCATAAAAGACCCTGGTTGGACAATTCTTCGCTCAAAAGAAAAGGACAAACAAGAAGACGAAGATACGCAGCAACTGCCGCGCCTTTCAAAAGGACAGCAACTCGCAAAGCGCAAAGAAGAGTTGAAAGAAGGCAAGACAACCCCGCCAAAACCGTATGATGATGCCAGCTTGCTGACGGCGATGAAGACTGCCGGCAAGCAACTGGATGATGAGGATCTAGCCGCCTACATGAAGCAAAGCGGGCTGGGCACGCCAGCCACCCGGGCAGCTATCATCGAGCGTCTTTTGCAATCCGGCTACATCGAGCGCAGCAAAAAGAGCCTAATTCCAACTGCAAAGGGCAAGGCTCTAATATCAGCCGTCCACGGCGATCTCAAAGACGTAGCCCTGACCGCACGCTGGGAGCAGCAGCTCGCTGATATGGTCGACGGCCGCGTTAACGCTCAGACATTCGAGTCTGAAATTGCCGACTTTCTCAGCCGCCTCTTAAAAGAGGTCACCAAAACTGGTGGCACTATCTCGATACCCAGGGAAACCAAAGAGCGCCGCCAAGCCGAACAACATCTTACCGATGTCGGCAAATGCCCGCTCTGCAAAGAAGGCACCATCCGCCTAACGCCCAAGGCGGCTGGCTGTAGCCGATGGAAGGAAGGCTGCAAATTTACCGTCTGGCGCGAGCAGTACGGCAAAAAGCTAAGCGACGCCCAACTCAATGCTCTGGTCGAAAGCCGCCACACTAAAAAAATCAAAGGCTTTAAGAAGAAGGATGGTTCAGGCACTTATGAAGCGCGCCTGGTCCTAACCAACGACTTCAAGGTGCGGCTCGACTTTACTTGAACCAAGAGAGCACTTTTTTCTTGGTCCACTCCAATGCCTCGGACGCCTCGTCTATCATGCGCTTTATGCGCACCTTCACAATAGCACCTTGTTTGACGATACCCTTGCCCAATGCATCAGTCGAGCCCAAACAGAATCGCCTCAATTCATTCTCGGATAAGCCTGTTTCCTGATACAATCGAGAGGAAGTTCGTCCTTACTAATCTAGTTAAGCAAATCGCCCACCTGATTTGTAACTGAAACCCACCTCGATCTTACTTAGAGAACATAAATCATGACCAAGGACACCCCGGGTCCAATCCTCATCGTTGACGAGCATGAAGATTTTCGCAATCAGTTGGTCGCGCTCTTGAGCGAGCTAGGCTATCAAGTAGAGGCGGTCACCTCTACTGAAGATGCTACCAAATGCATAGCCGAGCAAATTCCGGTCCTTGCTATAGTTGATTGGAGAAGCCCAGGACAAGAGGGCTGGAACTGGATCAAGAAGGTGCGCGAGCAGGGCAAGCAATTTCCAATCGTGGCTTTGACGGACTCGTGGTGCGACTCGACTACATTTCATTGGCTGAGAAATATTCTCACGGTCTCGCTAATTCTGCAAAAGCCGATCGTGCCGGAACTATTCATCCATCAAATCGGTGATTTCTTGCCGAGTTTTCCGGATCGACGATCATCCACCACCGAGAGTCAATTGCCCGAGGTTGGGCTGCTCGAGCGCCTGCGAGCTGATGCCGGCGTAAAGGACAGTGTTGCGCCCGGGCCGGTGCTCAAGCCGAGTGTCAGACAGAAGATCGAGCAGCACAGAGCTGTTTATGTTAGAAGATTGATCGACACGTGGAACGATCTCTCATCCTTGATCAGTTGCGCGACGACGGATGCAAATGCGGCTCAGGAAGCGGCTTTGCTCGCACATAAGATCAGAGGAACGGCAGGGTCTCTCGATTTAGCGAAGATCACTCAGTCCGCCATTCGTATCGAAGAATCCCTGATTCTCGTGTATTCCAATCCCGGCTCGGAATCGAAAGCACATTGGGAAGAAATCCTCTCGGCTCTGGGAGACGGCGCATGCGCCATTGAAGAAGCGGCCAGTCAACTTCACTTCGATGGTGAGGAAACAAACATAGCTAACGCCGCTAAGATTCTCATCCTGTGCAAGAGCGATCACCTTCCTGCATGCACCAGTCAATTAAACACGAGCTATCCGGTTGAAATCGACATGGTCGAAAATCCGGCTCGCGCACTTGCAAAGACCGGCAGTGAGCCGTACAGCGCCTGCTTCATCGATCTTTCCTTGAGTGAGAAACAAAAACTTTTCGACTTCACCCGAGCGATCAGATCGATATCCGGTCATGAGGCCTTGCCACTAGGTTTGGTGGCAGATGATCCCAATGTTCTTAGCGCGGCGGAGCAATTGTACATAGGCTCGTCCATCAATATGTCTTCCAGGTTTGACAAAGCAACACTGGAGACGGCGGTCAACCAGCTCCTTCATTATGCCAACACTCGCAAGCCCCGCATTCTGGTCATGGATGACGACGAGCAACTCAACAAAATGATTGCCACCACCCTTGATGGCTTCGGGATGGTGGTAAAAACGCTCAGCAATCCAGTGCAAATCGTCAAGGTGGCTCGCGACTTCAGGCCCGACCTTGTCATTCTAGATGTAGTCATGCCCGGAATGAGCGGCTATGACGCGTGCCGAATGCTGCGCACGCTCGAGGAATGCAAGAACACGGCCGTGCTCTTTCTCACAGCCCGCAGCGATCCGGCAGCCCGTCGGGCAGCGTACTATGCCGGGGCAAACGACTTTCTGGTAAAGCCGGTTTTGCCTCGCGAGCTGCTTGCCAGAGTGCGCTCGCAGTTGGATCAGGCCAGCTTGTTGACCGGCAGGCATGAGCGAGACCCACTTACCGGTGCCTTGACGCGCGGTGAATATATGATCGCCACTAATGAAGCGCTCGAATTTGCCCGGGCGCACAGCTTGAAACTGAGTGTTGCCTTGATGACCATCGACGGATTCGTCAGCTTGCTTTTATCGCGCGGCATGAGTTATGTCGAAGGCGGCGTCGCTGCTCTAGGCAAGCTCTTATCGTGCCGTTTTCGCGCCGAAGAGATTCGCGGGCGGTGGGGCGATGAAGGCTTTGCTCTCACTTTCATGAATCAGGAGCATGCCACCGTCCGTGATGCACTGTCGCTGCTGCTCGAGGAATTCATGTCGCCGGAAAAAGCGGCGGGTTTCAGAGCCTCATTCAGCGCCGGCATCGCCACCTATCCGCAAGACGGCACTGTTCTGGAAACCTTGCTCACATCGGCACAAAAACGCTTAATCGCCAACAGCTGCACCACTGTGGTCGGCTCATTTAAGGAGTAAGCAGAAAAACATTACACTGCCATTCGCGGCAGATGGTGATGCGTGCTAAACTTCTCGTTTAGGCGATGGGGTTCGCCATAACCGCCGTCAGGCTGATGACTCCTACTGAGAACTGCAAGCGAGGCGTTCCGCCGCGCAGTGAATTTGGTAGGAGGCTTAGTCGTGGCTGAAAATGTTTGGTTCATCTCGGCAATCTGGATCGCCTTAGCGCTCCTGTCATCTCTTATTTCAATTCGCATAGCGCTCTCGGTCGCGCTCATCGAAATCGTCGTCGGCTCCCTGGCCGGCAACCTGATCAAACTCGAGATTACGCCCTGGGTGAATTACCTGGCCAGTGTAGGATCGATTCTACTCACCTTTCTTGCCGGCGCTGAGATCGATCCGAGCGTGATCAAAAGAAATTTCTGGTCGAGCATCAGCATTGGCGTCGCCAGTTTTCTCCTTCCATTTCTTGGCGTGCTGGCCTACTCGCACTACATATGCGGCTGGCCGTGGGCGCAAGCTGAGATTGCCGGACTGGCGCTTTCAACTACATCTGTAGCCGTGGTCTACGCGGTGATGATTGAGACTGGCTTCAACAAGACCGAGATGGGAAAGATTATTCTGGCCGCCTGTTTCATAACCGATCTGGGAACGGTGCTCGGGCTCGGCGTTCTCTTCGCCAATTACAACATCTGGCTGGTCGCCTTCGTTCTTGCCACGGCATTGGCAATGTGGATATTGCCGCGCTTTGTGCCCTGGTTTTTCAAAAAAGTGGGCAGCCGCATCAGCGAACCGGAAATCAAATTTATCCTGCTTATCCTCTTCAGCCTCGGGGCCCTCAGCAATGTGGCTAAGAGCGAGGCCGTTTTGCCCGCCTATTTAATCGGCATGGTGCTGGCACCATTTTTCCTGGCGGAAAGGGTGCTGGCGCAGAGGATGCGAGTCATGGCCTTCACCCTTTTGACGCCTTTCTTTTTTCTAAAAGCCGGATCGCTTCTCAAGTTCGGCACGATCGCGTCAATGCCGGGACTGATACTGATTCTTCTTCTATTAAAAATGGCCACCAAGATACTGGGCGTGTGGCCGTTGACAAAAGCGTTTGCCTTCAAAACCAAAGAAGGAATCTACACGACTTTGATGATGTCGACCGGGCTCACCTTCGGAAGCATCTGCGCACTTTTCGGCCTGAACAATAAAATTATCGATCAGGATCAATACACCGTCCTTGTCACGGCAGTGATCGCCAGCGCCCTTGTGCCGACAATGATCGCGCAAAAATGGTTTCAACCGTCCCACATCCTCGAGCAAGTGAAACAAGTGGAATCCAATTAGTGCAGCAGGCTATACTCGAATTAAGGAGCGCGAAATATGCACGGAAAAATTGCAGTCGGGTTTGACGGCTCGGAAGGCTCGCAGCGAGCCTTGGATCGGGCAATGCATATGGCCGGGCTGGAGAACTCCGCACTCGAGGTCGTATCGATCGAAGAGTTGCCCAGGTATCCCGGAACAGTTGGCGAGGTGATCGAGGAGCAAGAGACTGCCAGCAGCCGCATGCAAGCATTGCACGAGGAAGTGAGGCGCAAAGCCCGGGAGGCTGGTGTCACCGTGCATAGTGTCATATTAGTCGGGCATCCGGCAAAGAGTCTGGTTGATTATGTCAAAGAGGCTAATGTGGAAACGCTCGTGATCGGCCACAGCGGGCATTCAAGCTTGTGGGGATCCTTTCTGGGCACGACCGCCGACAAAGTAGTGCGCCATGCACCGTGCTCGGTGTTGGTCGTCAGATAGCGGCCGCCGCCGGCACGAAAATGGTTACCATACGCTAGATCATCATTGCAATGCCTGAGGAGGAAATGCAATGACTGGCACGATGAAGCCGAGTCCGACCCGACAGGTCGATGAAGGCGTCTCCGACACCCTCATGTTTCTCGGCATCGCTCTTATAGTTTTAGGAATGGTGGCCGTTGTGCTGTCTGCACTCTTCACAATCGGCACTGTCATGATCTGCGGCGGCTTGCTGGTAGCCGCCGGAATTGTCGAATTCATCCATGCCTCCAAAGCTCACGGACGCAAAAGAGTTTTTTTGAACATAGTCTCCTCTCTGCTTTATCTCTTAGCCGGCGGCATAATTCTCTTCAATCCAGTCGCCGGAGCGCTCAGTTTGACTCTTGTAATCAGCGTTTTCCTGCTGGTGGCAGGAGTAATTCGGTGCGCATATGGTATCACTCATCGAGAGCAGCGAACCTGGGGCTGGTTCGTATTCGGCGGGCTTGTTGATATCGCCCTTGGTGCGTTCATCACGCTCGGCTGGCCGGCGACAGGCTTATGGGTAATCGGTTTATTCATTGGCATCGAGATGCTGATGTATGGATTCACCATGACGATGCTGTCGATCGAATTCAAAAACATGGAGCACAGGCTGACAGGATAGGCGCGGCGAATTAAATGCAAAATATGTTCGCCTGGCGATGCCGGCTGAGAAAGATCCGGATGTAGAATAAACGCAAAGTAGCTCGAACAACGAGGCTTTTTTGCAGATCCCTTGAGCGAACCTTCATCCTCACATCCAATTCGCAAAATCATCCATGTCGATATGGACGCCTTTTATGCGTCCGTGGAGCAAAGAGACAACCCGCAGTATCGTGGCAAAGCCCTGGTTGTCGGCGGCACGGCGGAGCAGCGCGGCGTGGTCGCCGCCGCCAGCTATGAAGCGCGCCGCTTCGGCATTCACTCGGCAATGCCGTCACGAACGGCAGCGCAGCGATGCCCGCATCTGATTTTTGTTCGCCCGCGCTTTGATGTTTATGCCGATATATCGGAGCAGATTCGCGAGATCTTTCGAGAGTACACTGATTTAGTCGAGCCGCTGGCTCTCGATGAAGCATACCTCGATGTTACCGAGAACAAGCGTGGTTTGCCATCCGCCACTTTGATTGCCAGAGAGATTAAAGAATGCATTTTTGCTCATACGAAACTGACAGCATCAGCAGGAATCTCAATCAATAAATTTCTTGCCAAAACGGCTTCAGGAGTGAATAAACCAAACGGGCTCTTTTTGATCAAACCGGATCAGGCTGAGGCATTTGTCGAGCGTCTGGCGATCGATCAGTTTCACGGTATCGGAAAGGTAACCGCCGAGAAGATGCGGCAAATGGGCATCCACACCGGGCACGATTTGAAGCAGTGGTCTGAAATCGAGCTGATCAAGAGGTTCGGCAAAATGGGCAGCCATTACTTCCGCATCGCTCGCGGACAAGATGACAGACCGGTGGAGCCGAATCGCATCCGCAAATCCATTGGTGCCGAGGAGAGCTTTGCTGAAGATTTGTGCGAACGAGAGCAGATGATCAGTGCCCTTTTCGAGTTGGCGGAGATTTTGAAGAAACGCATCGATTCAAGCCGGAGCAGCGGCAGAACGCTGACGCTGAAAGTGAAATATGCCGACTATCAGCAAGTAACACGCAGCAAAACAGTCAACGAGCCGATTCAGGACCTCGATTATATTTGCTCTCTGGCAGACGAATTGTTGCAAACGACCGAAGCGCAGCAGCGCCGCGTCCGATTGCTCGGACTGGCGCTCTCGAACCTTGATGGCGATCGCGAAGCCGAGGCGGATTGCGTTCAGCTCACCCTGAAGTTCGATTGAACGGAGGCTCGTGTTTGGTGCCTAGACGACTTTGCTGAGCTGCATCTGCTTAATGGCGCTGCGCGTAAAAGCAGGCAGATCGGCAGGCGTTCTCGATGTAATCAAATTGCCGTCGACGACGACTTCCTCATCGACCCAGGTGGCACCAGCGTTGATCAGGTCATGGCGAATGTTTTTGTAGCTCGTCAACTTTTTCCCTTTAACGACATCAGCCGAAGCGAGCACCCAGGGACCATGACAGATCGCGCCCACGACGCCGCCGTTCTTGAGAGTGGCGCGAACGATATCGAGGGCGGCCTGATTCGCCCTTATCTTATCCGGCGCCCAGCCGCCCGGAACGATGACCGCGTCCCATTTTTCTTTGGCGAACTCCTCGCAGCTTCCATCGACATCGATGGGAATACCGTATTTGCCCGCGTATTGCTTTTCGCCGATGCCGGCGATTTTTACCTGAGCACCGGCTTCGAGAAATCGATAGTACGGATAAAAGAGCTCGCGATCCTCGAATGCCGGTCCTGCAAAGATGAGAACCTTCTTGCCGGACAGTTCCATGATCCACCTCCTGTCGACTAATGCGATCGGCTATTGTACAGCAGATAGGTTTGAGGTATCTTTCAGCGCTCGGTTTCTTTGGCGCTGGCCACGGCCGTTTCCTTAGCTGAAGGATCATCTTTGCTTGTCTTATTTGCCGGGGCGGATTCAGAGCCGGCTGAGGCCTGTCTGTCATCGCCGCTTGCAGCGGCAGCCTCGATGAACTTTGCGGTTTCCGATTCGACAAAGCGTTTCCAGAGGAAAAACGAAACGACGATCAAGATTGCCCCGCCATTCATAATGACGAACTCGGCCGCGCTCATATCGATGCGCCCGCCAGGGCGGAAACGGGTAAAGTGATGAGCGGTGTTGCCTATGGTGCCAAGCACGAGAGAGAGGCTGAGCATGAGCATGCCGAGCTTGAACTTGAGCATATTGCTCGGCAAGGATCGTAGAAGATAGAAGGACGATCCTACGTTCAGAAAGATAACCGCGCAAATGAAAAATGGAATGTTGGCGGTGTATGAAGAGTGCATGTGCAAATCATTAGAATTGAGCATGAGGATAAGGCTGACTACCGCCACCGATATTGATACGGACAGGGGCTTGATCTTAAGGTAAGCCGGGGCGCTTTTTTCTGCGGTATCAGATACAGTGGCATCGGTATCGGGCTTCATGCGATAGACGGTCAGGGTGCAGATTACAGCACAGAGATTAATTACCGTATCGACGATTCCGTCTGAGTACAGAAGGTTGTCGATGGCGAAATTCGCTTGCAGAAAGAGATTGGACAAGAACCCCAGCCCGCAAGCAAACGCCAGCATGGTAGCCATGACTTTCATCTGTGCGATTCGCTTTTGACCGTCATAGAAAAACAAAGTTGCAGCTGCGCAAAAGAGCAGCTCGCAGACAAAGGCCAGGAGAAAATTGCAGCTTATCGGTCCCTGAATCCAGGTGGGCACGTAGATGGAAGCAACAATGGAGCCGATCGCTGCGTATATTGTGCCTTTTGAAGGGCCCCACTCGACCTTGTAGACCGTTTTTCCTTGTGCCATGCTTCCCTCAGCGGTTGCAGCCCGTCGGCTGAGCGCTTGGTCATCCAACCCGTTACTGGCCATATACCCGCGCACAAGGTCCCTAATGCGTCCGATATACGATTATCAGAAAGGAGCTGTTAAGCTTTCCGGCCCAGCGGGAATCTTGATGTTAGCGGAATGGTCGCAATGGTTTGTAACTTGTGTTATTCATAGGTTTTAGGCCCGGAGTTTAAACTAAAGCAGGCGTGGTTGAGCCGCCTGTAACTGGCGGGCAGTGAGAAGTGCAATGAGCCTAGGGTCAGGAAGAGAAACGGAATGGAACGAGCACATTCGCAACGCGGATCGTGCCCAGCGTGACGGCAAGTACGATTATGCCGAAGCGATGTGGACGCTCGCCGTGGAAGAGTCCGAATCATTCGGCAGGGCAGACCGCCGCCTGGCCTACAGTCTCGAGAAATTGACCGAATGCTTGTGGTTCCAGGGACGATTGCAGGAAGCCCTTGAGTACGGGAGCCGAGCTCTGACGATTTATGAGCAGGCGCTTGGCGCCGGCCACATCGATGTCGGCTCCATGGCTTACAACCTGGCGATGGTCCACCACATGCTCAACAGTTTTGATGAAGCAGAGCGGCTCTACAAGCGGGCTCTGGCTGTGAAGACAAGTGCATTGGGCGCCAAGCATCCCGATGTCGTGAAAGTGCTCGGCAGCTTCGCCGATTTGCTCAACAAGCTGGGGCGCATGGATGAAGCCCGGCAATTAAGAGCGACCGAGCGCATGGTCACAGCCGCCAACTGGAGCCAAACCGATGCCGGCAGAGATATCGGCGCCCAACAAGGACTGAGCACCTCCGACAGTGCTCGTTTGACGGCGTCGGTCTCATATCCGCCGGGAGTGCTGCAAAATCCGTCTCCGGGCGCCATGAGCGCCCAGGCATTGCAGACGATTGCACCACCGACAGGCATGGCCCCTCCGCTTCAGTCCATGGCACCACCGCTTCAAGGCATGGCACCGCCTCTGCCGCAAGGCATGGCGCCGCCGCTGCCGCAAGGCTCGGCGCCGCAAACGGCGACCAGTCCATTGCCGCCCGGCACGACCCCTCCTCAGGGCATGACTCCGCCGCTGCCATCAGCCGGACCGACAACGGCCGCTCCACCGCCACCGCCGCCGAAGCTCTCGCCACCGGCTCAGGGGCAGGGCAGCTCCGGTTCGGTATTGACGCGATTGCAGGCGATTAAGAACGCAGCCAAAATCCAGACGTCCACGGGCAACATCCCGATCGAGCCGGCTCAGCAAGCGGCTTTCGAGCAACAGCAAGCAGCCGTGCAGAGCACTCAGACTCAGGCACCAGCTGACAGCAAGCCTAAATCCAAAGAGCAAGCACCGCAAAAAACGAATCAAGAATTCGCGCAGGCAGCCGCCAAACTAGCCGCATCGATCAGCGGCAGCTTCGGAAATAGCTGGGACGAGATCAAGGAAACAGCCGAGCAATCATTGAATCTGGAGGATTATCAGAAGGCGGAGGCCTCATGGAGAGAGTGTCTCACGCTTGCTCGCGGTGATAACGAAAATAACCCGTGCTACTGTTTCGTGCTCGAGAAGCTTGGCGAGATCTACATCCGCAAGCAAGAGTACAACGAGGCGGAGGATTGTCTCCGGACATCATACAACATCAAAACATCGGTGCTCGGCGATGCCCATCCGGCTGTGGCGAGCGCCCTGAACAATCTTGCTCGCCTTTATTTCACGAGCAATGATTATTTTAACGCCGAGTACTATGGCGATGAGTCCGTCAAGCTTAATGAAAAGCTCTTCGGCCCGAACAGCATCGAGGTCGCATCAGCACTGCATAATCTTGCCACCGTTTATCACGTGCAGCGCAAGTACGAGAAAGCGGAGCTGCACTACGAGCGCGCTATGAAGTTGAAACAACTGTTGCTCGGCGGCGATCATCCTGAAACAGTGAAGCTCTTGAAGGCGTATGCCAATCTTTTGCGCAGCACCCACCGCGAGGAGCAGGCCGACCACCTCGATCAATGCATAACTGGTATGATCAGCGGTCGCTGGCGTGTGATGAAGACGCCGGAGTCTGAGGAAGGCTGGTGGAAGCAAGAGATATTCGGACAAGAGTGATGGATGCATATGGCACTGCTTTCAGCGATTAATTTCAAGAAATGGATTGAAGACAATCGAGAACTGCTCAAGCCCCCGGTTGGCAACAAAGTGATCTGGGAGGATCGTGAGTTCATCGTCATGGTTGTCGGTGGACCTAATTCACGCACGGACTATCATGTCAATCAAGGCGAAGAGTTCTTCTATCAGGTCGAGGGCGATATGATTTTGAAAGTCATGGACAATGGAAAGCCCGTAGACATCCCGATTCGCGAAGGTGATGTTTTTCTCCTGCCGGGAGGCATGCCTCATTCGCCGCAGCGTCCAGCCGGCACAGTCGGTCTGGTGATTGAAAGGAAGCGCTTGCCGGAGGAGCAGGACGGTTTTGTCTGGTTCTGCCAGAGTTGCGGCAACAAATTGTATGAGGAGTACTTCCAGCTGACAAACATCGGCACGCAGATTGCGCCGATCTTCGAGCGCTTTTATGACAATCCGGAAAATTGCACCTGCAAAAAATGCGGATCGAGGATGCAGAAGCCTTCAAAGGCATGATAAACTCAGACGGCCGATGATGAAGCGCAGATGAGCATGGCGTGCCATGCTCGTTCCGAGAGAAGCACGTACCCCGATCGGAGGCCTATGATCTCCAGCATTTTGAAATTCGAGAATTCCGAAGCTTTCGCAAAACAGCTCGATGCTGATGATGAGCTGGCGAAATTCAGGCAAGAATTTTTCATGCCGACACGCGAGTCGATTGCAATGAAAATCGAACGCCAGTCCGAACCGGCACAGCCGCCTGGAGAACCGTGCATTTACCTGGCTGGAAATTCCCTGGGACTGCAACCGAAATCAACCCGCCGGTATATCGACGAGGAGCTTGTCGACTGGGCGAATCTTGGTGTGGAGGGTCACTGGAATGCTCGCCATCCCTGGCTTCCTTACCATGAGTTCCTCACCGAGATGAGTGCCCGGATTGTCGGCGCCAAGCCGCTTGAAGTGGTAGTGATGAATACACTGACCGTCAATCTTCACTTGATGATGGTGTCGTTTTACCGCCCCACGAAGGAGCGCTACAAGATTTTGATCGAGAGCGGCGCCTTCCCGTCCGATCAGTACGCAGTCGCATCGCAAGCCGCTTTGCACGGGTATAAACGCAACGAAGCCGTGCTCGAGCTTACCCCGCGCGCGGGCGAAGATATTTTGAGAACCGAAGACATTTTGAACACGATTGAACGCCAGGGCGATCGCATTGCTCTCATTCTTCTGGGCAATGTCAACTATCTCACCGGGCAAGCATTCAATGTGCAAGCCATAGTTGAGAAAGCGCATGAGAAGGGCTGCTCGGTCGGTCTCAATCTGGCGCACGGCGCCGGCAATCTGCTTCTGCAACTGCACGATTGGAACGTCGACTTTGCCGTCTGGTGCAACTACAAATATTTGAACTCAGGGCCGGGAAGTCTGGCAGGCTGTTTTGTGCACGAGCGTCATGCCCGAGAATTCGACCTGCCGCGTTTGGCCGGTTGGTGGGGACACAACAAGGAGACTCGTTTTAAAATGGGTCCCGACTTCGATCCACTGCCGGGTGCAGAAGGCTGGCAGCTCAGCAATCCGCCTATCTTTCAACTGGCGGCCCTGCGGGCTTCGCTCGAATTGTTCGATCGGGCGGGCATGAAAAACCTGAGAAATAAAGGTGATCTTTTCACAGGCTATCTGGAATTCTTGCTAAACGACATGCCCGGCGGCTTCCTCAAAATCATCACCCCATCCGATCCGGCCGAACGGGGATCGCAGCTGTCCATCCGCTTTTCGAGCAATCCAAAACAAATGCTCGAGGCATTCAAGGAAGAAGGCGTCATCTGCGATTTCAGAGAGCCGGATATAATACGGGCGACGCCGATTCCACTCTACAACAGTTTCCTCGATGTCTATCGCTTTGCTGCAATCATCAGAAGGTTCGCCACTAAATAGGAGGACGACGTGACTCAAGAGCGCCAGTCAAAAGAGGACATTCACGAGGATGACGCCGAGCACTTAGAGTGTGGTATCGCTGTGGTGGGTGCGGGGCTTGTCGGATCTCTTTTAGCCATATTTCTGGCCAAGCGCGGCTTTGAAGTGGACGTCTTCGAGCGCCGCCAGGACATGCGCCAGGTCGAGATCAGCGCCGGGCGTTCGATCAACCTCAACATGTCGCGGCGCGGCATTGAGGCGCTCGAGCGGGTCGGCATTGCTGATCAAGTTTTGGCCGAAGTCGTGCCTATGATGGGCAGAATGATGCACTCGCGCGAGGGCAAACTTACCTATCAACCTTACGGCAAAGATGATACCGAATATGGTAACTCGGTGTCACGCGGGGGCTTGAATAAGATTCTGATGAATCGCGCCGAGGAAACTGGCAAGGTCAAGTTCCACTTCAACATGAAAGCGGAAAGCATTGACTTCGAGCGGAATATCATTCGTTTCACCGGAGCCGATGGCAAGACAATCTGCGCTCATGCCTCTTTGATCATGGGCACCGATGGTGGTGGCTCAGCCGTGCGCGAGGAGATGATGAGACTGGCTGATTATCAATGCACAATCGATCCATTGGATTACGGCTATAAAGAACTCTACATTCCTCCGGCGGCCGACGGCGGCTTCCAACTTGAGAAAAACGCCTTGCATATTTGGCCGCGCGGCAGCTTCATGGTAATCGCGCTGCCTAACTTCGACGGCAGCTTCACCGTCACGCTCTTTTTGCCTTATAAATCGAACGACGATTGCTGCTTCGACAAGCTAAAGGACGAGCAGTCGGTGGGCAAATTTTTCAGCGATTTCTTTCCCGATGCCGTTCCGCTGATGCCCGATCTGGTAGAAAATTTCATGAGCAATCCCACCGGACACATGGAAACGATCAGGTGTTATCCCTGGCAACTGGACGGCAAGGCTCTATTGCTTGGTGATGCCGCCCATGGTGTGGTCCCTTTCTACGGTCAAGGGATGAACTGTGGATTCGAGGATTTAAGCGTGCTCGATCGATTGATCGAAGAGCATGTTTCGCACGGCGGTTCTCTTTATGTAGAGCGGCGCTTGCGCGGACACAAGACCGCATCCGAGCACATGAGCAGACGCCAGCAGCAATTCACTCACAACTGGGCAAAGATATTCAAAACCTTCGTCGAGGAAAGAAAAGAAAATTGTGATGCCATCGCAGAGATGGCGGTGGAGAACTTTATCGAGATGCGCGATCGGGTCGCCGATCCGAAATTCCTGCTTGCCAAGGCAGTCGAGAAAATCCTCGAGAAGAAATTTCCAGGCCAGTATGTTTCGCGCTACTCTCTGGTCACATTTTCCACCGTTCCGTATAAACTGGCTCAGGAAGCCGGAGTCATATGTGAGGAGATTCTGTCCGAGCTTGTCGTCGGTCTGGAAAAAGCGGACGACGTCGATCTTGCCAAAGCGGAGGTTCTGATCAGATCGAAGTTGGCTCCCATTTTGGCCAAGCGCACTGATGTTTTGCAAAGAGCAGCTACTTGATCTTTTTCATGCCGCACAATTCCCGCTGTAAATTCACTGACCCAAAGAGAGGTATGCCTATATGAGACGCAAGTTGGCAGCGAGCCTGATTTTTATAGCCTCCCTGGCGATTGCAGTCGCACCGGCTCCGGCTGAGAGCATAAGCACGAAAGTGATCGCGGTCATCGATGGAGATACGCTCAAAATTCAGCTTAACGAATCAAAAGAGAAGGTGATCCTCTATGGTATCGATTGTCCTGAGATCGGACAGGACTATGGGGCGCAGGCAAAAAAATTCACCGATGATAAGTGCTATGGAAAGGTAGTGACTATCGAACAGCGCGGTCTGGACAAAAACGGCCGCATCATCGGCGTCGTCACATTGCCTGATGGGACTAACTTGAATCAAGAGCTGGTGCGCCAGGGGTTAGCCTGGTGGAGCGATAAGTATGCGCCCAAGGACGAGACTTTGAAGAAGCTCCATCAGGAGGCCAAAACTGCAAAACGCGGTTTGTGGGTGGCATCAAATCCGATACCGCCCTGGATTTTCAGAAACGGCCAGCGCGGCGTTCAGGGCACTGTCCTGACAAAGTGAAGCTCGGCTGAACTTTATTGGGTTCGATCGACGCGCGCTTTTTCCTCGCGCTCGATCAGGGTTTTCACTTTGCTGCGCAGCTGATCGAGTCCCGGCTGCAACTGCGTGGAAGATGGATCGCCGGCTATGGTCTCCATCTGCGCCACAATCTGAGTGCGCGCCTCGGGCGTCAAGTGCGGAATCAGCTCTGGAAAGGTATCTTGCATGTATCCGATCAGCCTGACTCGCTCGCTGACCGTGTAATTGTCTTGCTCTGTCAAGGCTTTGAGACTGCCCGCCACGATACTGGCCAGCCCGCCCTTCATCCGTTCAAATCCCTGCATTCTCGTGGCGTAAGTGGGATCATCCTTTTTGATTGTCGGCAGAAATTCATCGACCAGATCAAACATGACGACTGATGTTCGCAGGTGCATACCAATCAGCTCGATGAGCTCGCCGCCGGGAACCTCCTTTTTCAAAAATCCGGAAAGATAAGCTTTGAAGATTTCATTAGTGCTCTGCAGATAATTGATCGCTTCGCTCAAACGATCGTCTACATCAACGCTGTGATCCTTGTAGCGATCGAGATTTTGCTTCGAGGTCAGGCGAGCGAAAACATCACCCGATTTCGGGCTCCGGTATCGAGGCAGCGAGCCATATTTTTTCTCGGCAACATCCTGGAGTATTTTCGCCGCCTTTGACATGTCATGTGATGACCAGGCGCGATCGATGGGCGGCAAGCCTAATTCGGCAAACTGAGCGGTGGTCATCGAATCGTCGGCTGATGCAGATGCCGAGTGTGTTGCAGGCTGAGACGGCGCCGCCGATTCTGCACCTGAGGCAATGGTGTTGGCGCTCAAAGATGCAACCGCCATTAATAGGAGAATGACGTTACTGATAGAATGTCGTGGGCGGGTACGCATGACTGCACATAATAGCACGCCCGTTTGCCCCTCAGGCGTTCGAGCACAGGCGCTCGATGATAGGTAAATTATTTATTGCTCAAAGCCAAACTGAATTCATCAGCTTAGAATTCTGTTTGATCACTGAGTCCTTTCGTTCCTTCAAATTTTAATTCGGTCAACAAATGAAACGTTTGAATAATGCAGCCTGGTCGATAATTCTTGCCACTATTGTCTTGCTTTCACCACTGCCCGCCCCAGCGGCAGAGGGCAGCGACGACAACAATCAAGCATCCGACTCCCAGGATCAGGACAAGGAGAAAGAGGAAAGCAAGGACGACGACAAGAAAAACGCAAAGGGCGACAAAAGCAAGAAGAAAGACAATAAGAGCAAGGACAAGGAAGACGATGATGCCAAGCTTTCCACAACCGAGCATACGACAATCATCGCGGGCAAAGCGGTCAAATACAAAGCAACGGCCGGCTACATAGTTTTGAAGGACTTTTCTGAGAAACGAAAGGCGGACAGCGACTCGTCAGGCGACGACAAGAGCGGATCGAAGAACAAGAAAGACGGCAAGGAGCCCAAAAAACTTGCGAAGATGTTCTTCATTGCCTATACAAGAGAAGATGCGGGATCCGTGTCCAAGCGCCCCATCACCTTTTCATTCAACGGCGGTCCCGGCTCGGCATCAGTCTGGTTGCACATGGGCGCGCTGGGTCCGCGAAAAGCAGCTCTGACAGCCCGCGGAGAGGCTCCACCGCCACCATACAGGCTGGAGGATAACACCGAGTCATGGCTTGACGCCAGCGATCTGGTTTTCATCGATCCCGTGTCCACCGGCTTCAGCCGCACGGAGCCGGGTGAGGATCCGAAAAAATTTCATGGCTATGACGAAGATATCGAAAGCGTCGGCGAATTCATCCGCCTCTATACGACGAAATACGAGCGCTGGACCTCTCCGAAGTTCGTCGTCGGTGAAAGTTATGGAACAACGCGAGCAGCAGGGCTGAGCGAATATCTCCAGAATCGATTCGGTCTTTATTTGAACGGCATCATTCTCGTCTCGGCAGTTTTGAATTGGCAGACCATCGATTTTTCACCGGGCAACGACACACCTTATGCTCTGTATGTGCCATCATATACGGCGGCAGCCTGGTACCATCGAAAGTTGCCGGCGGACCTGCAGAGCAAGCCGCTCGATGACGTTTTACACCAGGCTGAGAACTTCGTCGCTCAGGAATATCTGCATGCACTTTATGAAGGGGATCGGCTCAGCCAGGAGCGCAAGGAAGAAGTCGCCAATCGGCTGGCAAGCTTCATCGGGCTGCCGGCCGGCTATGTTCTCCAGTTGAACATTCGCGTTCCCGACCATTTGTTCTTCACCCATCTGCTCATGGATAAGAACCGGCAACTCGGCCGCTATGATGCAAGATACAGCGGCATTCGCTACAACCCCGGGCAAGATCGATCGGACTACGACCCGAGCTTCGAGGCGGTGCATGGACCTTTTACCGCTGCATTCAACGATTATATTCGCCGCGATCTCCACTTCAAGAGCGATCTCCCGTATGAGACGCTGGCGAACGTTTGGCCATGGAGCTTCAAGCGAGCAGAGAATTCGTATCTAAACGTCGCCGACGATCTGCGCAAGGCGATGACCCGCAATCCATACCTGAAGGTCTGGTTGTGCTGCGGTGTTTATGATCTGGCCACACCGTACTTCGCGGCCAAATCCACTGTCGATCAAATGTTCCTCGATCCATCGATTCGGAAAAACGTCAAGATTACATACTATGATAGTGGGCATATGATGTATGTGTATCAGCCGGCGCGCGAGAAGTTCAAAGCAGACTTCATCTCATTTTTGAAAGACGCTTTGGTTCCGGAGAATTCGGTGGTTCCATCTGCGGCGCCATAATTTAGAGAGGCTGCATTAAATGGATCCGGCGGCGTATGATGCCCTGAAAGATTTTATATGGACGAGAGTCTGGTCGGGATTCTATTCATCTGAAGACATACTGGCTGATGCCATGGAAGGTCTCGATGAATGCTGGTTCTACGAAGATCCGGTTGAGGCTGATGAGAAGGAAGTCAAAGCGCTAATCGACAAGGAAGTAGCGGCGAAAAAGGCGGACGAGTGTCAGTGGCCGGTTGAGACTATGTGCGACAGACTGACCGGAGCATTTGAAGCATTAACCGCCCGTGGTATCATCAGCCTCGAGTGCGCGGGCTACACGATTAGCGACGGCTGGTCAGACTATCAGGAGGTCGTAGTCGTCGAGTGGGAGCCTGCCGGCGCCAGGCAACACATCCGCGGCGGCTGCTTCTATCACGAACAGGATCTGGAGCGGGCTGTCGCCGGCGATGGACTTTTTCTCGCTTATGGTGCAACCTCCGGTGATGATCATGACAGCATCGCTGTTGCCGGCGAGATAATTCAGGTTATGCAGGAGTTCGGTTTCAAACCGGAATGGGACGGCACAATTGCGCAGCGCATCTTTCTGCCTATCGAGTGGAAACGGCGTTGCAAACCGCGCGCCAATCCGGCGCCGCCGCCCTCACTGGTCAAAATTAGCCGCTAATCCCGGCATCAAAATTTAGTGCGACAGGCAAGCATTCTTAAATGATCTTGTTCGTTCAGCCGACCCTGGCGGCAGGCGGCAATATGATGGTTTTTATGAACGGTAAACTAAGATTCGAAGTCTCAAAATCAGCGGCATTCAAGCGCGTTCTAATGCCGGTAACCACGGTCCTGCTCGTTTCATCGGTCTTCATGCTCGGATTTATGCAGTGGCTGATCGGGACGACGGCCTCATCAGTAGATCCTGAGCTCTCGAGCGGACTGTATCGATCTGTCGGAGCGGGCATCGCCTTTGGATCATTTTTGACTTTTATAATCACTCTCTACATGATCCGCTATACGGCATACTCGCTCGAGCTGGACGAACAATCTCTGACAATCAAAAAGCTCTGGGGAAAGCAACGCCTG
This sequence comes from Pseudomonadota bacterium, assembly GCA_021324135.1. Taxonomy (GTDB): domain Bacteria; phylum Cyanobacteriota; class Vampirovibrionia; order Obscuribacterales; family Obscuribacteraceae; genus JAJPJO01. The sequence goes on from JAJPJO010000168.1 coordinate 78,857, forward strand.
CTCTGGAATGAAGTCGCCGATGTGCAGGTGATGCGGCGTTTGTGGCAGCGCTTCCTGTACTTGCGCACCTGGGATGGAAACTATGTGCAACTCTGCCCACCGCTGGAGGATTTCGAGAAGCTGCAAAACGAATTGACCAAAAGAGCCGAGTCGGCCATTTCAGCCCCTTCGCTGCAAACGGAACCCTCTGAGAAGCTTCGGCGACAAACTCGACTGTTCTTCGCTGAAGTCGGCTGGCAATTCAAGATTGCCGGCATAACCTTTTTATCAATTCTTATATTGCTGTTGCTCTTCATAGCCTGGCAAAGTTTGCGCAATCCGATACTGGATGTGGAGTCGTACTGCGAGAAGCAGCAACTGAAGCCGGGGGAAAACCTGATCAAGCCCGGCAAGAAGAGCTATCTGCAAACGTTTTACATAAAGAACGCCGGCCGATCTTTCAGCGGCATGAATGTCACCGTCTCCGGCAACGCTTTTACATCCGGGCAATGGCGCAATCCTGAGGTTTTGATTGTTTCCGATCAGCATCCTCGCTGGAGCTTCCAAGATATCACCAGCTTCAAACGCGAGCTGATTCCAATGAAGCGCGACGGCTCCGGAGCATGGCATTGCACTTTACCGGCGGATCTAACCTTCCAGCACCAGGATGATCTTTTCGTCCAGGCAGTGCTGCTCCCAGTTGAAACGATCCGGCCTCATATATCGATGGAGCAGCAAATCAAAGTCTTTCTCTTCGCGGATGTCGAAAGAGCAGGCAAGGGCGTGCTCAAGGCAGATTTCGTTCCATCCACCGGAGCGCAGGCAGCAGTATCACATACGGTGCGGCTGCAGGCGAGCAAGGCAGCTGTCGGAATCGAGCCTGTCTGCTCCGTGCGTATTCCCGCCAGGGATCCCGTCAGCCAATGTCCCCGCGCTGTCGCCGTCTCGCTTGATGAGAATGGCGCTCAGCTGCGCGCCGCCGGTGGCGCCAGGGCGGCCGTGCAATATTACAGCGATGAGCTGACGAAAAAGGGATGGCATACCAAGTGTACGAACAACCGCGGCGGGATGTACAATATTGATGCTACTAAGGGTGGGCGCATCATTAAGATTGACATCATGGATATGACGCCCTGCAAAATGAATGTGGACATCAGAATCTGGTATTTTTCATAATTTTATTCTGTAATCATGACTGATCCGAAATCGATTCGAGTACTGTCAATCGATAGCAACGAGTCCAGCCGGCTGGCTGTACGCCAGGCTTTGCAGGGCTCGGGCAGCATCGAAATCGCGGCTGAGGTGACCACAGCCGCAGAAGCTCTTCAGTGGCTGGGCAAGGAAGAGCTGGATGTCGTCCTTATCGATTTAAGATTGCCGGACGGAAACGGCGTCGAGCTGACCAAGAAGGTTCGCGATCTGTCACCCAACGTACGCGTCGTCATTCTAACCTCGAGCGATGTTCCCGAGGACATTTTTGCCGCTATGGATGCTGGAGCCGATGGCTATGTCCTCAAAGGAAATATATCGACGGCAATCGAAACAGCGATCAGGAGCGTGAGGCTGAGCGCCGTCTGGCTCGATCCGGGCATCGCGCAGCAGGTGCTCAAAGTCATCGAGGCACCGATCACGAAACCGGCCAGAATCTTACCTACCGGTCTCATGGCCATTCCTCTAATGCCCAACGAAAAAGCTCTGCTGAACGATCTGGCTGCAAGCAGCTGTGTGGACGGAGTTTGCATGGTCGATCCTGCTTTTGTGAAGAAACTGCGCCGCTACTCTCAAACAGCGACGCAGTCATAATCCTCATCGGCTTCGCGATTTCGCACCGAATGCGATACCGGCAAGGGACAGAGCCCCGCCCAGGATCGATGCCGAAGCCGGCACTTCTTCAAGCCAGAAAAACGACACGAGAAGCGAAGCTACCGGAACGGCATACAAGAAGCTGGCCGCTCTTGATGCAGGCACTCGAGAGAGGATGTAGCACCAGGCGAGTATACCGAGTGCGGCTGGAACGATACCGAGGTAGAGAACGCAAACGGTAGCAGATGCGGTGGCATGGGCGGCGGCGTCGAAAACCGACGGCAGAAATACCGCCATGCACAGGCTGGCGCCCCAGATTGTATAAGCAGTGACCTCGAAACTCGAGTGCCTGTTGAATAAAGGCTTTTGCACGACGATTGAAAGCCCCTGAATAACAGCGGCGCAAAATATCGCCAGGGCGCGCAAATCCAATTGCAGGTTGGTGCCACCACTGGTGGAGATGATCGCAGCACCGGACAAGCTAACCAGGAGCCCAATCCAGCCTCGCTTTCCAAGCCGATCTTTCAGCCATACATGAGCAAAGAGACCGGCAAACAGTGGGCTCGTGCTGACCAGCAAGCTCGTCACCCCGGCCGGCACACCTACTTCGCCATAAGCAATGGCAACATTGTATAAGGCGATGCCGACAGCACCGCAAAAGGCGAAGCGCAGAGTATCTTGCCAGGTCGGCAACCGTTTGATCTTACCAAGACCGATGGCAAGCAGCACCACGGATGCCACCATATATCGGAAGCACGCCAGCTGCGTCGGTGAGTATTCTTGCAAAGCCACCTTGATTGCCGGGAATGATGACGCCCAGACAATCACCGTAAAGGCTATCAGGACAATCAGTACGACCTGCTTGAGTCTGCAGCTGTCGCCCTCGGGTTGGGCGCAGATAGCTTCCGCTCTGTCGATTGGTCGATCATAATTGATTCGCTCAATGGTAGTTCGATTAAACACACCAACCTCCCGCCGGCCAGCGTGCAACTTCTGCCACACTCGCCGTGCCGCCAATTTATTGAGAAACTTGTCTTGCAGTGTTGAGGGATAAGCAGCTGCCGGACCGAACATTATTCGTTCGGCGACCAATCAGCCAACTTTTTATGCTACGAGCATAGCCTCATATTGGCTTGATGCAAATAGCCATTTTGGTAAAATTGATAAGACCATTTTGGACTTATATATCATGGATCTTCTAATCAATTTAAATAGCCAATCCGAAACGCCACTGCAGCGCCAGCTGTACGATGCGCTGCGCGAGGCAATCCTGGCTCGGAGGCTCAGCCCGGGACAAAAACTACCGGCGAGCCGCGATCTCTCCAGGTCTCTTGGCATCTCGCGAACGACAGTATCGCTTACCTATGAAGCGCTGATCAGCGAGGGTTACCTGGAGGCGCAGGTTGGGTCCGGAACTTTCGTAGGTCGCAGCCTGCCCGATGATATGGTTCAAACCGAAACGCGATCGCGGGCGCGCCGCCACGAAAAGACTGCATCAATCAGCCATCCAGCTGCGAGTTTATCCCTCAACGACATCCAGAAAGAGGAGAGCAGCCGGGACTCCAGCTGCAAAAATCATCCGCGGCGTTGCTCCAAACGTTTATCAAAATTCGGTACCTACCTCAAAACAAACGAACCGTTCGGACCGCCTGAGGAGCCGCCCATACAATTCTCATTTGGACGACCCGACATTGACGAGTTTCCGATGCGGCAATGGCTTCATCTGCTCAACCATCACGCCAAACAGCGCAAGCTTTCCGATCTGGAGTTACCGAAGCGATCGAAAGGCTACCTGCCGTTGCGTCAGGCCATCTCCGACTATTTGGCCAGAGCCAGAGCCGTAAAAGCCGATCCCGAGCAGATTATTGTTGTAAACGGATCGCAGCAGGCACTGGATTTGGTGGCACGGGTTTTGATCGACCGCGGCGATTACGTCGCCATAGAAAATCCATGTTTCCTCGGTGCCAAAACCATCTTCGAGGCAAACGGCGCCAGGCTTCATCCTATTCATGTCGATCAGTGCGGCATTGCCGTCGAACGATTGCACGAGGCAGACATGCCCCCGGTGAAACTGATCTACGTCACACCATCGCATCAGTTTCCCACCGGCGTCTCGCTTGGCGCAGCCAGACGCCTCGAGCTCATCGCCTGGGCGCAGCGCAATGGCGCCTATATTGTCGAGGATGACTATGACAGCGAGTTTCGCTACTGCGGCAGACCTCTTACGGCGCTGGCCGGGCTCGACCAGGGCGACACGGTCATTTACGCCGGTACGTTTTCCAAAACGATGTTCGTTTCTCTCCGCCTCGGCTACCTTGTGGTGCCGCATTCGCTTGTTGACGTTTTCGCCCATGCCA
>JAJPJO010000155.1 GCA_021324135.1 Pseudomonadota bacterium
AGCCGCGCAACAGTGGGCTCACAGTGAGGTCGCTCCACTTCGACGCGATCGTATCGCGCAGGGTTTCCATACAAGTTAAAACCCTTGGAGTTCCTACAGCTTCGCCGTCTATGCGGAGTACCGGCTCGTCTTTTTTGTCGTTCTCCTCGACAAGCTCAATCGGCACGGGCAAACGTTCTTCGGCAATCACGGTTTCGAGGGCATGAAGAGCTTTCCTATAGTTGAGGCATCCGGGAGCGTAAATAAGTTCGACCCGCATACAATAAACCTCCTGCCACGCATTAGCGCAGCTGCAGAAACAGTCCGAGAGAGAATCGAAGGCTTCCCGTGGGCTCCCTTGTCGGGGCTCACCAAATATGAAGACAATATGAAAGCACCACTTTACAAAAGTATAGTGGACAATTCTTCTGGGCCAATACCTAAAGCTGAGCAGCCATCCTTAAACTCTGCTAATAAGCCTGGCAAGCGCTTTGGCTCGGAACATTGCGGATGTGCCGGCGTCACATTAAATCGAAAGGCTCGGGTCCTTTCTTAAGCCCCTCACATTTTGGTGAAAGTTTTGCGGCTAATCGTCTCAGGCTTCGCGGCAGGAGCCGCCCGCTCACTGTTGTGCTCACTGCTGTGCTCAGTGTTTTGCTCACTGCCGTGCTCACTGTTGTGCTCACTGCTGTGCTCAGCGCCTGGAGCCGCTCAAGCAGCCAACACAACTCAATCAGCCAACACAACTCAAGCAGCCAACACAGCTCAATCGGGCAACACAACTCAATCAACCAATCCAGCTCTTCAGCAACTACTGGCGAGCCCGCAAGAATTGCCTAACTTTGTCGTCGTCAACGACAAGCTCCTTCGCGGCGGTCAGCCAACAACAGAAGGTTTGAGAATGCTCAAGAGCTCAGGCATTCGCACAATCATCAGCTTGCGCACGGAGACTAATCTGACTGCCAACGAAGAAAAGACTGCCAAAAATCTGGGCATGAAGTTCATCAACATTCCTATGTATGTTTTTCAAGAACCGCCACAAGACATGTTTAGGAACTTTCTGACTCTCGTCTGCGACCCGGCGAACCAGCCGGTCTACGTGCATTGCATGTACGGTCAGGATCGAACCGGCACCATGATTGGTGCCTACAGAATCGCTGTCGATAAATGGAGCGCAGACAAAGCCTTCCAGGAGATGTACGGGCTTGGATTTCGACCGCAGTTTGCGAACTTGACGCAGGGACTCTATCGTTTCGCCCATGCCAATGGCGATAGATCACGCCCCCCGTCTGGTCAGTTTATACTGTCGGACTTTAAGGAACGATTGAGTCGCAGGTCGAAGCTATCAACGCCTTGAAATTCGGCGATCAGGGTCGCAATCTATTGAGATCGCGCGGGAAAAGCGCCGTTTGCTTTACGCTCGGCAAGTTCAGCAACTGTTTGGCGAGGCGCTCCAGACCAATAGCAAGACCTCCGTGCGGCGGCATGCCGTAACGGAAGCATTGCAAGTACTCCTTGAAGTCTTCCGGGTTCAGACCGCGCTTGCTTATCGATGCATGCAGCTGCTCATAGTCATGTATGCGCTGGCCTCCGGTCGTCACCTCCAGTCCACGGAACAACAAGTCGAAGCCGCGCGACAACGGCTTGCCACTATATGCGGTATCGGTAAACGGCATGGTGTAGAACGGTCGAGCCGCTAGAGGATAGTTCGTCACATAGACGAGTTCCGATCCGGTCTCCCGGTGAAAATGCTCGCAGAGAAGACGCTCTCCTTCCGGATCGAGATCTTCAGGTTCGTTGGCTCCCCAGGCGTAGTTTTTCTGCAATATGCCGATTGCTTCATCGAGCCGCAGACGCGGTATCGATGTAATCTGCGGCACGGTGGCGCCATACATCGCCAGCTCTTCGGCGCAAACCGAGCGAACATGATCGAAGACGTGCTTGAGAAGGCGCACTTGCATGTCGATGACATCTTGCTCCGACTCGATAAAACCCATTTCAAAGTCGAGGCTGATGTACTCGTTCAAATGCCTGGTCGTATCATGCTCTTCGGCGCGATAAACCGGAGCGACCTCGAAGACGCGCTCAAACACACCGACCATGATTTGTTTATAAAACTGCGGGCTCTGAGCCAGATAGGCCGGCTTCCCGAAGTAATCGAGCTTGAAGAGTTGCGCACCACCCTCGGTACCAGTAGCGACGATCTTGGGCGAGTGTATTTCGACAAAACGCTGCTCGGCAAGAAACTGCCTGAAGGCTCTGGTTATCTCGGCCTCCAATTTAAAGATGGCTCGCACCTTGGGGCTGCGCAAGGTGATCGGTCGATAGTCGAGCAGCGTTCCAAGCGAAAGCGCATCCATCTTTTTTTCTTTCGCGATCTCGACCGGCAGCGTATCGACGACTACACCTAGCTGATCGATCTTTTCCGCCTTGATTTCACAGGCAGAGCCGCCGTTTCGCGACACTACCGTTCCCACGACCCGCACGGGTGTCTCGACCTTGATGCCGCGCACCTGGCAAAGCACTGACTCGTTCTCAACCACTGCTTGCACAATGCCGGAGGCGTCACGCACGTTTATGAACAACAGTCCGCCCAGATCCTTCAGAGAATGAACATGTCCCTTGATGGTGACCTGTTCGTTAAGGTGGGCAGCCGCTTCTTTGACTGCTATTCGATTGATTATCGTGCTCATAAATCCTCCAAAAAAATTGACCGCAACCTTTGGGCTGCGGTCGGTGATTCTCTTTAGTTGCACTCTTCAGTTAAACCAAGAACCAGACGACCGCCACAGGCAGTTATTCGCGTCGTCATTATTATTGGTTGTAAGAGTGATAATGATCATGTCATTCTTCAGCGCCGCTCATCAGTCGTTTTCATTGATGAGGATTCGGGTCGGCTGTGCACCATGGAATATGGTATCGACTGTCGTTGAGGCAGTCAAGCAAGTGTTACCGTTTGGCACTGCAATGAGCAGTGTTACCATTTGGCACGGCAATGAGCTATCTATCCAGCTCGGCGCGCTCGTCTGAAATGAGCCGATCCGATTGGGCTTCCTTCTTCTTATCTTGATCCGGAGCAGGTTGATCGGACGAGCTGTTTTGATCGACGACCACCTCTGTATTGGTTCGCTCACTATCGCGAGAAAGCTTCGGCTCATCGTCGGCAACGCGCCCGTCGCCTCTGGCGAGGGATAAGACATCACCGAGCATCCAGGCGAAAATATCCTTCTCGCCAAGCTCGGGATTGAGATCGTCCTTCATTTTAGGCAACTCGGTGATCGGTCTGTAGCCATCGATGTAAGTCAAATGATCGATGTTGCCGAATGCGCGCGCCAGCTTCACGTCGGTCTTGCCGCGCAGCTTCGCGACTTCCGGGGGAGAAACCAGTGCTGTAGATTTGAGCACATCCGTCGGCAAGAAAAGCGCGCTTGCCAGTGGTGTTATACCGTCGTTCAAAGCATAGAGGAACGGCGGCTTAGCCGTCTGCTTCCATTCTTTTCTAACGTCCACCGCCGCTATGTCGCGGTTCAACATCTTCAAGACCGGATGCTCTCTGGCAAAGTGAGCGGGCAGCTTCACCGTGCAAAAGGTGATTGGATACAAGGCGGTATTTTCAATGTAGCGCAATGGCGCCGGTCCAAAATAGGGATTGTGGAGATAGCCACCATATGTGATGAACTTTGTTTTCACGCGCTTATGCTTGTCTATGATGTCGCGCAAGCGAGTATTGACTGTGTCATCCAGGGTCAGGACGCCATGCGGTCCAAACGGCAGCTTCGATCGAAACTTACCCACCTCCGGAATGGCATTGTCGAAATCATCCCAACTGAGATCCTCGAGCAGGTTCTTGTTGTTGTCGAAATAGAGGCGCAATGCCAGGCTGTGATCGATACGCGTCCAGGGCATGGAAAGACGCTTGTAGATGCTGTATTGCATCCAGTTTGATGAGAACAAAGGCGAGCCATGAAAAGGCGTTCCCAACGCCATTACCGCTTTGATTTGCGGCTCGACGGCGGGATCGAGCATGGACTCGTAAACAAGATTGCCACCCATGCTCAGCGCTACAACCGTAATCGGCTTGTTGTTGCAGGCCGCATACAACCGGTCGACGGCTTTGGCAAACTTGGGCGTGACCTTCTCCAGCCTTACAAGGGTGGGATAGCGGCACATGTAGATCTTGTACGTTTTATCAAAATCGGGATTGGCTTTGAAACGCTCGGCTACCTTTTGCCAGCGAAAGCTTGAATAAAATTCTCCGCGCAATCCATGAACGAACAAGAGCGGGGACCGGTTGCCAAGCGGCGCCTGGTCGTACTCATATATGGTGACTTCCTCAGGAGATTTGCGTAATTTTTTACCAGCCGGTAACAAATCAAAAGAGTCTGATATCAATCCGAAATTCTGACTTTTGCAGTTTTGCGCAGTTGTCAAGCGTGGGACGTCGGCATTCGCGGGCATAAAGCTGACGGCCGATAGTGCCGCGGCTGCAGAAACGGTAGCAATAAGACGGCTATTCCAACTTCTGACAGAATGGTACATTATCGAGTCACCAACAGAGGGGCTAGTGGCAAGCTTGATAGGCGGTTCGGGATCAGGAAGCAACAAGTAGCAGTGGTAGAGTTCCTGTTTATACAGACCAAGTAGGACGAAACTCCGACACGCATGCCAAGCTTTATCAAAGAGTAGCAGATCGACATCATGGCAGACAAATCAGGCAACCAACAAAATTTAACCCGGACACCGAGAATTTGCATCATCTTTTCCGATACAGGCGGCGGGCACAGGAGTGCAGCCGAGGCCGTGGAAACGGCGCTTCTCGATCTTCTCAGGGAAGTCGAGCCGGATAGTCACTCGGCTGAGGTAATGGTCGAGAATGTCGTCGAGAAAAGCCATCCGGTCAATCGATTCTTCGTCGAGCTGTACAACTTCCTGCTGCGCAACAATCAGGCCGGCATGAAGTATTACTACTGGTTCATCGAAAAATCGAAACCTAACAACTCGGAACTCGGCTACCAAATGACAAAGCCGTACATGCTCAAACTTTTCGATGAATGCGATCCCGACATCGTCGTATCCGTGCATCCGATGAGCAATCATTATTTCGCCCGGGCGATTCGCGACAGTGGACGATCCGGCAGAACAAAGCTGGTCACGATCGTAACCGATCCCAACGGTGATTTCTGGAGCGGCTGGGCTTGCGCCGATGCCGATCTGACAATCGTTCCCAACGAGCTCGGCTACAACCGGCTGATCCAGTGGGGCATCAGCCCTCAGCGTATCAAGGTTTCCGGCATGCCGGTCAATCCTGATTTCATCAAGCCGCCATCGTGCACGAAAGAGGAATTTCGTGCCCACCTTGGACTCGATCCCTTTGAAAAAACGGTCTGCATCAACGCCGGTTGGGCGGGCGGCGGCAACATGCTTTCGATCTATGAATCTCTGTCAGCCTGCGCCAGAAACACGCAAGTAATCTTCCTGTGCGGCCACAACCAGGCTTTGTACAACCGCATGAAGAAAAAAGCGAAAAACGCTGCCATACCAACGGCAGTGCTTCCATTTCACGATCGCATGTCGGACTTGATGGCGGCTGTCGATTTGATGGTCACCAAAGCTGGTGGCTTAACGTCCTTTGAGGCAGTGGCGCGACGCTTACCAATGGCGATCGACATGATCACATTACCGATGCCGCAAGAGCTGGGCACAGCCAATATGCTTTGCCAACAAGGACTGGCATACCCGGTTCAAAAACCAGACGACATCGTCGGTATTGTATCGAGCTTGAGGAGTCGCGACGATTATCTCGCCAATCCTCCAAAAGCTTATGATTTACACAGAGCCAACGCGGTTTACGACATCGCAGAAACCCTGCTGCGCATGGCGGGCGTCAAGCTTAAACCCGCCTCAGCCGAGGTTTACACCAGCAAGATTTAGAGCGGACTTTTGGCTGGATCTGTGCTAACAATTGATATGTTAGTTGTCGAACTAATTTAACAGGGGTCCATAAAAGTTGAAGCTTTCCTTGAGCGTCGTTGGTGAAACGAGCGAGAAGCCGGACGTTGTCCTCATTCATGGCACCGGCTCCAGCTCCCAGATGTGGAATTCGCAGGTTTCGATGTTGACCGACAATGGTCATCGCTGCTTTCTTATCGATCTGCGCGGTCACGGTGAATCGCACGAACCCGAGGAGCCGACCAATCTCGACGTGCACATCGAAGATGTGCTGGAAACTCTCGAGCACGGCGGTGTCCGCTACCCGGCTGCATTTCTGGGTCATTCGCTCGGCTCGATCATCAGCCTGACGATTGCCGAGCGGCATCCCGAACTGGCTCATACTCTCCTTTTAGCGGCACTACCAGGCAGAGTGCATAAACCGATCGCCTCGGTTTTCAAAATCCTTCTCAAAGGACCCTTCCAGGCAATGCGCGGCAGCAATTTCCACAGCCGCCTGGCCTGGAGAGAGCGCACGCTCTTGAGCACCAATGACTTCAGCCTCAATCAAATTGTCGATAACTTCCACGGCGTGGACTTGATCGAGAAAACGCCCGAGGTAGATTGCCCGGTACACCTCTCGGCGGGTCGCTTCGATCCGGTAGCGCCCTGCCATCATATCGTGCGCATCCATAAGACGATGCCCAACTCGACCTTGAGAATTTTCGAGATGGCCGGACACAACTTCATGGATTACAACGCTGACTCATTCAATCAATGGATACTGGAGAAACTGAGTGCATCACTTGAGTCCGTGCAGAGCCGGCCCGAGCAGCCGGTTAAACGCTCGGAACAAGTTGTTGACGCCTGAGCGTGATGGTTTAAGCACCAGCTGGGGTCTAAGCACCAGGTGAGGCGTTACAAATTCACCAGACTCTTCAGCCAGCTGAAGAAGCCTGAAGAACTCTCCATCATCTGCTCGATCTTGAAAGGCTGGGTTCGCGGCGAGAGGTCTTGCGGCACGTCCAGGCGCGGCGTTGGCACCGCCTGCGGTGTCAGCTCCTGCACCAATTGCGGCACCGCCGGCGGTGGGGTTTCCGAAAGTGACGGGGCCGTCTCATGGACTGACGCCGTCTCATGCATTGGCGCGGACTGGGAATGAGTCGTCTGACCAGGCGAAAGCTGCTGCATCACCTTTCCTAAAAGGGCGGTATTGTAGAGCAACTCTTTGGGCATGAGCACGTCCGGACGCCTTTGCTTGATCAGCTCTTGCGAATCGACCGGCTCGGCGATGACGCGGCAAATTCTTTTGCCGTCTCCCAGGAAGAGCACCGCTTCACCAGTGTCCTCGGAGAACATGAAGGCTTCGCCGGCTTTCAAGGTTCCCGTGCCGTGCTCATTGAGGTAGCGCAAACGTTCCGTCCACTCATCGTCGATCTCCGGCTGAGCAGGCGGCTTTGAGGCAATGGCGACCTGGTTTTGCGCGAGGTTCGATGCCTTTGCGGACGTGCGGGTGGTTTTGCCGGCTGCGCCGATGCGAGACTTGGACTCGCGAACATCGGCCGGCGCTGAGCTTGACTCCTCGAAAGCAGCTTTCTTAACGGACTTCGGCTCAGGCGCTTTGCTGGCATCGACCACTGCATTTTTTGGCAGCGGTGCTTTGCGATCGTCTTCGGGATCGGGATGATCGGACCACTGACTCCAAACATGCTTGAGCTTGCCGGGCGAGGGCTCTACCTCGTCGTTCTCAAACTCGGATGAGAAACGGGCTCTGGCCAACTTGGTTTTATCAATCTGCTTAGAGCGGCTCCGCCCCGTCTCAGCCGAGTTCTCATGAGAGAC
>JAJPJO010000450.1 GCA_021324135.1 Pseudomonadota bacterium
CTCTAAGATCAGATCTTGCTCGCCGTTTTCTTACGCAACCTTTGCAGATTCATCGGGCTTAAATCTAGCGTCGTCTTTCGGTCAGTGACAAGCTGGGCAACAGCCTCCCCAATCGCGGCTGAATGTTTGAATCCATGACCAGAGCACGGCGAGCAAAGCAAAACTCTTTGCGACGAGGGAAACCAGTCCAGAACAAAGCCACTATCAGCGGTGACTGTATAAAGGCAAACTGCCGATTTCACGCATTTGCCAGCAACCTTCGGAAAGAAAGGTCTTACCTTATTTTCGTACATATCGATGATCTCGTTCGGCTCCACATCCCGCCTGACACTATCTGGAGTCACCGGATTAACATAACTCTCCGATGCGATCTTAATGCCGCCGCTTGGGCCATCGATGGAAGGGAAACCATAAATGCCGCCATCACGACCCTGGAGATGCCAAATAAAAACTGGAAACTTCTCCTGTGTAAACTCCGAATGCGCTGCTGAAACATCAAACCAAAAAAGAACTTGCCTGAAGACGGTAAAAACCTCAGCTATATCATCGACCCCGACCTCGCTGTGCGCGAGCAGTTGCGGCAGCCAGGGACCGGCTGAAATCACGAGCTTCGCCGCTCGGTAAATTTCGTTATGGTCAGTGCGGACCTCAACGCCGTCGCTCGTTTCTTCAAAGCTGACAACAATTTCGTTAGTATGAATGTTTGCGCCGAAATCAGCCGCTAGTTTCAAATGCGCTTGAACCGCCAACTCTGGACGGAGAAATCCGGCTTCGTGCTCAAAATAGCCAATCTCATTGTCCGCCACTTTAAATTGCGGAAACCGCTTTCTCATATCTTTGGAATCGAGCATCTCATGCTTAATGTCGTACTTTTTTGCAGCCGATAACGTATTCTCAAAAAACTCATCGACGTTATTAATAGATGCGTGATCCGAATCGCTCGAGATGATCAACCCACCCGTAATCTCCAGAAACTTACTGCCGGTCAGCTTCTCTACTTCTCGAAACAATTCATAAGAATGCAAAGACAGCGGGGAATAATGCTCGCCTTCCCCGATCGCCTGGCGCGTGATGCGGCTGTCACCATGCGTTGATCCGAGGGTGTGCGGAGGCGAAAATCGATCGATGCCCAGCACCTTCACCCCGCCTTTAGCCAATTGATAAACGGCCGCGCTGCCCATGGCGCCGAGTCCTAGAACGATTACATCGAAATGTTCTGACATCCCAATACCTCCAACCGCCGCATGCATGCGCATGCTCAGCGAGATTAATGCCAATCGATCCCTATCGATATCGCATAGTGTAGTCCATTTGCGCCGCCCCGAGCTAAAAGCCGGGCAAAAAGCTGGCCGCAACCCGTCTGCGCCGTCTGTGCCGTTCGTGCCGTCCGTGCCGTCTGTGTCGATCGTGCCGTTCGCGCCTATTGACATGCTCAACCGAAGTTCGGTTGCGGTCATGCCTTTTTCTGCCCTTATGTTGTTATGACGATTAGATCAAATCACTTAGCAACCGGGATGCAAAGGTGCGCCCGAGAATCAAGTGGGGCTGCTCCTTTTGAGACACAATTGTCATGTGTAGAATTGGCGTGTTTGACGCGATCGTCAAATGAACATAAGGGGTTAAGTAGCACCCCCCACCAGAAAGCCGGAATGCCGCATGAGGCGGTCCCCTCCACCGCTCCTAATCATTAAGCGACAGGACAAGCTGCGGCGTTGGAATGTGATGGTCCGCGCGAATCGGCACAATCGCCGTTCCGACCACAAAGAATTCGATCACATTCGTGCTCCATCCATAGGAGCCTTCATGTATATCGACGCCCACAATTCCCTCAGCCTTGAGATGCTCAGCCTCGGCTTGCATGCGCTCCATCGCTAGTTCGCGCGCGTCATAGAGCCCTTGCGTGAAATTGACCATCTCGGTGTTCTGACCCATCGTTTTGAAAAACTGACCGATGGTCTGGTGGGCAATGTGATAAACGCAATTTCCCATAACCATACCAACAGGTCTGTAGCCAGACTGCAGCAGAGTCCAAAAATCTTGTCCGGAGAGGTCGCTTGTGAACGGCTTGCCATCAGCGTTTCTGTAAGCCGCACCCTTTGATCTGTCTTGATGATGAACGGCCGTTCCGACCGCAATGAACTCTGCCAGGTCAGTGCTCCAGGTCATGTGTTTGACCTTCAATCGTACACCAACAACACCATCAGCACCCAACGCGTCAGCCTCTTCCTCCATTCTCGTCATGGCCAGCTCGCGAGCATGATACAGAGCCTGCGTCAATATGGTCATCTCTTCGTTTTTAGTCCAGCGCGCTTGCTGAAAGCCGATATGATAAATCGAGCTGCCGACCACGAGTCCCGACGGATCAAATCCTGCTTCCTTGATCAGCAGAAATTCGTTAACCGACAGATCGCTGGTGAACATCTTGCGGTGCCCACCTTCGCCGCGCATCTCTTTGAGGCGCTGTCTAGCGTGTTCGGGAAGGTCGCTCTGCATGTTATCGTTGTCTGGCATTTTTGATCTCTCCTCTTCTGGAGTGTTGATGTCGTGTACTAACTAAGTCGCAAAAGCTCTTTGAGAAGCAAAAGCCTATTCAAGATCGTCAAGCTCGTCCTCGTAATCTTCTCCGCTGATCTGGCCTTCGAGCGTGCCACCACTTTCGCCACCATAAGAAGGCGTTCCATAACTGATGCTGCTCAACTTACTGCCGCTGAGAGAAATATTGATTTGCGGTTTTTTGTGATCAAGAACCGGCTGCCGCTCATGGTCATGGACGATCGAAGTCCCGGTGGCAATGAAATGCAGAACCATATCGTGATACCTCAGACTGCTTACTTCGTACTCTACGGTCTGCATCGTGTAATCGACTTCCATGCTCACAACACCGTCAGCATGAACCGCTTGCCCATCTGCCAGCAACCGATTCATTGCCATGTGTCGCGCATCATAAAAGCCTTGCGAGAATGGCTCAATCTCTTGATTATTCCAGGTGCTACCGCCCAGGAGAACATCAAACGCCGTAGGATCGATAAGTCTTCGTGTCGCTCGATCGCAGCGAACATAATATGAGCAAACACCAAACGAGAGCTCGACAGGCGTATAGCCCGCTTTGTACAGCTGCCAGAACTCTTGTCCATTCAAATCGCTCGTGAAAACCTTGCCGCGATTGTCTAGCCCTGGCACACGCACAGCGGTCCCCATCGCAGTGAACTCAGTCATCCGAGTAGTCCAATTGAAGTTTGTCGCTTTCACGCGCACGCCGACAACACCATGTGCGCCCATCAAATGTGCCTCGAGCAGCATGCGATCGACGCACAGTCTGCGGGCTTTGAGTTGCGCTTCGGTGATAGCCTGCAGTTCACCGTTCGATTGTTGCAAACTTCCGAAGCTGCTGTAGTAATGATCGGACTGATACGAACTCTGCGTCAATCCAAGAGTGCCACCAATCGCACCGATGAGGCTGACATTGTAGAAACAGGAGCCCATCACCTGCCCAATCGTTTCAAGACCTGCCTCTCTGCACAACAGAAATTCACGAACAGTTAAGTCGCTCGAAAAGAACTTCTTGCCGAGCGCATTCTCACGCTCGATGCGTTCGCGCGCACGCGGATGAATATCACCGCCGCTGAGCGCCGCAATGGCTGCCTCTTGCCGACGGCTGAGCTCCTTGTCCTTTTCGCGCTGCTCTTCCCAGGAGCGAAACCATTTTTTGATTAGTTCCATAACATTTTCATCCACTAACGAATCTGTTCAGCGCTTCCCTGGTTTGGGCGTTTCGCTCCGCCAGTTTCATAATCTCTTTTATTATCTGCTCGATGCATTCATCCATGCTTATATCGTTGGTCTTCAGCGAGACGCCCTTAACCAGCTTCATCGAACGTGCGCTTATCGTGCCGTGCTTCTCGCGCGCGATAACAAACTGCCACTCGTCGAAACGAACCGAAAGCTCCTCAACCGGTCGCTGCTTGGACATGAACCAGCCGCCGCGCGCCACCTTGGTGCCGCTGGGGTAGCTGCCCTCAAGCATCTTTGCAAGAAGGTCGAGCAAATCTTCCGATGCACCGTGGTCGCCACGCAGTTTGGCCGCCAACACTTCAAATTGCAACGCCGGATCGAGGTCTTGTTCCATATATAAGGTTCATTTGCAGTCGCACACATTAGACCACAAAGACGCGTCTCATGTCAGCGCACAAGAACCAGATTGCATTAAATCGACGAAATCACCGAAGCGCTTGAACTGGCGCGGCGGTATCAGCGAAGCGCAGTCGCCACAGCGAGGCGCAGTCGCTACAGGGAGGCGCAATCGCTCCGGCGAAGTGCAGTTCTCCGTCGCGGCGGCATCAGCGAAGCGCAGGCTCTCCGCCATTGGATCCGCCCGCGAACCTCTTGAGATTCTCGAGGAAGCCTGGCTCGATATTGCAAACGCCGTCTTGGCACTGTGGCGAACCATTGGCGACCTGCTCGAGCACCGAACGCTCTTCGGTCGATAGTGGCGCCACATATGGTGCATCATGTGTGCCATCGTCGGAGATAGCAGCGGTTAACACGCGTTTGGCAATTAGTGGATCCAGCCATACAGAGCCGTCATCAACACTCTTGATCGCCAGCTCCAGTCGGCGCTTCGTCAATCCACTCTTCAAGATGTAACCTTCGGCACCTGCCCGAAACGATTGGAAAAGATCGTCATCGCTGTCATGCGCGGTGAGCATAATTGCCCGAATACTCGGATCGCTCCTGCGAATCATTCGAATTGCGTCGATTCCGTTGATACCTGGTAAACCAATGTCTGCGACCAAGATGTCCGGCTCCAGCCAGATGGCATTCTCGACGGCAAGCTCACCGCTGCCGGCCTCACCGACCACATCGAAGTCCTCGACCCTGCTCAATAGATCGATTACAGCACCGCGGGTTAGCTCGTTATCTTCGAGTACAAAAATTCTGATTTTGTCGTTTCCATTGCTCATGGCCCCTCTCCTGCCAGGAAAATTCATCGCTCATTACAGCCTTTTTATAGCAGCTTCTGCTTTGTAGAAAGTAATCTTTAAATGTGCAAGCAAGGCTTCGGCTTCCGACCAGTCGGAGTTCTCAGTGCTCTGCTCGATAGCGCGGCAGAGTTCATACATCCTTGAAATGTGAATGGTGGCACACATGCCTTTCAGTTCATGAGCCGCATCTTTTGCCGGCTTCAATTGTTTGCCCACTATCGATGTCTCCAAACGAGATAATAGCGACGGCGCTGATGAAGCGAACAGATTCAAGAATTTTTTGCTCGACTCCTCGCCAAACACGCTCCGCAAGCTTTCATAATCGAGGATCGATGCATCGAGTTGATCAGGGTCTCTAAAGTGAATCGCATCCAAGTCTTGCACGGTGATTCTGCCTGGAGCGCGAGGATCAGGCGATCTGCCGACAGTAGCCTCACCTGTTTCGGCAGAAGATATGGGGTCTTTGAATTCTGCTGTTGCATCACCCGCGGTGGCTCTCTCTTTCAACTTCAATTCATCACCTGCGGTGGCTTCCTCTTTCAACTCCAATTCATCACTGGTGGTGGCTTTCTTCTTGAACTTGCGTTCATCACGCGTGGTGGCATTGTCACCTGAAACTGATTCATCGCCGGTAGTGGCATCGCGATCCGAATCACCGATTATGGCATCAGCTTGGGCGAATGCTTCCTCTGGCGACATATCAATCGCCTGCTGTTTCTCCCGTTCGTCAGCCTCAGCCAAGCTGGAGTCTCCCTCGTGGATGTTAATCGAATCAGGTCTTTTGTCCTCTATAGCACCGCTCGCGCGCTGACGTGCCACGTTCGCATCTTTCTGCTGCGCTGCTCGATCTTCATTTCGTACTGTTCGATCTGCATTTCGTGCTGTTCGATCCTCATTTCGTGCTGCTCGCTCTTCATTTCGTGCCGTTCGATCTTCTTTCGGCACAGCTCGATCTTCATTCCGTACCGTTAGATCATCGGCATTCCGCACGGGCTGATTCGCCTGCGCGAAAGTTTCAGCCGTCTGCTCAGGTTTCAGCCAGTGATCCAGAACCGTTCGCAATTTATCTATGGTGACCGGTTTTGCAAGATAATCATCCATTCCAGCTTCCAAACAAAGCTCTCTGTCGCCGAGCATTGCATGAGCAGTCATCGCCACAATTGGTATATGCGCTCCGGACTCGCGCTCGCGCTCTCTTATCAATCGGCTGGCTTCAAAGCCGTCCATCTCCGGCATCTGGCAATCCATTAGAATCAGCAAACACTTCTCATCCACCGATCGCTCGAGCGCCTCTCTTCCATTTTCAACGATGACCACTCTGTAGCCGAGTTCTGTAAGAAGCAGGTTTGCGACCTCCTGATTGACTTGATTGTCCTCGGCCACCAGGACGAATTTCGATTGGGTATAATTACCCTTGCGCACCGTATTTGATATCGTCTGAACAAGGGGCAATTGCTGAGCCTTACCCGTTTGCGGCAGGTTCCCTTCCACATCGGTGTTGCGCATTCGTAGCGTCGCTGTCAAACAATTGAATAGCGGAGATTGCTTAATTGGTTTGATGAGCGTTGCATCATAGCCAGCCTTCACAGCCGCTTCTCCATAGCCAACATCATCAATACTAATGAGTAAAATCATTCCGCACTGACGTCCACCGCTGGACTTCCTCAGCGCACCCACCAGGGCAATCGGATCGCAAGCTGGCATTTGACAATCAACCATTACGATCGAGAATGGATCGCCCTCTCGCTTAGCCTGCTCGAGAATCATCAATGCATCATCGAGCGAATTGGCAAGAGAAGATCTCATGCCCCAGCCTTGCACATAAGCCTCTGCTGCTCCGTATTCGCCATCTTTGAGACCAAAAATCAATAACCGCGCGCCCTCGAGAGTAGCTACTGCAACTGGCTTGTCGTGGCATTCAGCTGGTTGTTTGAATGGGATCGTAACGGTGAAGGTAGATCCCTTTCCTTCTTTACTGCTAACGCCAATCGTCCCGCCCATCAGATCAACAAGGCGCTTGGTGATTGTCAGTCCTAAACCGGTGCCGCCATGCTTGCGGGTAGTCGAGCCGTCAACTTGTGTAAAGGGTCGGAAGAGAAGTTCGCTCCCCTCTTCAGAGATACCAATACCGGTATCACTCACAGAGATTGATATGGTGATATTTTCGTCAGTGCTCGATTCCAAAGCGGTGCGCACCAGTATTCTCCCGCGCTCTGTAAACTTTACGGCATTGCTGAGCAGATTCAGCAGTATCTCTCGCAATCGCTGAGCATCGCCGCAAACATATTGCGGAATCTCCGGCTGGATGAATGTAGTCAGCTCCAGCCTCTTTTGCCTGGCTTTGTCAGCCAGCAAATCGACGGTTACCTCTACTGTATCGATGATATCGAAGTCGGCATAATTGAGATTCAATTTGCCCGCTTCCATTTTAGAGAATACAAGAATATCGTCGATGATCTGCAACAAAGAATTTCCAGAACTGACGATGAGATCAACGAGGCGCTCTTGATCCTTTGCAAGTTGAGTACGCTTAAGTAAATCGCTGAGGCCGATGACTGCATTCATTGGCGTTCTGATTTCGTGACTCATGTTGGCGAGAAATTCGGACTTCAACTTGGACCCCTGAAGCGCCTGGTCCCGAGCTGAGATCAATTGGCTCGTCAGCATTTCGATTTCGGATTCGGATTTTTTCCGATCGGTTATGTCCTGAATGAAAGCGCAAAAGTTCACGCGATTGCCCACGCGCACGGGGAAAACGGCCAGTTCCACTGGAAACAACTCGCCACTGGCGCGCTGCGCTTTCATTTGAAGACGCCGGTTTAAAATGGGTGCGTTGCCCGTCTTCATGTATTCGCGCAGTCCGGCCGCATGAGCTTGTCTGTACTCAGCAGGTATAATCAAATCAGCCAGCATCCTTCCCAGAGCGTCACTGCGTTTAAATCCAAAGGTAGTCTCCGCTTGTTGATTCCAATCCACTATCTTGCCTTCTTCATTGATGGCAATAAAGGCGTCGTAAGCGCGATCGATAATATGCCTGATGCGCTGCTCGTTTTCCCGGATCTCACGCTGCGCAAGATCTTCCTTTATAGCGGCGCTTCGTATATGGTGGCAATGCCAGAGTATCAAAAGAGCATAACCAAGGCTCAGAAGCAAAACAACCATGGTACTACCGGCGGAGGCATCAAAGAAACCCATCCGCTGACCATATAAATTGAAGTAGTCGAGAATGAGCGGAGCCAGCAATGCAATAGGCAGTAGGATACGTGCTGTCTTTCCAGCTCTTCCCGGATCTGTGATAATTCCGGCCAACCACTCTCCCGGCTGCAAGAAGAATGCTCCAATTGCGAGCAAGAGCAAAATTGCGCCGGTTGGTAGCGCCATTGGTGACATGGATCCAATGCCGTAAGCAAACGGCATACCGTAAGTGTAACCACAGATGACCGCCATCGATAAGCCGACGGCGGCTATCGC
>JAJPJO010000535.1 GCA_021324135.1 Pseudomonadota bacterium
AAGTAAATCGTTCTTTCCTTTGGGGAAAAGACCCGACGAACCGAAATTCGTCGGGTCCCGCCTGGGCGTTTATCGCCCCTGGCCATCCTCAGATGGTTTCGACTATGAGGAGCCTTACCTGATGGCTTCCTCCATTTTGGCGAGAGCGAAGTTCAACTGCGTATCGCCAGGGCTGCCGGCCATGATGCCCTCGGGCAGGTCGACGTCGAAGTGAGGCTCGATGCCGATCCTGTTCTTATGCGCGTCGCCCGCCCAGTGCCCGCTCGGGGTGAAGTAGTGCAGCGAGGTGACGATCAGCGTTGTCCCCAGAAGAAGGGGCTGAACGGTCTGACCGATTCCCTTGCCGTACGTCCGCTTCCCAATCAGGATCGCACGACCGGAGTCCTTGAGGAAGCCGGCCATCATCTCGCCCGCCGAAGCGGTATAGCCGTCGATCAGCACCGCCATCGGCTTGTTGCCCGTGCGATTGCGATGCCGCTGCATGTCCTGCGCGTAGTTTTGGCCGTTGTCCTCATTGAAGTTGACGGTTCTGATGCGATCTTTCAGAAGCTGGGAAACCGACCTTTGATAGCCGTGGAATGGGATGCGCTGTCGGATTGTGACGATCTTCCCTGTGTCTTTCAACAGGCTCGTCGCGCGCACGCAGTTGCCCACCTGACCGCCCGGATTGAACCGCAAACCGAGAATGTACGCCTCGGCATCGGCGTGCTCGTCGAGCGCGGTTTCCAGCTCCTCCACCATGCCGTCCTGTATGAAGGAAGCGAGCTGGACGTAGGCGATTTTGCCGTAACGCCGGACGCGAACGGATGAGACGTGCACGACGCCGCGGGTGATCTCGATCGTTTGCTCGGCGCCCTGCCGAACGAAGGTGATTGTGACCTTCGTTCCTTCCTCGCCTGTGATCCGGTGGACGATATCCTTGCGGGGGATGCTGGTAATGGCCACGCCATCGACAGCCTTGATCGCGTCGCCGGGCTTGAGACCAGCCTTGTCCGCCGGCCCGTTTTCGAGCACCCTGGCGATCACCAGGTTGCCCGCCGCGTCCGCATCTTCCTCGAACACGACGCCGATGCCGACCAGCGTGCCCTGGCGTTCGTCCTCCATCTCCGCCGTCTTCTCCGGATCGACGAGGCGAGTGTAGGGATCGTCGAGGAGGGCGAGAGCCTCGTTGGCGTAGTGCACTGCATCCTCAACCGAGGTGATCTTGTCGCAAAAGGCGTGCGCCAGCTCTCCCCACTTCGGGAAGAACGACGTGTCATAGGCGAGCCCCACGACGCCTTCCCAGGCTGCGTGATAGACGTCCCTGGGGTCTACGCGTTGCGGACGGGCAAAGTTATAGATGATATTCGGCGTTATGATCGGCTGCCGGTAAGGTATGAAGATCCGCGGAGCGGAGAGGATTGTGGGCTGACCCATCGGGGTACTCCTTGGTTGCCACCGCCTCAGCGGTGAGTTGAGACCACATACAAATCCGGATTGCGCCTGCAATCCGACACGCATCCAACCCGAAAAGGCGCCCTTCAAGAAGAAGGTGCGCACCTCACGTATTGGAATCCAAGTTTTTCTCTTATGCCATTCGGCACCGCAAGCGGTGGCAATGCCAGACAGCTCGCGATCTAGCAAGAACTCGCAACTGACACTGCAGGTCGCGCGTCGCTGGGGGTTTTCAGCTCATCACAAACATCCGTTTAGGATGCGAAATCGCGCTAAGGTGTCTGCTTTTTGTCAGGTATGTATGTCGTTCTTAATCAGGATAAAAATTTGAATTCAACATCTATCCTTAGCACGCCCACCTACTTGAAACACAGTTGAACTTGTCATTTTCGTTCTCATTTGGATGGCAGGGAGCCGCCAATTGAAAGAGGCCGCTCTTTGATTTATGTAGTGATTTAGGTAGTGTTTTACGTTCGCTTAATTTCTGCTCTGCCTTATGACTGAAATCGATCGAATTGTCGTTCCCGGCAAGCCAAGCCAAGTGCGGATCCGCGTAGCTGATATATTTTACGACGTCAAAAATGGCTCGTTTTGACGTCGTTGAATATATCAAGCGCATTTGGCGCGGCCTCTTTCAATGCCGGCGAACCGTGCACCTGCCGGAAAAGAAAATGGCTGATTTCATTCATGCCAAAACATTATTCGCTTGCATGTCAACAGGAACTTTGATTACCATAACTCACTTGTCGATTTATATTTGCGTGATTTTTCAATTCCAATAAAGCACTGACTCAGCTTTAGCTGCCAACAAAAACACAAATTGTGTTGATGCTATCTGTACCACTTTTCAGAAAACGGCAGCTGAAACGCCAGCCTGAGGGATAGCGTTCAGATAATTTCTTAGCGAGCAACTCCGCCAAAAAAAGAATTCAAATAAACCGCGGAACGTCACCACATTCGGTACTACCTTCAAGAATCGCGGTAGTCAGCCTTACGTGCTCGAATCAAACGATGGAGACCTTGATGACACAGGAATATGTGCTCTTGCTGGTCGATCCGCAACCGCGCTTCATCAGCGCGCAGGCTCCGGCCCTGGACCATATGTTGCGCGAGATAGAACTCGCCAAAATGCAAACCTGCCCGATCTTCATTCTATCCACTCCTTATTTCAGCGCATTCGAGGAGGAAGGATGCGGCCCGGTGCATGAGGTGCTGAGAAAAGCTGTGGAGAACTATCCTCTTTATGGCAGCATCGAGAAGTACATCAGCGCCTACGTCGAATTCGGAGCGGCAACACAGGTGATTAACGCCTGCCAGAAGCTGGCTTTAGGCCGCCCCTGGAGATTCAGGGTCGGGGGCGCCTACACCGGTGGTTGGCTGCGCGAAAACGGCCGCATTAAATCCGACAATGGCGAGCAGATTTACACCGGTTGCGTATTCGACCTGGTTCTGGGACTGAGGAAACTGAGCAGCGATGCGATAATCGATGTGGTCAGGGAGGCGTGTCATGAACCGCGCAAGTGGTTCGACGTCCGCTGGGAAGACTTCTCCGAGTTGCCCCAGGTCTTCCTGACACCGGCGCAAATGGCCGTTTCCTAGACCAGCGGCCATACACACACAATCGTTGTCGAGCAAAACTAGTCATGCTCGGCGGCGGAGTAGCCTGAGACGAACATGAGAATCTCCACTCCGGAGAATGGCCCGGCAGAACAAACGAACCCTGCCGCGCCTGAGCAGAAGCGACATGCGTCGCAGAAGGGATGAAAGCAATGCCCACAGTGACGATACAGCAGCGATTGAAGACTCTGGGTTATATTCTGTCGGAACTATGGCCGGCCAGGCCCAATTTGCCGCCGGACGTGGATGAGCTCACGGGCACTCTGCTCGGCTACGAAGACGACCAAGGCGGAGGCTTGATCTGGTCGGTCCTCGAGGATATTGAAAGCGTGAACCGACGTTTGCGCCCGGGCGAGCCTCGCGTCGCCGACACGACGGATCGCCAAGCAATCCTCGCCCGTCTCCACCCGCTCATCGACGGCGACCGCCTCTTGGTCGGCGACCATGGCGCGATCTGGAATGGCAAAGTCGAGCTCGATCTTGAGATCGGCAAAAAGGGGATCCGCGGAATCGAAGGCAAAATCCAGTCCATCTTCGGCCGTCGGGTGAACGGATTTCAGCGCGGGCTCTCTCCCAGCTTTTGGGCCAAGATGTTCTTGATGCCTTCATTGTCTTTTCGAAACGAGCCGCACCGCGCGATACTGTACCCGGTGCATTAAATCGCCAGGACGGGGAACGTGTGATGCGTTCCCCGGCCGTCAACACCACCGATACCATGATTGGACACAAAATTTTGGAAAAGCACCCCATTCTACTATCTGCAAGCGTAGGGCAGCGAGAACAGCGAATTTGTTCGGGGACGAAACAAGTATTTCTTATTGAGATAGGCGGCGATCGTCTTTAGCAAGTTGTGCAAAACCGCCCGGTTTAACGTTGATTTAACGGCCATAACTATATCGTTGGCACCAGGAGAACAGCGGTTCTCAAAGGCAACCATTCGACGTTGGGCTGATCATGATCAAAGGGGGAGACCAATGCAAGAGTACAACAACCAAATAGACTTCCATCCATCCGAAGCGAGCGTTTTTTTCGATTTCGATCGGGATTGTGAGTTCGAGAGATCGGAATCAGCAAACCATGCTCCTGATGCAACACCAGAGCGGAGCAGCGTTAGAGGAAATGAAGGCATGACCGTGCGCATGATGGCAAGGAAGTTAGGCAAGTCCGTTCGCAGCGTTCAGAGAATGCTCAGGCGCGGTGAGCTGAAGGGGTACAAGATAAACGGTCCGAAGGGCCCCGAATGGCGCGTCCTGGCTCAACAATCAGCTGCCAAAAAACAAGACTTCGCTTCAAGCGACAGCAATCTCGCTGCTCTTGAAAGCAAGATTGCCGTGCTGGAGCTGCGACTTGAAGCAAGAGCAGCCGAATTGCAAACGCTGAGGTCGTATGTCGATTCTATCGAATCAAAATGGGGCGCTCTCTTCCTTTCACTTGATTCGAACATTGTCTCACTAGCCAGGCAGATTGCCGATCGCGAAGAGTCCACAAGTAAATCGTGGTGGCAAAAGATCAAGGAACGCTGAGCCGGAGTTGACACCGCCCCTGGTGCAAATTTCACATCCATAAAATCGAACGATCCATTCAATGGACAGGTTCCATTTTTAGGATAAGGAAAAGACCGGTCTGGGTAAAAATAACAAGGCACGGTCGAATCGCTAATGAGACATGAGTTCAGGGGCAGCTTACATTACGACAGCGCGATTCCATAAGATTGGCAGTGCGAAAGGCAGTACGCAGATCCAATCAAGTCTGCCGCCTCGCTCGATCGATCATACCGTGCTCAGCCTTTTACTCACATTGTGCGGGCTCTTCCTTTGCGCTCCCGCCAACTGTGCTGAGGAGAATCCGGCACCGGGCGTTCGAGCGGCAGTGCTCGTGCAAGCTGAGCCGCGACTGGTCTATGAGGCGATCCGCCATCAGAGGCAAGGCGATGCCGGGCGAGGCAAAGAACTCTCCCGCTCGGAGGACCGGATCGTCGTCGAGGAGGAGATGAACAGGCCCGTTCTCGGGCACGTTTCTTGCGTATACGAGGAGGTATACACGCCGAAGCGAATTGAGTACAAGATGATCAAATCCGACAAGTTCAAAGCGTTCGAAGGTGCATGGACACTTACTCCGGAAGAAGGCGGCAAAGAAACGAATGTAGAACTGTACTCCTACGTTGATACCGGATTGAGAGTGCCGTTCTGCCGAAGACTGACAAACACCCAAACGCTAAAGGACGTCAAACAACGTTTGTCGTTTGTCAAAAATTGGGCTGAGTCAGGGGAGAAATCAGGCTTGATCGCCAGAAGACCTCGCTGTCGCTAGCGCGGCCTCGGAATTAGCTCTTCATTTATGACCCTCAGTTCTTGAATATTTTTGGGTGTCAGCAAAGGTCGCACCGAAGCCCAGACATGAAGCCATTCTGCATCGGATCGCTTCTGCAGTTCTTTGATTTCCTTCATTGCTTGCTTTTGTTTGGCACTCATTCATTTGAATCATTCGGCGCATCTGCACCGGACATCGCTGCCAGGAGGTCACCGCCGATTTTCTCGGCTTTTGTCTGCGAGCCCCCTGGACCCAGACCCGGCGGCATGTTTTCAGGACCAGGACGTTGGCGAGCTCCTGGTGGGCCCAGCGCATTCCGCCCGCCCGGTCTGACTCTTGGCGGAAGCGGTACCTGATTCTTGAAGGCGATCTCTCGAATCTGTCTTTGCAGAGCCATCCAATCGGAGCTCTCAACTATTTGTCGGATCTTCTGGTTGGTGGCTCTGTCTGTTGTGGTCAACAAACGCAGCGACATCGGGTCCGGAACGAAGTTTTCCGTTTTTCCAGAGCCCTTTCCGTTGCTTAGCTTGCCTCTTTCACTCGGACCTTTATTCTTTTCAGGTGACGCCTGAGTTGTTGGTGGAAACGCCAGAGCGATGATTGAGATCATCGACATTGCCAGGGCAAAGGCGGCTGGCTTATAGATGGGCGGAAACTCCGGCATTTTGCGCTCCCGAGTGGCTCAGTGATGATTTCAGTTTTGATGTGCCCGGTGAGGCTTACAGTTTATCGCAAAACGAGCTGCGAGTGCTTTAGAGCTTGATGCCGGGCGCCACCAGATGCAGTGCCTTGCAAACGTGTGCGACCAGACGGTTGACTGATCTAAAACATCTTGACAACTTTGCGAGATAGTCTTATTGTTTAGTCTGCAGCCACTTTATCCAAAGAACGCATCAACTCAGATTCGTTTCTTACCACAGTAAAGTAACCACGGTAAATGAACTGGACAATTAGCATGTCCAGCCTTTTGGCCTCCAGAGCGGCCAATCACCTCAGCCAATCTTCAGCAGCTTCGCGCTGCGAAGAATCCAACATTGCCAAACCAATCAAGAACCAAGGAGGATGGATGCATGAGCAAGGAAGACTTTCCCTCAGGCCCTTCTTCAAAACCTTTACCACCACATCTTTCAAGTTTCCATCCCGCCGATGAACCAGCCTCGCCGGATTGGTTCAATCCCATTTACGACGATGCGCCGGCAGCAGCTCCAGTCGTTGCAAGTGCGCAGACGAAAGCTCCAGAGCTGAGCGATGAGCCGGAGCAGCAAACCAATGGAATTGACAAAAGCATTGAAGCCCGAGCCGACAAGATTGCCTCACGGGTCGCCAGCGAAGGTGGTTTCGGGCGAACACCGGCCGTGCAAAGCGAATTGAAAAGGCTGTTTCGCTGGCAGCCTGCTGAAAAACACGTTCTTGTAGACGCGATAAATCGCAATTTTCAAAACAACAACAAACCCTATTACATGGGAACTGGAGGCAATGACATAATCCTGTATGCTCCAGAGGGGATCACAATTTTAAATCTCCGCCCATAGCGACATGCTCACGGTGGAAACGTATTGCCGCGATGGACGTACTGCCACGGCGGAACATACTGCCACGCTCGAGCCAATGCGCCGGCTCAGCGTAAACGATGCCACCATATCCGGTAGCATGCCACCGGTAGCACTTTCAGCACCTTCTATTTCGAGTTGCTGCTATTGGAGTCATAGGTTGCAGCGCCGCTGCTGTTGTATTGATAACTGACGCCCGTGCTTTGGCTGGTAGTTTGGGTGCTCTTGGCGTTCTGCCCCGGCACATAGTAGTACACCGGTCGCTGCTGTACCTGCGGCTGAGAGTTATTGTTTGTGTTGCTAGATTGTACTTGCGGTCGAAAGCTGGGCATGATCAGTGTTCGCTGCGGCGTTTGCTCGTACACTGAGACGGAAATCTGGTTTCTTAATCTATCTGCTGCAGAATTGGTGGCGCCTATGCCCGGGTTCATGTTGCCGGTCGGAACGGCTGCTTGATTGCGTGACATAGGATTTACAGCGTCGGTGAAGCTATACCTGCAGGTATTGAAGTTATACTCGCACTTTTTAGCAAAGGCGGGGGTTGCGATGGTGCTTGCTAGAACCAGGGTCGCCGGTAGGATTGGAATTAGCTTGTTCATGTTCTTTGACCTGAAACGAGGGATGGGGTGGAGAGGACCGGATGCGGGGTCGGCGGCATCTGAACCTAAACGGGTAGGCTAATCGCAACTGGAGGCTAGTAAGATTCTCGGGTACAGCATAAGGATATCACGTTGTCAAGAGAATGCAAGCCGATTTTTTATTGGCCCGGATCAGGGCTATTATAATGATCGGGCCGGGTTGAGCCTTCGGGCAGGGAAGTAACGCTCTTGAAGCTCGCATGCATGGACCCGCACCATAGGTGGTGTCGCATTTCCGTTTCCACCGGCCTCAAGCATCCAAAATCTCCAGGAGAAATGTTCAATGGCAATCGATTCGTACTGGATGGGCGCGGTGCTCGTCGTTGCATCCGTTTTGCTGTCCGTTGGCGGTCTTCTGCTGGTGCGCAGCAAGATTAGCTACGACCAGTTTCATGATGCGCACGAAGTGTCGGGTTATTTACTTTCGATTGTCGGAACGATGTATGCCGTTTTG
The DNA here is from genome assembly GCA_021324135.1 of Pseudomonadota bacterium. GTDB lineage: Bacteria > Cyanobacteriota > Vampirovibrionia > Obscuribacterales > Obscuribacteraceae > JAJPJO01. The sequence goes on from JAJPJO010000535.1 coordinate 8,004, forward strand.
CTCGGTCTAGTAGTCGTCGACGCCATGGGCAAGTTCCAGGACGCACGAAACAATGTCCAGGCTGAGGCCAACGGACTTGCCGATGTATTCATGCTTTCCGATAAATATCCGCCCGAGAGGTCGAAGCAAATAAAGGAGCTCTGCGCTCATTATGTCCAGCGCGTCGTCGATGTCGAATGGCCGATGATGGATGACGGCGGTATAGATATGGAAGCAAGAAGGACCGCAATTAAGCTGATCCGCACCGTCCAGGATTTCGAGCCGGTCACGCAAGCGCAGCAAGCAATTTATCAGGTCGCCGTCCAGCAAGCATGTCAGGTATGGGACTGCAGGCGCGCTCGAACTAATCAGGCGCAGTTCGGAGTACCTCCAGAAGAATGGCTTGTGCTCTTCATTGGCGGGATGATCACAATAATCTTCACCTACATATTCGGGGTGAAAAATATAAGGCTGCAGTCGGCCATGACGGCAATGTGCGCCATACTGATATCGTTGAACATGCTGCTCGTACTCTGGTTTGGTTATCCATTCTCAGGCGATCGCAAAGTACACCCCGACGCGCTCAAAGTAGATCAGCTGATATTTGAAAACCAGCTCGGTCACCGTGCAGCACCCTCGGGTGCACCTGATGATTCGAGTGGGAGCATACCCGGTCGGATTTGAGCGGCGAGCGGACATGATTCAATGGCTGGTCATGGGCCGAAGCCTGAATCAGTTCGACTTGTCACCTTTGATTTGATCCATATAACGATTTACGCCTTCGATCTGCGCTTTTCCAAGCTCGGGATGGTACGAAAGCGCCAGAGCATCATTACGCTTTCCCTCTTTCCAAAGTTTTTCAATTTGCTCCCAGTAGACTGACTTCAAGAAAATCGGCTTCTTTCCTTGCTCCAGACAACGACTGACATGGCCGAGGTAAGCAGCGAGTAGCTCCGGTCCGTTTGAAGGGTTCATCGCCATATTTATTGGATCGTCGCGAAACTTCTTCAGTGCTTCAGGATATTCGCGAATGAGAATCAATGCTACCGAAGCACGCATGTGTATTTGTCCTAAGCGCGGCTCATCCTCGTCCATTGCCGCAGCAATTTTCTCGATCCCCGGCCACGGTGCAGCCGTGGCATCATTCCACTGAACAATGGAGCGTGGAATTTGCTTTGCCTCGAGTTGTCCTTGAATGCCGCCTTTGTGATCGTTCTCCCACCGCGCCACAGCGGCTGCTGCCGTGCTATCGCCCAGGGCGCTGAGCTGTTTCAAATCAGCAAGCATGTCCTGCTCGCGATGCAGCTTTTCGAAACAGTGAGAGCGAATGCGCAGAGCTTGCGTATAATCATCATCACCTTTTTCGGAGATCTTCAGTGTCTCCGTGCAATCCGCAAGCGCTTCCTGGAATTTATTTTGCTCCGCGAGCGCCATGCCTCTAAGCCACAGAAATCTTCCTTCTTTCGGTGCCAGTTTCATTGCCTCGGTAAAGTCACTCTCCGCCTGCTGGAACATGCCGTTCTTATCATAAACAAGACCTCGCTGCCCATAAGCATCGGCAGTAGGCTCAATTTTAATAGCTCGGGTCAACCTGTCGATTTCCCCTTTGTCTGCTGAACTCAACTGAGGCTCGGCGAAGGCGGGAAGGCAGATGAGGAGGAGTGTGACCGCAGTAGCAATGACCTTCATAACTGGACCTCTTTTTCTCATTTCGGTTTCTCAAGAATGTAATTTCGAAGACCGGCGACCGACCCATACTATACTATTGCGCTTCAATAAATTAGGTTGAGGGGAGCAGCATGACTAATGAATCCAACAATGTCTAGACGGTTCCGCTTGACACTTTGATGTCATTTCGATATTCTTGGAATTATGAAATCGAGGGACGCCGTCATAGCGCTGGGCGCTCTGGCGCAAGAATCACGTTTGGAAGTATTCAGGCTCCTGGTTCGCCGGGGTCCGCGTGGTATCACACCGAGCGAGTTGAGCGATAAGCTCTCGATACCAGCAGCGACAATTTCCTTTCACCTTAAGGAATTAAGCAATGCCGGATTGATCACGTCACGGCGTGAAGGCAGATCAATAATTTATTCGGCTGACTACGATCGAATGCAAGAGCTCCTGGGCTTCCTGATGGAGAATTGTTGCGCGGACAATGGAGGCAAATGCTGATGAAACGAATGCATGTACACGTGGCGGTAGGGAGTATCGAAGACTCGGTAAAATTCTATAGCGGATTATTTGGCGTCGCTCCTACCGTTCTGAAGGAAGACTATGCAAAATGGATGCTGGACGATCCGCGGGTGAACTTTGCAATCTCAGCTCGTGGACGTCAGCCCGGATTAGATCACCTTGGCATACAGGTCGAAAATGAATCGGAACTCAATGAGGTTTCAACGCGGCTTAAGTCCGCCGATATGCAAGTGCTTGATGAAGGATCGACTACATGCTGCTACGCGAAATCAGAGAAAAGCTGGGTAGTCGATCCACAAGGCATAGCCTGGGAAACGTTTCTAACAACCGGCGAGTCGACAGTCTATGGCGACAATAACGAAGTAAGCACGACAGAGGTTCCACTGGCCAAGGAGACTGCATGCTGCGCACCACCCGTGGAGGCAATGCAAGTGGAGGCAGTGAGGGTGGAGATCGAAGGCAAGTGATGGTGATATTTGCTTGTGTGCACAACTCCGGACGTTCACAAATGGCGGCCGCATTTTATAATCAGATTGCCGGTGGAGGCGCGACCTCAGCCGGGACACAACCAGGCACTAGAGTTCATCCAGAGGTGGTCGAGGCAATGAAGGAGGTCGGCATAGACTTGTCTGAGGCTAAACCCCGGCTCCTGACAAATGAGCTAGCCAGAGACGCACACTTGCTGATTACGTTGGGCTGTGGTGAAGCCTGTCCTTATCTGCCCGAGTTAAAACGAATGGACTGGCCTATGCCGGACCCCAAGAACAAGTCACTCGAGGAAGTGCGTGCCATTCGAGACGAAATCAAAAGAAGAGTTGTCTTGCTGATTAATAGCGAGCAATTCAAAACGGTATGATAGGAACATGTTAAGTAAACGACAGCCTCCATTCGTCCTTGCGGCACTTGCATGCTGCTTGCTGCTTTTTGTCCTGGGCATCGGATTCGGCATTCGAGAGCATGACAATAGCGGCCCTCTGCTCGACCGCATCAGAGTGATCGCACCGAAATTCGGCCATGCACCGGTTCGACAAGAGACAGTTGCAACATGCAGAGATGTGCTGCGGAAACTTCCTCCGAAAATCTACAATTTGCTGGAGAAAGGTGGTGCCAGCGTTAACCTCGCCCCTAACATCGAGGACAATTGGCCGGGCTCTGGAGACGGACGACGACCGGGACCTTCCGACATGACTATGGGTGAGGAAGGGGGAAGATGCTACGGTCGAGATGTCTGGCTTTATGAATCCGAGAAAGTTCGAGGCAGCCAACAACTCAAGCCTCCTCGCTCTCAAGATGAGATGAGGTCAAGTTTGTATCAACTTCTTGGCCATGCCATTAATGACTGCATGGGCGTCATGACAAACAAGGAAGAGCTGATAAATCTGTATAACGAAGACCTGGCTCATCTGTCACCCCGGCTTCGAATATATTTCATTGAAGAAACTCAGCCAACTAGCGATTCACGCTCCCTGGGTTGCTCAGAAATCATCGGCACTCTCATCGGCCGGCAAGGGCGCGAGGCAATGCTGGAATACTTTCCGAGAACGACTGCCTATCTGAAAAAGCAATTGATGTAGGCGAGCTCTCAACCCGATTCCTGCGTACTCAGTTCTTCATTGACCAAAGCATCTTGCAGTTTTCTCAACAACAATTGTTCATAGCTGATTTTGGCGGTGCCATTTAGCGAGTTTTGCTCTCTCTTTCTCCAAAAAGATTCATCGAATTCTTCATTGAACGCCTTCAATATCTGCTTCATGCGTTGAGTCTTAGCGCGCAGAAATTTGTCTTTAGATGCCAACTCTTCCACTCGAGCAAAATTCACCACCATGTGTGAGAAAAGTTCCGCCTTATCTTCTCGCACTGTCCTCATCGAATAGCTCGATAAGAATCCGTCGCAGTCGAGCTGGTTCTCGTAACTTTCATTGCTGAGACTGTCCTCTTTGTATCGGAAGGCGCGCGGATTCAGATTCGGCCAGATAGGATCGAAGTATTTCGGCCAACGTTCTTCATGTGCTTCGATGGCATGAAACAGTTCATGATGAATGCATATACGACCGTCGACGGTGTTGCATTGGTCGGCAGCGAGATAGATTGTGTTTTTTCGAAAGAGCACACGCAGCGGCAAGCTATCAGGAAACAAAGACATGCTTGCGCAGCCTACTATTGGCTGATCGACTCTGTGGATCTTATTGCCAAGAATAATTTTGTCGATCTGCAGTCTGTTTATAAACCTTGTCGAGTAGAGCGCCAGCTCGTTTTGCAGGAACTCAAGGAAAGCCGCACTCTCTTCCCGGCTCGGCACCTCATAACTGATCACCGGATCGTACTGACTCTCTTCTGCAACAATTTCAAACTTGTACGACCGCCTCAATTCGCAGAGGAGATTGAAATATTTTTGGGTGGTGCTGGTCATGCGTACATGACTCCGGTATGAGCCGCGCTATTCCTCCAATATAGCAGAGGAGCGATCACGATGCCCAGCTCATCCGCCTCTATCTACTCGCCAAGTTCTTTCTTCAATAAAGCCAGTTGAGCGGCGTTGGGTTTGCCGAAAAGAACATCCTTATCCTGGGTCAGGTTTGTCGAGCGCAATAAGCCTGTCGCGCTGCTGCCGTCTTCTGCAATGACAAAGGCGAGCTGGTTGCCACCGCAATCATGAGGCTGGCATACAGATCCTGTAAGACATTTCTTGCCACCACATTGAGTGGCGCTCATGGGACCGGCTGTTCCCGATAAGGAATAGACCCAGGCGTTCTTCTTGAATTTAGCCGGGACAATTTTCTGGAAAGCGGCAAATGCTTTCGGGTATTTCTTCTTCATGTCAAACGGGTAGCCCTCATCTGCCCATGCATTATTCATGAACAGGTTTGCAAACGTCGTCAGGGCGACTATGGTAACGGCAAGATTCTTCAGTGACATTGGCAATCGGAAGTTGAGCACCGTTTTTCCTCCTGGAAGAGCAAACCTATATATTGTATCCGGCTGGAGCGGCGATTCAGATCGAACAAATTAAATCATTTGCCCTTCAATAAATTGATGCTTATGGTTGCCAATTCCGAATTGGGAAACTTGCAAAAGTGCGCCGGGTCCGGGTAGAGTCCCGCCTCTTCTGCAATCCGGTTGAAAACATCGACCTCAACAATGTACTGATCGGAGTAGCCATGGGTGGCATCATATGCGGTGGCAGCGGTCAGACCGATGTTTTTTGCGGCAAGGGCGGGAGAGATGGTGTGCAGCTCGATGACCAGTAATCCGAAGCGTCGCACGAACGGCGCCCATCGGCACAAATGTTCCAGCAGACCAGCCTCGACATCGTTGTTGTTCAGCCGTTTGCCCCTGGAACAGAACGCTCCGGATGATTGGCTTACACGGCCTGTCAGCGGGGAAGCAGGCGGCTTCCACGGCCGATTGTGATCGAGGAAGGTGCGCACGTTGAGCAGATCTTCAAGTGATATGCCGTAGTTATCTTTAAGATCGCGAGCTAGTAAATCGGGATTGCCGATATCGCCCCAGGTGACTTTCGCCCAGATATCCGCCTTGGTAAGATTGGCTCGAGTGACGCGCAGCGCCACCTCATTGAAGTCGGCACCAACCAGGAGCAAAGGATAATCATCCAGCATTTGCCCGCGCAATGTGCGCTGAGAAATCACTTCGAAAACGTGCTGCAAAAATGCGCCGTTGCCACAGCCCATGTCTAAAACGCCTTTTGGCTGATCGTCTAGAGGTCTGTTGAAAAGCTCGACGATCACCTCATCTATCTTCTTGAAATAAGTGGTGTGCGCCCCGCCGCTACCCCACACATTCATTTCGCGATCCACGTGCAGTTCCGGCAATTCCGGCTTGTTATTCATCAATATCTCCGGATTGCCAAAGATCAGTTCGTCGAGATTTCTGAAAGTCGGACTATACGATACTGTCACTCCGTAGGCGGGTGCTCGCCGGGCGAAGAATAAGCCTTTTTCAGTAAAGCGATATGTCTGCGCTTTCTTTTCAAACCATCCGAGAAAAGAGAAGAAGTCGAGAATCTTGTCGAAACTTTCTGCATCTTCGTGAAATTCTTCGGGTTTGAATGAAGCCTCCATAAAGTACTTGTGAAACATTCCTCCCATGCCAAGCGCAACGATCGTCGGTCCGATCGCAACGCCTTCGATGTGTTTCAACACTTGCTCCTGGATAAGCATGGTTTCAGGATCGCTGGAGAATACGATGCCGAAATTCTGGCGGTATTTTTTGAAAATGTTTTCCAGCACGCTGAAGGGCGCGCGTTCGAATTTGCGTCTGTGAAACTGACCGGAAAAGCGAAGCAGCGCCACCACATCCTTGTATAGACTGCAGAGTTCGAAGGCTATGGCGCTCTTTGCATTTACGCTATATCGGACTGTGTTGTCGGCATTGTCGATTTCGACATCCAGCCAACCCTGGGAAGCCAGAACGCGCAATGCCACATTCAAATAGCCCTCGTTGGCCTGGAATCCGGAGGCCAGTTCAGTGACATCCACGGCTTTGTGCTGAAGAATATGTTCTAAAACGCCCCTTTCCAGCAAAGTGTAGGCAGTCGGGGCTGTTGCGATTCCATCCAGATGGCGAAATATTGTCGCGCGGAAAGCGGCTTTGTCTTGTTTGGTCAAGGACATAAACTGACAACTTTGTTGAGGCAAACAACTTCAGCGAATTTTAGCAGACATCTGGAAGTTATCCCACGAGGCAATCACGTCAGCCGGTGCCTTGTGTTTGCTGTCGTAAACGACAAGAACGTTGGTCAGGGCGCGCCCGGGTTTGATGACGACCGAATTATCATGGGCGAGCGCTTTGGAAGCGCCTCCATCGATGTTCATCGCTTCATAGCAGCCGATCTCCTGCATCAATTTTGCCTCTTCGTTTAGCGAAAGACCGCGCTGAAAAACCACTATATAAAGTTTGTCGCGCGACTGTGGAAAACCGATGGCGGAGCGCGGACCGCAGCCGAGCACGTGCGGATCAGCGAATCCCTCCAGCTTCGGATCGAGCCAGATCTCTCCTTTCTTGATCAGCCGCGGGCCGCACGTCAGAGAGAACCAGTGCGACGACCAGTCAGGCTTGCCTTCCGCGCGAGCCGTCACCATCTCCGGATAATTATTCTCTTTCAAACCAAGGGTGGTGCCATAGTTTTCCCACTCGCTGTATTTGAGCATCTTTCCTTCTGAGACCATATTGCCCATAACTCTTTCTTGATCGTCTTTGCTGAAAAATGTGCCGTTTACCGCCACTGCTGCATCAGATCGTTTCACGAACGAATCGAAGGACTCGTGCCCCGCACTGTATGTGGTGCAGTTTGCTCGCTCGGCATTATGCGGCAAACGGATCACGATGTAACTATCGGGATCGGTGAGATCTATTGTTACTAGATAGAAGGGAACGTTCTTGATCTTCTTCCTGGCGAAGAGCACCGGCTCACCCTTTTTCTTGCGAACCTTCTTCTCCTTTGGCAGGGGTGGCGGACGGTAGAAAAGTTTTGCCACCGCCTCGGCATCTTCCGGACCGCGCACCTCGGGCGGGAAGCAGTCCCCTGGAACCTCGGTCTCCAGCTGCTCCTTGGTTGGCAGTGGTGGTGGGATAAACATCGGAGGAGGAAGAATCTTTTCATTGTGCGCCGGCGAGGACGATGTCGCCACGCTTTGTGTGGAAGCCGCGTTTCCATTCGGGTGCTGGAAAGAAAACGCAAATGCCACGCCTTTCTCGAACCAATCCTCGAGTCCGTACCAGAAATTTTTCGTATTTAGCGGATTTGAAAAATACCAGATGAGAGCTGCAAGAATGGCGAGGTCGACTGTCCATTTGAAGACCTCCCTGGCAGGAGAGCGTTTCTTCAAAGGCTCCTTTGACCCTTTGTTGGGCGTTCCTTTTGGAGGTTTATTCAGAGATTCTTCTGGCTTTTTCTTCGGCGACTCTTCTGGCGAATTCTGCATGTTTCTTCTGTTGGCCGGCTTCGACTGATTGACTTGATTCTAGCTTATCGGTCCGAAGCATGCTTTACTGGACATGCGCAAATCCAAATTCTTGAAATGTGGAAAAGAAAATGAAAATCTGGGTTGATGCCGATGCATGTCCTGGCGGAGTAAAAGACATTGTGATCAGGGCTGCCCATCGCCGCAAGGTTGAGACTGTTTTCGTGGCAAATAAAATCATCGCTCTCCCGGATTCACCGCTCTTCTCCTGCCTCCAGGTGGACATGTCGCCCGATGCTGCTGATAGACTCATAGGCGAGTCGGCTCAAACCGGCGATCTCGTCATAACCCAGGACATCCCGCTGGCGCACATTCTTGTTCATCGCAACATTGTTGTTATCAACCCGCGCGGCGAAACGTTCACCACTGAAAACATTGGCGAGCGGCTTTCCATGCGCGATTTGTCACAACACCGCCGCGATGCAGGCGAGATGACCGGCGGACCAAAGGCATTCGGCGAAAGGGAGAAACGTCAATTTTCCTCGACATTCGACCGCGAGTTGACGAAACTCTTAAGGGTATCCATGTCCGGGTGATAAGATGGAAACGCGATGTATAAAATGCGTTCTACAAAAACTGCAAGAGTATTCTTTTCCTTTGCGCCGTTCGTCGCAAGAAGTGCGACAACAATATTTTTGCTCTCAGCGATGTTTCTTGGCGAGAACGTTTTTCTAGCTCAGGCAGTATATGCCGACGAATATCCTCAGGGTGAACTGCAACAGCCCACGACAAACGCCTCGCCTCAATCAAATCAAACGCTGCATGTCACTCCTCGCCGACCGCTGGAGGGCGGCATCGAGCAGAGCGAATTGCAGGGGGATCTGCAGAATAATCAATTGAACGGCGGAGTCGGCGCAAATGGACAGATGAATCAAGGACAGCCTCTACAAGGAGGAGCATCCGGAGCCGCTCCTCTAACGGGGAATGCCTCACTCGATCCCGACGCAGACGATCAAGAGCTGGCTATCGATTGGAATCGCTGGCGCAATGAGCTTATGCAAGCGATCCAGTCGGGAGTGCTTCAAAAGATCAATGTCCACAATGATGTCCACTTCGTATGGGACCCGCGCACACAGATGATGCAGAGCCGCTACCCGAACGGCACTTCAGCATGGTACGGCTTGCAGGTTCTTCCCAATCGCAAAATAGTCAACATCGCAATTACGCAATCATCGCGCTTTCCTTCATACGATCAAGCTGTTTTCGAGGCGATAAACGATTTGCAAGGAAAGAAATTGCTCCAGTATCCCCGGGGATCGAAACGGAAGATCGTCACCCAGGAAGGCAATGTCAGCACCTCGCCGCAAAGCAGCTTTCCGACCTATAACTTCAACGATGTAGAACGGCAACGAATGCAGCGACCGTAGGTTCCCGCAGCATCATTTTGCTCCGAAGTGATACCACTTGCGTTGCGGTTTCTTGAACGGAACCAAGCTCATATTGATCGTGCGTCCGTTTACGTTCTGTCCGTTCAAATCGGACACAGCCCGCTCGGCGTCCAGATTGTTCAGCATGTCGACAAATGCAAAACCGCGTGATTTGCCTGTTTTCGGATCTCTCGGGATGGAAACGGCACTAACCGTTCCCGGCGTTCCGGTAAAGACGTCGCGGATTTGCTGTTCCTCCACATCCGTCGAAAGATTGCCGATCAAAATTCTGATGTCTTGTTGCATAAACCCACCATTGACCAAAGTACTCAATGGTGAGCAAATGGGTCGAGTAACTCTCTTTCACTATTATTGCACAGTTTGCCCCTTCTAAGGCGGAATGACGGTCTTTCCCGGCGGTTCCCTCTTGATTCTCCGGGCCCTCTCAACAATTGCAAAGCCCGCTAAAAATATTGACCGGCCGTGTACGATCGAACACATAGTGAAACAAAAGCAGTCTGTGCTTTTGACAATGAAGTTACAGGGTGCCATACTGCCATTTCGGCTATGGCGCTGTCACAAGGCATTTCGCGCCGCAGAGCGCAGTAACATGATGAAAGAAGCGCTCGTAAAGCCAATCGCATGAGGTTTTATACTTGAATACATTTGTAGAGCTTGGACTGTCCAAGCAAGCGCTGGCGCGCCTGAAGGGCATTGGATTTACCGAGCCGACCGAGATCCAATCAAAGGCAATCAGACCGATGCTTGACGGTTGCGACGTAATGGCGTCGGCACAGACAGGCTCGGGAAAGACCGCGGCTTACGCCCTGCCGGTGATCGACCGATTGGGCAAACGAGCGAAAACGTGCCGCGCCCTTGTTTTGCTTCCCACACGGGAACTGGCGTTGCAGGTCAAAGCCGAGTTCGAGCGCTTCGGTGCTCATGGGCAGATCAAAACATCCGTGCTCTATGGTGGCACCGGTTATGGGAATCAAACCAGAGAACTGCGAGCCGGTCCCGACGTGATCGTAGCGACGCCCGGACGTTTGCTCGACTTCATTCAGCGTCGCATGGTAGACCTATCCACGGTCGAGATGCTGATTTTGGACGAAGCCGATCGCCTTCTGGACCTTGGATTCGCACCACAAATCCGGAAAGTTATAGAACGCGTGCCGACCCGGCGCCAAACTGCCATGTTTTCGGCAACCTTTGACTTACGTGTGGAGCGGCTCGCAAAGGAGTATTTAACCGATCCTGTGCGCGTCGGCGTCTGCGCGAAACGCATCGAGCCGGCATCGATAGAACAACAGTTCCACAAGACGAACGAAGACGAGAAGGACGCATTACTTCTGAAATTGATCAGCGATGCCGGTCAGGGATCGATTCTGGTGTTTACAAGAACGCGACGCAAGGCCAAGAAAGTGGCTGCCCGTTTGCGCGCTGCGGCTGTAGAAGCGCAGGAGATTCACGGCGACGTCAGCCAGAATAAAAGAGAAACAACCCTCGATCATTATCGAAAGGGGAAGTTCAACGTGCTGGTGGCAACCGATGTGGCTGCGCGCGGGCTGGATATTCCGACGATCAGTCATGTGGTCAATTACGACCTTCCGCAATCGCCCTCGGATTATGTCCATCGCATTGGACGAACTGGACGGGCCGGGCGTTCGGGGTGCTCGCACACTTTCGTTTGTGACAGCGACCACGGAAGTTTACGCCAGATCGAGAAAATTGTCGGTCGCACCCTGATGAGCCGGCCGATCAGCGCTCCCTTGTCATCCATCAAGCGCGCACCGCGCCGACATTTTGGCAGAAGACCTGCATCACGCTGAACGCAGGAGCCTGCCTGTCCGCGAGCCCGCCGAGGCCAGGCTTACCAGCGGTTACCGCCTCTGTTGGTGCGCTTTTCACGCGGCTCCGACATAGCCACATGCAGCGTACGTCCGCCAAACTCCGTGCCTTCCAAACCACGAATTGCGGCTTCGGCTTGTTGCTGCGTAGCCATTTCGACGAAACCAAAACCACGGGCTCTACCTGTATCACGGTCCGTAGCAATGGTTACTGATGTTACCTCACCAAATTGAGTGAAAAGCTCTCTCAAATCAGAGTCGGAACAACTGAAAGATAGATTTCGGACGAATAACTTGTTTTGCATTTACGATACAACCTTCTTTGTGAGTAGTTCAGTCAGATCGGAGAAGCTCCTATCTGCGACATGTTGGAGAGATATATATCACTATCAGCGAGCCAGCACGATTGCGCAGTCCGAGCCGTGGGCTCATTCCGCGCAACATTGTATTCTTATGAATTCCAAACTCTAACGTAGTGCTTTGCAATCTATCTCAACCTTCGGCAGTAAAACTCGAAGTTGAGCAAGACAGCCTCATTTGAACATATCAGGACTATTGTAGCATCCGTTTCCATTTCGATGGCAAGGCCTGCCTTAAGCCGGGTTAGATCGCCGGCCTGCCGGTTTAATTTCCCACAGATAATGGAGAACCCTCGTGTGACACTGTGGGCGGTATCATTAAACGGGGTCCGCTATGGCGTAAACGAATCGAGGAATTTTGCGACATTGGGATTTGTCTTATCCCCATTGTCGATTTTGATGCAGTAGAGAGTTTTCGGCGTGATGTAAAACTGATTGAGTATAAATTCGTCCTGAACACGAATGCGCGTCTGCTGAGCGAGCCCATTTTTTGTTGGTACATTGCCTTCGAATGAAAACTGCGGATTCTTACCGGCGGCAGTGAGGTTGCCTTGAATCTGCGCGATGATGTTTTGCTCGAACTGGTTCAACAATTCAGCATCAGAAGTACCGGGCTGCGCCGGCACAAGCCGTCGCGGATAGACACCCACTTGAATTTGACACTTGTCCAATTTCGCTTCGTATACGTCGTGAACCTGGTCCTGGCGGTGTGTCACAGGCTTTGGCAGTGAAAAGGAACCATCAGTGCCTTCAGGAGTAATATCCTGCCAATCAATCGAGCTGCACGAAGACAGTAGGATCAAACAAAGTACTGAGGCTAGTGCTGCTATACGGTGAAGTTTGTTCATGACCGAGCCTGCTGAGGTATTTGACATATTGTACGCCTTCCTGGCTGCTAAGTGTTGGTTACAACATCACTGTAACAGTGCGCATCACCTTGGAGCCAGTTTGAGGCTTTATGCCGTTCCATGGCGGCGCTTGAAACAGTTTGTACTAGTGCAGGATCAGCAGTGGCTATCGGCGTTCCCCTCAAACTTAAATCGCCCTCTTGAAGCGTAGCCCACGAGAGATCGAATTTGCCATAGCCGAAATCAACATTGGCGTAATCGCAATCCTCGGGTCTGATCCGAAAGTCGACCATGCGCCAATCGAGGGCGAACACCTGTTCGTTGTATCTATGCAATTCCTCCGGCGCACGCAACTCAGCTCGATCTATTATCCTCTTCGATGCTGCGACGTCGAGGAACGACAACTTAGCGAGCAGATCATCGGTTTCGACTAGCTCGTCGTAACGCGGTATTTCAGCGAGCTTTAGCGACCATGCCAGGACGACCAGACCCTCCAGTGTCCACACGCTGTTCAGAATGTTTTGTCGCGACAGTCCGCCCGCGGGAGTGTAAATTATGTCGCGCTCGCTGTCTTCGATTTCATCTTCAATATCGAGCTCTTGCAACCACGTATGCAATTCCTCGAGATTGTAGGCGGGCTCATTGCCGCTCTTCAAATTCATGTCGAGCAAACCGCGAGCTGCAACTGCCAGCAAAACGTACAACCGGCGAACCACTCTTTCAGCGGTTGGAGGGGGCACGGAAACCGGCATCTCCTCCGAGTAATCTTCATCTTCGTCCGGTGTCTCACCCACAGACGGTATGACGGCGCCAGGATCGAATTCACCATCTGCGGTGGCAAACGGAAGGAAGTTCGCATCGAACAATGCGCCTGGAGCGAAAATCGTTCCGTCTATATGCCGTGCCAATGCATGGATGACCTCCAGCCTCTCATCATCGCCGTCTTCGATTTCCGGCTCGCATATTATGCCGACGCAGTATTTAAACTTGCGAATCAATCGCATCACCAATTCTCGGCGCGGCGGATCGAGCGGAAACTGTCCAATAAAATTCTGCATGCCCAGCAACTGCTGCGGCCAATTCGGCGGCGAGCACCATTGACGTTCATAAGTAAACGTTATTGTCTTCTTCTTTCGTTTTGACTTACCATCGAACTCATAGCTGGCTTCCCAATCGTCGGTGTCGCCTTTGATCTCGGCATTGTTCTCCTCGAAAAATTCAAGGGCATGATCGGAAGAATCGTTGTGGCAGAAAATAGTAAATGGCATGGTTTCTCTCTCCTGATGCGACGAAACGATCGTGCAGAAGTAATGGTTGCCTGAAACTCACCGTAACTTTGAGGCACGGTAACAAAATATCTGTGCCATTCTACACTGTCTAAGGAACTCTTCGGAGGATAGTCTTATTATGACAGTACGAAAAACGCCAGGATCGCGGATATGTCAGCATGACAAAAATCAACTTTAACACTGCAAAGTTTCTAATCAGTGCTCTCAGCCTGGAGCAATGCCCTCCCGAGCAAGGAGCAGAAGTCGCCTTTGCCGGGCGCTCTAACGCGGGGAAATCCAGCGCAATTAATGCACTTACAAAGAACAAAAAACTGGCGCGCACCAGTAAAACTCCCGGGTGTACGCAGCGGATCAACTTCTTCCAACTGCAAAGCGCGCCTGAGTTTCGGCTTGTCGATTTGCCCGGTTATGGCTATGCCAAAGTTCCCCAGTCCATGAAAAATAAATGGCAGGAGCATTTATCGCAATACCTCCGCGAAAGAAAATGCCTGAAGGGAATTATTCTTGTAATGGATGTTCGTCATCCGATGCAGGAGTCCGATAGGATGATACTCAACTGTGCATTGAAATCTGAAATTCCTCTGCATGCCCTCCTGACCAAGAGCGACAAGCTCTCGCGCGGCGCAGCCCAGAATACGCTGCTGCAATTACGCAAAGGACTTAAGGATGCCGGACTTGATCATCTTGTAACTGCGCAATGTTTTTCTTCCGACACCGGCGATGGTGTCGATGAACTGGCCAATCAACTTGCCGCCTGGCTAAAATCAGGAAGCGAATGCAACCTCTCCAGTTGATCTCACTTCATACTCTTCCAGGTGGCATCAACTGGAGGCGGGAGTTTATCCATATTCTTTAGAAACAAACTCACCTGCCATAACTCATTGTCTTTGAGCATGGAATTGAACGCCGGCATGCCGGTGAAACGAATGCCGTGATTCACTTTCCAGTAGATGCTTCCGACCGGATCATCAGTGACGCTGTCACCGCTCGCAAATAAGGGCGGTGAAGGCGAGAATCCTTTGGCAAAATCTGGTTTGGGACTCCCGGGCGCTCCATGACAACCGGAGCAATTTTGCGAATAAATCTTCGCGCCGGCTGCCAGGTTAGCTTCATCACCTGGAACCGGACAGTCCTTAGGCGCTTCACGCTTGATGACGGCCCGCAAAGCGCTGTGCGCCGCCCATGTCTCAAATCCACCGGAAGGCTCATCGGCTCTGGCTGGAACCCAGCCGTTTACCACAGTAATGTAGCCGGCTAGAGCCGCCAAACATAGTCCTGCAAAAATTCCAATTACCAAGCCTATTACGAGATTTTTCATGCGAATGACCTGAATTACTTTGATGGTCGTGTCTTTGAACTAGGAGATCTTATCAAGCCGAAAGTGGCGTGCTTATTTCAAAGTGACGTGCCTACTGCTAAGTGCTGACCCGCTTACTGCACCGATTTCTAAAGCACCGTGACATTGTAGACGAATGTGACTGCACCGGTGCGTCCGGAGGAATCCTGTACGGTGATCTCGACAGTGAAGCGATCCGGTCCATGATAGCCGGAATACGATTGATACGTCCAGCCGGCGACGTCATGCTCTCTAATTGTTCCATGCCGCGGATTCTCCGTTATTCTGCGACCGACAACCTGGAGTCCGCCTACGCCATGATAGCCATCCTTCATCGCCGGATAATTGCTCGTCACCGTAACGGTCCGCGGATAAGTGCCTCCCATTTGCCAATCCCCGCCTGAAACCTCGGAGACAGGAGTCACCGCCTGTGGTGGCGGCTCGGGCGGGTTTTTCGGAGGACCGGAGCTTGCTGGTGGTGTGCCTTGCGGCGGGTGCTGTGCACGCGGCTGCTGCGGAACTTCGTTCGTGCGCGTGAACACATGATTCCATGGGTCGCCGAAAGTATTATTCCAGTCACCGTTTCCTGCCTTGATCGTATTAGCATCGGGAACTTCAATATTGATATCGACCCAGCGAGGATTCTGGTAACCTTTATCGGCGTTCTGCCCTTGACCGTGGAAGACCGGAGCCGTGTACTCTCCTTTGAATGTGACCTGCCCGGCAGGAACAAACTCACTTCCGGTTAGCTTCACTGCTTGAACCGAAGTTCCTGTGTGCGTAATGCGCGCCAAACCTATATCGGATTTCCAAATGCCGTTCAAATTGAAGGGTTTGAATGCCGGAGCGGCGGGTGGATGTTGTGGTATCGCGGCTGGACCTTGCGGTGGATGTGATGCACGCGGATGCTGTGGCATCGCGGCGGGACCTTGCGGTTGAGATGCAGGTGGATGCTGTGGATTTGCGGTTGGACCCTGCGGTTGAGACGCAGGTGGATGCTGCGGATTTGCGGATGGACCCTGCGGTTGAGACGCAGGTGGATGCTGTGGATTTGCGGTTGGACCTTGCGGTGGATGGTCTTCTGGTGGCACTTCATTTGTTCGCGTGTACGTTACTCTGGCCCATCCCGAGCCGCTCACATGTATTGTATTCGGGTCCGGAACTTCGAGTGTGACATCGAGCCAGCGTGCATTCTGATGACCCTTGTCCGCTTTCTGTGCTCTGCCCGGAAAGGATTTTGCCAGATACTGTCCGGCGAAGATCTCTTGTCCTTTAGGAAGTGTCTCGCTGCTCGTAAGCTTAATGGCTACGATCGACGAACCGTAGTGGTTGACTTGAACGAACTGGTTGTTAACATCACTCTTCCATCCGCCAGTGAGATCAAAGGGTTTGAATTCCGGTGGCGGCGTTTCATTCGTTCGCGTGTAAGTTGCTTTGCCCCAACCAGAGCCGCTCACAACGATTGTGTTAGCATCAGGAACATCAATTGTAACATCGAGCCACCGTGCATTCTGATGACCCGGATCTGCTTTCTGCGCTTTACCGCGGAATGAATTGGCAGTGTATTGTCCTTCGAAACTCTCTTCACCTCTGGGCATAGACTCTGTGCTTGTGAGCTTCACAGCCTTGAGTGACGGACCCGCCAGCGTGACTTGAACAAGTTGTGCTCTCACATCACTCTTCCATGTGCCATTTAGATCGAACGGCTTGAAGACTGGTTGTTGCGGGGGGTGCACCGGCGGATGCGTCGGCGGTGTCAAAGGCGTGGATGTCGGAGGGTGTGTTGATGGAACCGTCGGGGTGGATGGGGTCGGCTGTGCAGGTGGGGTGCCTGTGGCTGGTGGGTGCGTCGGCGGATGGGCCGGCGGATGTGTAGGCGGCATCGATGGTGTCGTATTTGGTGGCGGAGGCGTGGAGGGTGCCGACTCAGGTTTGGGTTTAATTTTGATAGTCAGATTCAATTTCACCTGACCGGCGCCAGTTTGCCTGACGATGATTGGAACGGAGTACGTACCGGGTTTTGCATTCGGAAGAGCTCGATATATTTCGCTCCAACTGTATACACCCTTGTCACTGGCAACAGCGCTTAAAGCAGAAGGATCCATATCACCGCTGCCGCCGTCAACGCCGATATTGTCAGGTAAAATGTTGCCGAACGATTGACCTGGATAAATCACCTGGACTGGATTTGCGGTGTCTGTCTTGTAGCCTGCAATATTTATGTTGTCAATTTCGGAAGGCAGTTTGCCTACAGTGAGTTCCAGCGAATTCGAATCCAACCAGGCAGTCAATTTTTTTGCTGGCGCTGGTGTGTCTGTAACGGTGCCAGTTGGATCTGGTGGATCCGGCGGGTCCGAAGGCGGATCAGGCTTCAGGCCTTTGAGTACGTATGTAGCTTGAACCCGTACGATGGCAGTGAATCCATACGGCATGGAAGTATAGTCGAGGGTGGTGTTTGCCATAGTAAAGTATTTGACTTTGACCTGCTTTGCTTTCCCATCGGAATCGAGCTCGGCGGCTACATTACACTTGCCGCTCAAGGAGCGCCGTCCGTCGGTAAACCCCTGCACTGAAGCGAGATTGACCGGCTGTATTTCACCCGTAAAGAGGATCACAGGATCAGAATTGTCAATTGAAAGCAAAACAGGCCAATCCGTTGGTTTCGGTGGTGGCGGCATATTCTTGGCAAACTCATTCTTGTCTCTTTCAAAGGTAAAGCTTGCGCTCAGAGGAATATTGAACCTCTTGGCGTAAGTGGCATGTAGCATATCGCTATTCCAGTCACCTGATCGGGCTCGGGAATCAGGTGTTTCATCCAGGACTAATTCCTCAGGAAATTCATAGCGGTAAGAACAATATTCTTTCTGTCCATGAAACGCATAAATAAAACCCGTGCTGCGTTTATTGTCCGTGCTCGAAGTAGTCGTGCGGAGAGCGGCAACCTTGGGATCGTAATCGTCATTATGAGGCCATTTCATTATGGTCGCGTAAGCAAAAACATAAGTTGGATATTTGCTACCACCGGCGGTGCCCGTTTTCGTGCCGCCGGGTCCTCGTCCCGGTCCCGATCCACCTGGAATATTCGGTCCGGTCCTATCACCTGATCCGGTTCTCGGCCCAGGGCCCGGGCCTGTGCGCGGACCGCGCCCTGGACCCATCCCCGGAGGGAAGGTAGTGCCACCAAAAGGCCCGATGCGCGGCGGCACGAACCCCCCAGGCCCGTTACCACCACCTGGCTCGTTCCCACCGCCAGGTCCATTCCCGGGTTCGTTCCCACCACCTGGTCCGTTCCCACCGCCGGGTCCACGCCCACCACCGGGCTCGTTCCCACCACCTGGTCCGTTCCCCCCAGGCTCGTTGCCGCCACCTGGCTCACCCGGCAATCTTGGCGGGTACCCTGAAGATTCACTACCGGTAGTATCAGTACCCTTGGGTACTATTTTGATGAACAGAGTCAATGTTACATCGCCGGCATCCTTTTGCCTGACGATTATTTTGACTGGCACCATCCCCGGTGGCGCCGTTTCTTTTGCACGATAACCTTGTCCTAAGGGATACTCGCGCCAGTTATCTCCAATGCCGGACATAGACCACGGGTCCATTGCGCTGTTTCCGGGGAAAACCTGCACTTGACCAGGCAGATTGCCCCAGCCATCCATTACGGCCGGATACACCACTTCAACCTGATCGGCTGTGTTGTGGCGCCATCCTCTTATATAGATGGAGCAATCTTTCTCTTCCCCAGGTGCAAGCGTGAGCATGGGATATTCCAGGCGAGCGCTCAGTCCTTCGGCTGGGGTATCCAGCACCGTGAATGGGATACTGCCCACAAGCGGCTCGAATTCATCGCCGCCGATTATGTAGTTCCATTGATAATCACCTGCCACTGATGATGTGTAGCCCGCATATTTTACGCAGACGACTTTTGGATCTACGACCACGTTGTAAACGGTGCTGTGACTCTCCGGTTTCCATCCGCTGACGTTGTCATCCTCAAGCACCGTAACTTGTTCACGCGGTCCCAAACCGTTTACTCGATATCTCACCGTCAGCGTGAATGTGGAGCCGACAATTGCTTGAGGCGGCGAAACCTGCGCGGACAAAAGCGTGATGCTGAGCCGTCGTTTTGTTTCCGCGCTGACATAGAAGTCGATAAGGGGATCAGGCTGCAGTGTTCCATAGGCTCCGGCATCTATTTTGTAATCAGCGGTATAGTCGCCGGGTGTTCTTGCGTCGTAGTCGAAGTGGATATCGATTGGCTTGCCATCAGTGACGGTGCGGGGCAGCGGCGCGAAGTTTCTTTCCTCTGCTCCTGCCACACTGAATTGTTCAGTCAGATCGACTGATTCGCCAGGATCAATACCTTCCAGTTTGTACCTGAGGTTGAGCCTGAAAACGGTGCCTGATGGACCTCGAACAGGAGTGAAGTCTTGCCTGAGAAGGACTATCTTCTTGGCTTTTCCCGGCTTGCGGGCAACCACGACAAAGTCCTTGCACGCCTGGATCTGACCATATCCATCAACATTTATTTTGTAGCACCATGTATAGTTGCCGGGCTGGAGCGCTCTAAACGTCCATGATTTTTTTGGTTTGGCGGAGGTCAATTCGCGAGTTGTCTCTGGAATTTGCAGAGAAATTTGCCCCGATATTTCACTCGATTGAGTGACTTGAGCTCTGTCACCTGATTTAAAAGGACTAAGCTCGTAGTTGACTGAAAGTTTGATTTCATCGCCGACTGTATATGGTCCGATTCCGGATTTGCCTGCGCCCGACACGCCGTCATTAATCAACTTGATTGTTTTGTCGCTATCACCGGTTATTGTAATCGGCACCTGTCCAGTGATGTCCTGCGCGGCACTTCCCTTCAAGAGCCAGATCCATACGTAATGACCGGGACGCGGCGCTTTCCAGTCGCTCAGAAATGCATCGGGCGTACCTGATGATGGATCGGTTGAGCCCGTTTGTTGTCCTAATTCGTGGTAGTAGTACTGCTCATCGCGATTCAAGATGTATCCCAGGCATGTTACATCTTCGGTGTCTTCCAGGTTTTCTACATGCCAATTGAGCTTCAGGTTCACAGTCTCGCCGACGGATGCCTCGCTCGGAGCTTCGCCTTTACCAACGAGCTTTTCGGAGGACAGGCGTACCGACTTTTGTTGAGGCTTGTAATTTTCGTCGCATGCAAACACGGCACGAACGACGAGATCGAACTTTTCCTTCGGCGCTGTCTCCGGCATCAATATATTGAATTGCCGGAGACTGATTTTGTTGAGGCTGCCGTTTTTGATCTCTACGAAATGTTCGTTGAAACTATTGTCTCCGGCGATCTTTGCATCCTGCCCTGTTGTGCGCAGCTCGGCACGGAGCTTGATGCTAAGCGGCTTTCCCATCTCCTCAAAGTGGGGAGGCAGATCGTTGATCTTTACAGTTGCAAAACCGGAGATTTGCTCTTTAGGTTGAAAGCTCCTTTTGTTCATCGCCAGCTGCAGGTCGATGGAAGGAACGGGCTTGCCCTTGATGGCCGGCAATACTAGAGCGGCGCATCCTTGATATTTGTCCCAAGCCCTGCTTTCAAAATCCTGCCACTGCTTTGTGGTTTCCTTCTTCGCCAGAATCCTGGCCAGAGCATAGAAAGTTAAGTTCGTGTGGGGATCGACGATCTTGCCCTCGAGATGCCAGTCTGCATCCTTGTTCAGCTCGAAGTGTGTGAGCCTGGAATCATCAAGTGCGTACTTGATGGCGAATGGATAATCGCTTCTAAAAAAGCGCCTGTCCGTGGCGGCTGCGGATGGGAATTTGACCGATGCGGGATCTCCAATCGCACGACGCAAACCATTTATGTCGATTTTTTGTATAGCCTCGGCGTTTGTCGCGACGTCACCTTTTGATTCTGTAAACTCACGTTTGCTGAAATAGCCGGTCTTCAAATAAGTTGGCAAGTCCCGAATCCATCTTCTGCCGCTCCAGTCGTAGTACGACTCCCAATCAAACGGCTCAAGAACCGGCTGAGACCCGGAAGCAGCTTGATTTAACTCATGCTCAAGATAGTTCGAGTGTGAGTAAAAATCCTGAATCGTGTGAAATCCTTCGCCAAGAGATCGTCTGCAATCGGATAGCGCTTTGGCGTTACTGTACGCATGTTCGGCTAGGTCGAGGGCGTTATCAAAACGTTCTCGAAAATGCTCAAATGAATCTGCAATGGTGCAATCATCACAATGATGCGTCTGAGCCCAAAAATCATTGTTGACAGGAATATCCTGACTGCGAGCGCCGGCATTTATAGCGTCCAGTGCATCGGGCTGGAACCCGAAGGGCGGCAATGCGGCATTCAAGAGTTCCCAATGGACATTGGGAAAGAACGTATTGAAAGCATCCGCTGGTCTCATCAGGGCGCAGGAAAACGCCGCAAACAATACCGCGAAACAAATGCCCAGGATACTGGGAGCGATTCTCATGACAATCGGGTCTCCAAGCTCCTGCCGAAGCTACGTGTCAGTGACTACCTGTTCCAAGGTATCGAATACGGTATCACATTCACGTCATGCAGGTGGCTGGCATTTGCTTAAGAAAATATGATATGCCCATTCGGCTCGATCACTGCATCTCTCAGTGCCGCTGCAGCAGCTGGATCTTTTCGCTCGATAATTTTTAAAATGCTGTTTGCGTATTGGTCGCCTGCGTTCCTCTCGGCTTTGAGCGCTGCCGCCAGTGTTCCTTCTGCGGTGAAAGCCCCGCATGGATTCGATTCAAGATAGTTGGCAGGCGGATTCTTCATGATGCGATACGCCCCAAGTAACAAGCCTGCCTCGGTCTCTGGATTCGTGGCCAACTTGTGGTCATGATTGCTTAGTATTTGTCGTAGACCTTCGCATGTACCCATGGATTAATCACCTTATTCTCTTCTATGGTGTGGTTGCGTGTGTGTGGCGGGATTCAGTTTGATGACTGAAGTGGGCTCAATAGTTCCGGCCAGGATCCGATCAGATGTCGCTGAAAGCCAACGCTCTAACGTTCATGTTACTGTTGCCGTGATCAAATCTGCGTGAAACGTCTGTTCTACCGAATACTCCGGCAAGCAATGTGCGTTCCAAATTAATAGAAGCACGAGAATTAGGACCTAAACCCTCTCCCAGAGAAGCAGCCACACAATTGGGGAAT
>JAJPJO010000296.1 GCA_021324135.1 Pseudomonadota bacterium
CTTTCGGTGGCGGCAGATGATGTGATTCATAAGGATGAGTCGATGCATGCGCTCAAGCGGTGCAATACATTCGAGCAAGAAACGGCTTTTCTGCAGGCTGAGATCAGCAAGCGATATGACGAGCTGAGCGGTGGTGATTATCATATGATCGATCGCCTTCATGCTGAAAGCGAAGTTGCCCGCGAGACAGAAATGGCATCCGATGATGCAGATGAACCTGGGAATGGACCGCTGGAGAAGGTCGACCGCCGCAAAAGCAGCATCGGGCAGAAAGTGCAACTGGCGGGGCAGGAACTGGTCGAGAAAGCAAAGACCGGAGAACAGCTCATCAAGAAGAAGATCGAGGCGCGCATTGAGCTGCGCAAACGACAGTATCAAGATCTCAAACAAAACGTCAGCGAGACATTGCGGTATGAGAACATCAAGCAGCGCCTCGATGACAGGCTAGCGCAACACGCCATCTGGGCTCATCACTTTACCAACGATGTGAAGGAGCATTTGACACGTGCAGCATTCACACCGGCTTTTGCTGCCACCAGGGTGGCGATGGAGATGCGCGCGCCGCTGAATAAATTTGTCAGCCGCTTCCTTGGCGATGTATTCACATATCTCTATAAGAGAGGAAACGCAACCTCTCCCGGACCCGTTCCTATGCGAGTTATGGAACACCTTCTGGCTTGTCGAAAGAATCAGATTGAGCGCGGCGGTGAACCGCTCGTGGTACTGACGCATTCGATGGGCGGGCAAATAATGTACGATATGGTCACTCATTTTTTGCCGCGTACTCCTGAACTTGAGGAGATTAAGATTGACTTCTGGTGCGCATCGGCATCACAAGTCGGCTTTTTCGAAGAGCTTAAATTGTTTCTTGAAAGCTCTGATCAATATGGAAGTGCTGCACTACAGACGGTGCCCTATCCTGGTGGCAAGCATTTGGGCTATTGGTGGAACGTGTGGGATCATAACGACTTCGTCAGCTACAGCGCTAAAGGAGTTATCGATGGCGTTGATGATGAGTTCTACAATACAGGCCTGGATATAATCGCCGCGCATGTGGGCTATCTTATCTTGCCGAGCTTCTACCGTAAATTCGCCCGGAAGGTGGAGTTGGCGAAGCAAGATGGTTTTGTGCAGCCCGATGTGCTCAGCGATTGAGTAGTGCCTTGAATTGGCTCTAGCTGCTTAAAAAGAACTTTCGATATTGATTCGGCATTGTCCAGAACCTGAGCCGTTCGGCATAGAGAAGGGAAGCGGCGATGTTGGACAGTGCTTGGTCTGTGTGAGGAAGTTGAAGTCATGGCCCTATTTGATGTTTCTGATCTGGGTGGAACCAGCAAGTCTTCTGGTGATCGCTCAGGTGATAAAAGTTCCCGAGATGCTTCCAATGAAAAAAGGGACGCCTCGCTGATACTTTCTCAGGCTGTGCACGTTTTAGCTCAATCACCTGGTGAGGGGAAGCCGGAGGACAAGAAGGCGAGTGCTCCAGAACAGAAGAGCGCTGTTGCGGACAACAGCAAAGCAAAAGACGAGCCGGATCTGAGCGATCTGGAAGCGGCTAAGGCAAAGACGCGAAAAGGTCCTGCCGTGGATGATCTGGCTGATGAGCTCAATGCAGTAAAAAAGGACATCCAGGAAAGACTTCCCGGCGGCGGCAGACCACCGGCTCGAGAGAGTGAAGGAAAAATTCTGGCCAGCACGGAAAAGCCGCTGCGGAGCAAAGAAGAGATTCGCGCTGAGAACAAAAAAATCAATGAGCGCGTCAGCGAGCTGGAAAAGAGCTTGCAGAAAGACCGTTTTGATCCTGATAAGCGAGATGCTGCCGTGAAGGAATTGCAGGGAATAATGAGGCGGCTCGATATCCTCATGTATAACTTGCCGGATAAAGCCACTGATGCTGATATTCAAGCTGCCAAAGATGCTGAGGTCAAACGTTACGCCAAGCACTACGGCATCTCGACCGATCTGCCCATAGACGAGCTGTACATGCGAGTCAACAAAGAATGGTACGTGCGTCAGTTGCGCGGCCAGTTCGAGAACGATTGCAAGAAATATGGATTGGATCCTGAGAAGTCAACCTTTGGCGATCTTCGATTCAGGCAGGACTGTGAAAAGTACAAGCTGGATCCGAAGACGACAAGCAAAGAAGAGGCAAAGAAGGCGCGGGCGGCGGACTATCTGCAGTACTGGGCGAAATATTATGGTCTGCCGAATCCGGATAAGGCGACTCAAGCAGATGTCGATAAGGCGCGCGCGAAAAATGTTTTCGATATGGATTGCATCAGTGAGCGACTGGATCCACGCACGACGAAGCCTGAAGACTTGAAGGCTTTGCGTGAGAAGCGCGAGAAAGAGAGCCGCGAGAGCTGGTGCAAGACATATGGCTTGGATCCGAAAACCACCACTAAGGAAAAATTTGAAGAGGTGCATAACTTCAAGATTGACTGCCATCTGTATAAACTCGATCCGAAAACGGCAACAAGGGAGCAACTGGCGCAGAAAATTCTGGAGACTGAGTGCGCGAAGTATGGTCTTGATCCGAAGAAGGCAACCATGAAGGATATCGAGCAAAAGAAAGCCGAGGATGAGCATAAGCGCCTCTGTCTCCGATACGGACTCGATGCGCGCGCTACAACGACAGCAGACCTTCATGAATATCGCTGCGAGACTTTTGGGGTTCCGATCACGACGAGCAAGGAGCAGCTGCTCGATCTGGAAGATCGCTGGGACTCGCGACGCTACTGAGCCGGTTCAGGCTAACGCACTTTTTGTCTTCTGAATCGTGCCACTATGGTACCGGTGGCGGTGCGGGTGGCGCGAACGGCGCGTTCTCGAATAGTGGCGCACTTATGATGCGTAGCGCTCGTGAGGCTTGGCTGGTGCGCGCTCTCAATTGCCGTGCGTACAATTCTTTGCGCGGCATCCGGCTTGGCCAGGCGCATTGCATTTTGCTGCATCTCGGCAAAACGCGCTTTATTTTCAATCAAGCTGTCCACTTTGTATGCCAGAGTGGGCAGGTTATTGCATCGAATCCCTGCGCCTTCCTCAAGAAGATGATCGGCGTTTCGCTCTTCCTGACCCGGGATCGGATTGACTATTACAAAGACGAGCCCTTTGCACAACGCCTCTGATGTCGTCAGTCCTCCCGGTTTACCCAGCACTATATCTGATGCCGCCATATACTCATCAACGTCTCTTGTGAAACCAACAGGTACAATTCTCAACTTCGACACCGAGGCAATCTCTTGTGCTTTGCGGCTGAGACGATCCCTCAGTGACTCATTTCGACCGCACATGGCGAGCACTTGCGCCGGCTGATTCATCTGAGCAAGATGCTCCAGAATCTCTTCAGTCGGACCCACTCCAAAACCGCCCGATGACATGTAAATGGTGGCGCGATCCGGATCGAGTGCATACTTTCGGCGCATGGCCATTTTATCCTTCGGCGTCGAGAAAATCGGATCGACCGGTATGCCCGAGACGAGAATGCGATCGCCATTGAAGCCGAGCTTTTCGAGGTGGACTTTCGTCTCATCCATAGCGACGAAGTAGTGCCAGTAATGGTGGCACAACCACATCGAATGAATGTCGAGATCAGTCACAATAATGCCGTTTCTCGTATGGATTTTTTTTCTGCAAGTCAAATATGAGATAATCTCCGCCGGCAGAAAGTGAGTGCACAGGACTAATTCCGGTTTGTACTTATCTATCAGGCGAATCAACGGCAGGGTATTGAGACGATCGAATGCCAGCCGCTGCCGCTCGTTTTTCCACGGCTTGTCGGCCATGTCGTAGAGAAGACCGAGAACTTGCGGCGCTGTATTTACCATGTCGATGTAGGCTTTGGAATAAACGCGCCGGAAGGCTACATTTGTATAGCGAAGCGCATCTTCATGCAAGACATCCTCGACCTCTCCTGTGTTTTTCAGGGCTCGCTCCAGCGCCTCCGCTGCTCTGATATGACCAGCTCCTGATGATGCCGACAAAATTAGTACGCGTTTCATACTCTTAACCTGCGCTTGTGCCTACCGTTGAGATTGTGCCACAAGAGGAGCAGTTCACTCCATGGACTCAAACAGTTAATCATCCGCGCGTTGC
>JAJPJO010000547.1 GCA_021324135.1 Pseudomonadota bacterium
AGTGAGACTGGGAAGCTGAAGTTTTCAACTTTGTCTTTCAATTCGCCTCGGGACTTTACTAATTGTTCCCGAGTTCCTCCGTTCTGTGACTGGGTTTATTGAAAGAAGGCCTTCTCGAGTCCAATGGCAAAGGTAACCAGGCACGTTAACAATGCAATGCGCCAAAAGGCAGCCTTCCCTCTTCTCAGAGTGCTCCAGATCGCCAACAGAGTAAAAAGGTTTACCCCAAAGAAATAGCAGGACGCCCGATTGTGCTGGCGCTCGAGCTGCAAGCGATCCGAGCTGAGTTGAAAAAGGTCACTATAGCTTATTTGACGCGCCCTGCAGATTGGGCACCCATGCTCAAGATAACTATAGACGTATCTGTGACCGTTATCGCAGGTCAAAATGCTCACGCACGGTCCGCCGAAACTATCGCCAAAGCTCTGGGCTGAACAGTCTTCGGAGCCAGCAATACAGCCTGCTGTAATCAAAATCAGGACGCTTGCCACGCGCAGAAAGTATTGAAGGTTTTCAGATCTGCGCATAGCCATTCTTAAGTCTGGGGTGCATTTAGCATAGCCGCTGAAGGATATTGAAGCCAGCGACTTCGCACGCGTCGACGGTCAGGGTTATTCCTGGAGGTTCGACAATTAAAATTCAAACCAGCTCGGAATATCGATAACGTCATCATGAAGGTTTCCAGGCTGGCCCAGGTCGACCTCGGAAACTTTCGGCGGCAGAGCGCGAACGCCCCAGAGAAGCATGATACCGCCCATGGCGGCAGATCCTCTGGCTGATCGCGACGGGCTTAAGACCTTGATCGCCTGTGAGCCCTTGTCTGTATCGTAAATTGTAACCTTAAGAGGAAAATACATCGCCTTCTCAGTCGGTCCGTTTTCGCAAGGGTTGCGCTCCTCGAAAGGAGGCTCGCGCAGATCGTAGACAAGCTTCTCCTGGTACCCTCCCGGGATCATCGTTCGGGTTCGCTCGGTCGGCATCAGCACTTGGTCGAACCAGGTAACTTTGGAAACATCGAGATCTGCAGGCTCGGACTTTTTCGTTCGTTCGAGTAACTCGACGCGATCGTTCGGCTGCACATCGTCGTCTCGGACAGAAACAAGAAGAGTCAGCTCCGTGCCATTATGCATGGCTTTGATTGTGGCGGACAGATCAGTAGGACCACGCCAGCTTTCAGCTCCTTGCTCCAGATTGGTTCGCTGATTCAGCACCACATCTGGTGCCTTCCATTCACCGCTCGGCAAACGCTGCCTCTCGGGCGCGTACACTTGAATGTATTCTTGCCGTTGTATGACCTTGTGCTTTTTCTCCAGCGTTGCCTGAACAATGCCCGTGCAGAAGTCGCGCATCGTAGTGCTCGTATAATCGTCCGAACCCAAAGTCAGGTAATCAAAGGCCCGTGACGTTACGCTGGCAACGCACCAGTATCCCTTTGAGCGCTTCAGCCGGATCAGCTCGCTCGTCCGCAGGCGGGTGCCGCCATTTTGATGCAGGATGACGCAGCCTTGCTCGATGCTCACATCAGGAGAGCCGTACTGGGGTTGAGCGCCGTTAAAGACAAGATTGCTCGCGTCTACTTCCTTGTGCAGCTTTCCATCAGCGCCTCGCATAGCGACGATCAATTTGCGCTCATCAGCAGCATCGCTGACATCATCGACATGAGCATTCTTTGCCAGAACTATTGCGACATCCCTGGTTTTTCTTCCCGACAGATCGCCATACTGGTATGAGCGAATAGTCCAGCCCTTCTGCAAGAACTTTCTCAACTCCAGCGGCACCTTTTCTTCAGTGCTGTTCAACAGCGTGCCTCGCGACTTTAGAAACGGTATCTCGAGGACGTCCTCAGTCTTTGATGCGCTTGCACCGTTCATCACAAAAGCGAAGACAAACAGCATCCCGATCAGGGCCAGCCGTTTGTGACAGATGTGCTGTTTAAATGCGCTACGCACCGGCGTTGTCCGAAAGACACAGGCGATACTGCCTACTCTTTTTTGTAAACGATTGCATGCGATCAATTTAGGGAGGCGAGAGCGCAGAATTGGCACTACTGTTGTTCAATTTAGAAACTAATTTTCTTGCTGGTTGCGTATTACGATATATGATTATTTAAGTGGACAGCTGGACGAGGACGGATTATGGGCAAACACAGAATTTGCGGGTCGCTCAAACAAATAAGCGCCTATCTAATCTTGGCTCTAGCCCTTGCCGCCCCCGCTTGCCAGGCACAACAGCAGGAAAATATACCGAGGCTGCCCAACGGATTGCCTGATTACGAAAAGCTCTACGGTAGCAAAGGCTCATCACAGCCTGGTGCGAACAAACCAAGCGCCATTCAATCGAACAAGAGCGACAATGCTCTGCGCACGGTCTATCCCAGCTTCAGCAACCAGAGCCCCGGCGCCAATTCAACCCCTGCGCTCGGCTCTCCGGCACAATATACGCCTCAAACAACTTATACGCCCGCCGCCTCGACATACACATCACCTTCGAGCGCCTTGATTTCAAGCCCACCGCCGGCAGTGCGCAATCTGACAGGTTCAGGACATTTGCCGAGCGCCATGCCCAATCCGGCCACGATGCCATTTCAGGGCGGAGAAAGCGCGCAACAAGCGGAGCACCAGAGAGTGCTGAACAACATGCGAGCTGCCGGCTATAGCGAGCAACGCATTCGAGCCATGGATCCATACATGCATCAAGCCGCTGATCCGCCCGGCACCAAGTACAAAACGATCATGGGCATAAAGGTCCGTGACGACGGCATGACAGTCAATCAAGCGTTAAACAACATCAAGTACAACGGCCTGATGAACACGCCGATCTATGCCACCAAAGATGCCTATCAGCCAGGTGAGTATGGGTATTACAAGGGCGCCGGCGGCAAGATGAATTTCGGCGAGTGGCTCGATCACGGGCAACCGGTCCGTCCCTGATCGTTCTACTCTTCTTCTTCTTCGCTCTCGTCGGCTGTTTGCTCGACTTCCTCAGGCTGAGTGACGACCGGAGTTTCTCTGATCGCCGATCCTTCCAGAATCACTTCAAGCTTCACCTCAGCCTGCACTTCCGGCGTCAGTTTCACTTGCGCTCTGAACGAACCGAGAGTGGCGATTTCATCTAGCAACTTGACGAGGCGTTTGTCGACTTCCTGGCCAAGTTCCTTCTCGATCAGCTGCGCCACTTCTTTGTTTGTAACCTTGCCATAGAGCTTGCCCGATTCGCCGGCTTTAACTCTCAGCACCAGAGCCGGCAGAGCGGCGATTTTTTCACCGAGCTGAACAGCCTCTTGATGCGCCTTCTCAGCTTTGCGCTTGAAGGCTTCCATGTCTTCTTCTCTCTTCTTGAGCGTTCCTTTGGTGGCGAGGACTGCCAGTCCGCGCGGCTGCAAGAAATTGCGGAAATAGCCGCGTTTGATCTCGACGATATCGCCAGCCTTGCCCAATTTCTGAACGTTGTCCTGCAAAATAACCTTCATGACATCTCCCGGGCGCCGCGCGCCTGTTGCCTTCCCCTTGCATTCCGTGGCGTTCTCAGCTCTGCCCAGGGGTTCTAGCCAATAGAAAAGAGACTTTAACACGCCGACGCCCGCCGCTCAAACAATTGGCGACCGGCGCTACAAATAAATTAAGCTTTTTTGCTAGCAGGTTTCCCGAAACATGCCGCGAACGCCCGATGGATCGGCTGTAAAGCCGAATCGTCTGTAAAAGCCATCAGTGCCCGGGTCGGCGTAGAGGGTGACGAGCGGGATGCCTTGCTGGTCGAGCTCTTTCAGCAACTCTTCCATTACCAGACGGCCGACCCCGCGCCCTTGATATGCCGGACGCACGACCATGTCCCATATGGTTGCATTGAAAAC
>JAJPJO010000069.1 GCA_021324135.1 Pseudomonadota bacterium
CGACTCGGTGAACACGACCTTGCCGAGGCCGGGATCCTGCACTTCCGTGGTCACTTCGCCGTTGGCTTTGATTGTCTTCTTGTGACCTTGACTGTCGGTGTACGAGAGATCGCCGGTGGAAGGATCGCGAGTAAGCAGCGCGGCAGGATCTTTACTATCGGTCGAGTACGTCTTGCCGCTATTCGCGTCAAGAACGGACACGGAAGCAATCGCACCAGGTTTGGTGGCATCCGGTTTGGTGGTTATCGTGTATTCGGCTGTATTACCATTGAGAATCTCACGCGTATTAGTTCCATCTTGCAGGTTTTCGGTAATGCGCTGATTGGTTCTATTGTCGGTTTTAACCAGGGTATTGCCGTTCAGGGTAATGTCACCGATGAAGAATTCGGGTGGCTTGCCCACCGGCTTGCCGCTGTCATCCATCTTCACCCAGTTAGGCGATTTGCTGTCTCCCTGCCTGACCCAGGTGCCGCTCTGATCTTCTTTCAGTCGAGTGATTACAGGCGGGTTGGCATCCAGGTTTTGATAAACATCAATCGGCCGGCCATTGTCACTGAGCACCGTGTGTTGAACGGTTTGCCTGAATGATATAGGCTTACCGCTCGCATCGGTGGCGGCAGCGTACTCGTTGCCGTCCTTGTTTTTGATCACTTGCTCGATCTGGTTTGTCTGGGCGTTATATTTGCTCGAGAAGTAAGTGACACCATCTATGGTGCGATTGCCGTCAGGTGTCTGGAAGGTTCTTGATTGCGGTTGCCCGCTCAGATCCTGGACGACATCAGCAGGAATGTTGTTTTGAACAAGCGCATTGCTGCCATTGCCTGTTATCGAGCTTTCGCTGCCAATCGGCGCCGGCTGCGCGTTTTTCTTCGCGTCCCCATAACGCTTGATCTCATCGGCGTTCGGCCCGGGCGGCTTGCGGTGGAGCATAATATTCCAGGACGCCGGAGGTATTTGAGATTTGACATCGCCCCAGCCCTGCGGCAGCCTGTTGTCCGGCAAGCTTGCCAATTGCTCCGGGGTCATCTTTGCTGCCTGATCCGCTGTTACAGCGCCGCTGCCGTTTGCTTTGTCATCAACGATTGTCAGAGGATTGGCGCCCTGATCGCCAAGCACCTGCTCATCGGTTGCCGTCTTCTTCGGCTGCGTTTGCGTTATCGCGTCATTGAACTGCTGGACGTTGCTTACCTGCGATGCCTTTTGCAGCGCCGTCGTGGACTTATCACTGACGGTTTTAGGCGCAGTCTTATCCCCAGGCTCATTTTTGGGAGCGTCTTGAGGAGGTGGAACTGGTTTGGAATCGACCATCTAGCCTGCAAAAATCCCCGGATTGCGGACCACACCGTCTGGTTTAAATATGCACATGCCCTGAGGGCGCGAAACCTGCAAAGGCAGGTAGCACTTGGCATGTGGGCGAATCTGCTTGCAGGGGTGGTAAGCGAGATAGTTTGCCGAAAGGCTATAAGAAGAAGGGTGCCAGCTCGTTCGCCTGTCAAATCGAGGGTTGAGGTAAGGATTTGACTTGTCAATAGTACTATTATTAGATGGAGTTTACTGTTGTCTGGCTTACATTTTGTCGGCGAAAAACGGCCAAATTTAGGCTGGCTCAGCTTCAACTTTTAATATTAATTCGCCTTAGGCAAGAAACTTCTGCGTATAGCTCCGCCAGTTAGCCATCAGGTCGTTTTGAGCGAGTTCGACTGCTGCCTGGGCAGGCAAATCGATTTTGACGCTCTTTCGAGCACCATCGCGAGAATATGTGTGCCTGTAGGCGTGACTCGAATATATGTCGTATTCGACCACCGCCTTCCAAACCTGATCGAAATCAAATTGCAGTCCTATAACCATTCGTCCGCCTGCCTCTTCCCAAGCAGCGGATGAGCGGACCAAGCGCGCAAACGGATCGAGAATTTGATCCACCATCCAGTCCACCGAAACTTCAGGAAGCCGCGAAGAGGTAAGTTCTTGAACATCAACATGACCGCCGCCCTGGACAAGATTGGAAGTCAAATTCACGGTTCGAGCGCTCAAATCCACGGTGCGAGCATTGAGATCGACCGAATCCTCGATCGTATCGCCACTATATACGGTGCCTTTGCCACCACCGATGATATTGCCATGTTGCTGAGCGGCGCCACCATATGTAGCACCATCAGACGCCCTGGCATCACCAGCGATACCAGAATCGGCAGAAGACGGTGCACTGCCTGCAGTGGCAGACTCGGCTGCAATAGGAGCAGTCGACACGCCTCGGTTTGCTGATGGTTTCAGAATCGGCGTCGTTTCGACCTGCTGCCTGTCAGGCCGGGGCTGTCTCTGTTCGCCCTGCGCATCGGAACTAAGCTGATGCTCGAGATCAGTCGTGCGCACCGAGGAAGTTCCCCACCGCGCGTCGACTCGCTCTTCGGATCCGCCTGATTTATCGAGGTCTTCCGTTTTGCTTTGCGAATTGATCAGACCAGCAGCCTCCAGCACAATCATGCCAGCATCGCGATCGCTGGACTGATCGTTTGTGGCATCGGCTTGTTCGTCGGGGAACTCATAACCGCATCCTGGACAAAGTGTCGCGGTACCAACTGCCATTCTGCCGCACTTGGTGCACATCTTTGACACAGCGCGCAGGCTCTCGGTTTTGACACCTTGAGTGGGCAGGACCCCGATGCGCCTGCGGAATTCAACGATATCGGAGGGCGTCGGCAGGAGTATAGTTGTGCCTCGCACGAGCTTGGCTTTTGGAACTCCCTTGTCGTCGCACTCTGTCGACAGACCATTGATCTCTGCGATCAAACGCCACAAAGTGATGTCGCGCAAGGCAGGATGTTTCATGGCCAGCGGCTTCAGCTGGTCACCCAGTCGAGTCACATATGGTTGTCGCTCGCTCGATACTTTCTGATTGTCTTTACCAGCGGCGATCGGGCCGAGCACACTCTCAATATTTTCACGGCGGCGTTTTGCCTCTGCAATCGCCTCTTCAGTCATCTCGCGCTCGACTCTGTCTGCTACCGCTGAAGGAGCAGGGGGTGAGCCATCGCCGGCCCATTGTGTGCCAAACCGCGCCGCAAGCTCCTCCTCCGGCGTCGCATACTTTGCTTTTTCCGGGGCGCCGGCCGGCGCCGGAGCACCACCACTGAGCAGCCTGCCCTTAAACTCTCTTACCTCACGCGGCGATGGCAGCCAGATAACCAGTCCGGCGTGCAACTCCGCCACTTCTTTGCCGTCGACTGTGCGGACCGGAATCACCTGCTTGTTGATTTGATAAATCAGGGCAGCCAAGCGTCCGTCTCTCAATTGTTTGCTGGCAACGGACTGCAGAGTGTCGCCTGTTTTGCAAATGTACTTGGTTCGTCTTTCGTCTTCTTCTTTGCGTTTTTTCTCTTTCTCTTTTTCTTTCAGCTCCAACTGACGTTTCTTCTTCGCCTGAAGCAGCATAAGCAAAGCTTTCTGCCTGGCGCGCTCGGCCGCATCCAAATCTTCCTGCTCCTTCTTCTTCTCTTCTTCCTCGCGCCTTCTGTCCGAATCTTTTTTGACATCATCATCTTGCCGATCGCCAATCGGGCGTCCGGTAGCCGGATCGAGGATTTTTCCTGTGTTGGGATCAAACGGCATACCCGTGCGAGAGTCAATCGGCATTTTTGAAACAAAGTCATGTACGCTCATGCCTTTAGGGATGCCGTCATATTCGGCAGCTCGACTGCCGTCCTGGATATTATGCATAATGTGATGCCGCACACCTTCACCAAGGGCGGTGGCAATATCGCCTCTGACTGTGAAGTCGCCACGAGAGCCAAACCCGGCCGCGAAGAGACCGGTCAAGCTTCCCAACCTGTCTCCAGCAGCGCGCGCACCATCGGAAATATCGAACTTGCCGCTAAAATCATGCCTG
This sequence comes from Pseudomonadota bacterium, assembly GCA_021324135.1. Classification (GTDB taxonomy): domain Bacteria; phylum Cyanobacteriota; class Vampirovibrionia; order Obscuribacterales; family Obscuribacteraceae; genus JAJPJO01. The sequence continues at coordinate 3,884 of JAJPJO010000069.1, forward strand.
ATCACATTGCCGAGCTTGCCACCATCGAGCATATTCATTAGCTGACCATTATTCGCCAGCAGCGATTGAATGAATCGTTCTTGCCCCGGCGTCAATCTGGTCTGGAAGTCCATGGCATTCATCATGCCTGCGCTCAGTCCGGATCGGGCATCCAGACCGCGACCAAGGACATCTGCAAGCCTCATGTTTTGACCGGCCTGATTATTCGCCTCGGACATGGCCCGGCCCAATTGGTTGAGTATGCCTTGCAGAGGAGTAAAGCGCCCAGACTGATCGAAGGATCGCATAGGGTCACCGGTGAGGAATGGATTGCTGGTTTGAGAATCCAGCTTCATTTGTTGAACCAGCTTTGCGAAATCGTTGCGTCCGAATGGGCTGAAGTCTGATGTAGTTTGCAGTCCTCTTCCATCAAGAGGACCCTTCAAGACGTTTTGCAGTTGTTGCCAGCGCATCGGATCCATTTGAGAAAGTGTCAATTTACCGGGCTCGAAGTTGCCATCCTTGGCCAGAAATTTTTCCAGCATTGTAATCCTCTGAGGATCCATTCCCTTAAGAACATCAGTGAGACGCATGTTCTGGAGTGCCGGGCCGTCTCCTTTGAGGGTGTCGAATCGTTTCATCGCATCCTGCAAGAATTGCCGCGATTGAGGATCGTTGCCGTCCAGACCCGGAAGCAACTGTTGTTTGGGTCCCAATTTGCCTAGTTGGTCTTGATTTTGCGCCTGAGTGCGCGCGTCGACCAGCTTGCCATCAAGGTTCTGCTGTGGTCCTTTACCGCCGCCACCAGGCATGTCTTGCGAATCACCGCGACCAAGTTGTTTCTGCTCGGACTGCAATTTCTGTTGCTGGTTTTGTTTGTTGAGCGCCTCTTGTTGCTGCAATCGATCCGGTCTTTGATTGGCATCGAGTTGCGGCCTTGTGATATTGTCGCCTCGTCCGTCCGTCGGGTTCAAATTCTTGCTCTGATCCGGCTTCTGTTGCTGCTGATTGAGCAACTGCTCGGGCTGTCGATTTTCCGCCTGAGTGCGTCTGGGATCATTTGTCGGCTCGACCGCCTTTTTGATTTCCTCATGCTGTTGCTCCGGACGCTGTTGCACAGCGTCCGGCTTAGGCTCGCCTGGTTTCGGCTCGATCTGCTGATTGTTGCGATGTGCATTTGTCGAATCGCTTTGCGTAGGCTCTACCCTTCTTTGCTCTTGCTGCGTTTTCATCACGTCGGCATGCGGATTGTCTAGACGATTATTGTTCGCATTCGGATTAGCAGGGTTCGAATCAATACGTGCATGAGGATCGACGGGCGGTCTTTGCTCCGGTTTGATACCCTGCTCCGCGAGCTTGTTCGGTCCAGCATCACCACCAGTGCCACTGCTCGACTCAACGCGGGCACGTGCTTCGGCAACACCTCTAGCCGATTCAACCGACTGGTCTACAGAGCGTCGGGTGTTGGGGTTCCTCAAGTCATCCTGTGAGCCAGGCGTGTGCCCAATGTTGTGATCAAACGCATTGGCAGTACCTTGAGGTTGATCGATGCGCCCGCGACTGTCTCCCTGTCCTCGATTCGGTTCGCCCTCTCTGCGCACATCAGCGAACTGATCGCCTGGCTGCCGCACCTCTGCATTACTTGCCAATCTGGCATGATCACCGGCTCTGGTTGCCCCTGTCGCGCCATCCGTCCCTGCGACTTTCACTTTTGCCTGGCCGACATCGCTCGATGGCCTGTTGATGTTCGGATTATTGTCGCGAATGAACGGCGGCGCCATGTTTGCTAGAGCCTGATCCTGAGTCTTGAGGGCATCTTGAACACGCCCCTGCGGTCTAGCAAAAGGCGTAGCATCCAACAGCGCTGTATCAGCAGTCTTGTTGCCGCCATCATCCAGCTTCTGATCGCCGGTCTTGTTTTGGTCGGTCTTATTTCCTATGGACGACTCGAGCGGATTATGTTGATTAGGGGGCTTTGGCTGACTATCAAATGAGACCATTGGGTCCCGTCTCCGTTATTTATAGATGAGGTAAGGTGCTGGGTAAGTCTCAGTCTTTTATTTCATACCTTGAATGGCGGCTCGCAAAGCGAACCGTAAAGGACTTAGCAATCATTCGTGCCTGGATAGTAAGAACCGTTCGATAGAAAACTAGAGGCGCGGCGGCACGATCATATGACTCCTCGCCCCTCTTGTCAACAGGCAAAAAAGGCAGAAGAATCGACTTTTCTCGCCAGATTTAATCTTTTTTCCAGTCGAAAAATCGAAACGCTTGCATAGAAACGGTGAGCGGATTTTCCTGATGCATCGCACGACCCCCTATCCCTGAGCTGAACCGATTTATTTCGGTCAGCCCCGACTAGCCCCTAATTTCAATTATTCCGCTATGGTTGATACAACTGATTTTTTCGTCGGCAAGAATGCCGATAGACAGACGCGCTCAGATTCTGATTTATTGAGCCCGTTCCTAACTCAAAAGAGCCCTCAAATAAAGGCTGAGAAATCCTCTGGAACTACTCCACCACAAGTAGTCGAACCTGGTGTGCAGCATTCTATTGGGCAACCGCAAAGCCCGATTGTTCCTGCATCTTCTCCGCTGGAATCCGGTGGCACCAAGAACGGTGCGCAGCCACCAATGGAAACTGGCGGCGCCAAAAACGGTGCGCAGCCACCGATGGAAACGACAGGACCAAAAGCCGAAGTTAAGACGCAGGGTAGCCCGAGAAACGACGGCCAGGTCGGATTCCGCGCCCCCAAATCGCAGCCGGTAGCGGAAGCGAAAAACGCCGGACTGCCGCACGTTACCATCTCTACCCGTGATGCCGGCGGAATGCCACTGCCAGTGGTGCACATCGTCAATCCGGACGGCACAGGGAATGGGCCGCCGGCAACTGAGAAAAGAGAAGCTACCCCATCCAGACCGGATCCACCTGGAACAATAAAACCAGAAAAGCATGTTACTAAGCCTGAGAATAAAGGAACGGCAAAGCCTGAGTCTGCCCCTGAGCCTACCGAAACTGGCTCAGCCAAAGGATCTGGTTCTCCGGTTCAACCGGGACACAGAGCAGAGAGCGATGGCACCAAATCTGATACCGGCGAACAAAAAGTAGACAAGCCTGGGACTCCTGTGCCGAAGCCCAACGAGCGCCATTCAGGAAGTGCGCCGGAACCGCCTGCTGCGCCAGAACAGAATGGAGGCAATGGTGGCACGCCTCCGGTTCACCCGGGCCGAAGGGCAGAGAGCGGTGGCACCAAGACTGATACCGACGAGCAAAAAGTAGACAAGCCCGGCACCTCTGTGCCGAAGCCAAATGAACGCCATTCGGGAAGTGCACCGGAACCGCCTGCCGCACCAGAACAGAATCGAAGCAATGGCAGCACGCCTCCGGTTCACCCAGGTCGAAGGGCAGAGAGTGGTGGCACCAAGACTGATACCGACGAGCAAAAAGTAGACAAGCCCGGGACCTCTGTGCCGAAGCCAAATGAACGCCATTCGGGAAGTGCACCGGAACCGCCTGCTGCACCAGAACAGAATGGAGGCAATGTCGGCAATGGGGGCACGCATCCTGCTCGACCGGGTCAAAGGGTAGAGAGCGGTGGCACCAAGACTGATACCGACGAGCAA
>JAJPJO010000001.1 GCA_021324135.1 Pseudomonadota bacterium
ATGCAAATGCCGCCAGGCAGGTAAGCTGTCAGAACACAAAAGAGGCGTGCCACAAAAGGATCTGCAAAGCAAATACCGTTTAGAGTGAGCATCAAATGCAGAGAAAACCAAGACACACCGAGCAGAAATGCTAAGCAGTACACGGCTTTGCGATCTCCAATTTTCCACAACAACGCCAGAATGCTCAAAGCGCAAAGGATTGCACACGGCCATACCAGTGCCGGATTTGACCAGCAAACGCCGAGGATGTCCGATCCAGCGATTAGAAAGGCCCCAACTATCGATGATTTGTCTTGGTTTCGCATCTGGCCCCGTCGAATAGGATCAGATTATACGGCATAGCATTTTGATGAGTAGCACCGCCGGTGATGTCATTGTGTGTATAAAATATGCCATGTCTTATATGCAACTAGATAGGAGGGTGATACAGATGCCACTATATGCAGTGCGCTCATGACAAAGTCTGAACCAATCGACTCATGTTCTTAAACACCTGATCAACCATCCTATCCGCGACTTCAGTATCGAACTCTGTTCCCTTCAATAGTCGCCTTTCTTCCGCAAGTGCTGTTGCTATTGGCCCAGCCTTCTCAAATACAAGTCTCTTCAATACTGGAAACGAAATTTTCACTTCCTCGGAAAACTGTTTCCAATCATCTCCAGTGACGTCCTTAAAATTGTAATGGCCACCTACTTTCATGCACATATCCTGAGTAAGTGCCTCATAGACTTGAGTACAAAGAATGTCGTAAAAGGGAGCAAGCCTAAAGCGTCCTTGAGAGTCATACAACACCGCGAAATTTTTGCCATGGGCATCTGCATTTCCAATTACAAAATTGAACACAACAGACTGCATCAAGCTCATCCTATCTATCACCGGTATTCTTGATTTGATAAGCAAGTCAAAGCACGCTTTAAAGCCCGGTCCTCCAAAACGTTGATATTTCTGGCGTTGCCCCAATGCTTGACAGAAATCCTCTTGATGTATGCGACGTATCCTGTTGCGCTCATCGAACTTTCTGTCGTAACGCTCTACGAGCAAATACAATTCAGCACCTGCTCGACGAATCTCAACATTCGGCACGTTGAGTCCCACCCTGGCTGCAGTCCTCAAGCACAGGTACTCATTCTGAACACTCGCTGGATAGTCCTCTTTTACTTTCGGTTTGAGAATATGAGTTGTTGGTGTCCCATCTTCAGGTAAACAAACTTCGTTATCGACAATGCAGACGGCTGCTTTTTCTTGCACACCGGCCAGTGATAATCTCAAGCCATCTAGGTCAATGAAAAGAGGCTTCTGAGGTAACTCGCGTATATGTTGTTCAAGCTCCTCATCTGAAACTCTTTTGACCCGAATTTCATGAGATCCATCCTCTACAACTGGATGTTCCGGGGGGTGAAACGAGACAGCTCCTGCGCAATCAGAGCCGATTGCTCTCAGAAGACTAAAGGTGCTATTAGGATTGGCATCAAACATCTGACCAATCGCTCGTCTGGCTTCGGTGCTCTCTGGTAGAAGACCACCAAAATAAATCTCGCAAGGCATATTGCCATAACGACGACGATCAAGCGGCATGCTTACAGATAGTGCATGACTCACATTCTCTAAATATTCAAACCGCATCTTACCCACCTTGTCTTGTTGGAGGGTTCCTACGGGCACTCCATAGAGCCGCACGGATAGCGTCTTTAGCTTCGTCATTCGAGCTCATCCATCAAAAGGGGAAACTGAGTAATTTCAATTTTCAGTCCAAGCATTTGAGCCACTCGCAGAACCTTTTCAAATTCACACGTTGGTTTTCCGTGCTCGAGATCGACAATGAATCTTGTGCCAGTTCCACAAGCTCCTGCCAAATCGCTCTGAGTTAGATTCAACTTCTTACGAACCTTTCTAACAATTTGTCCAAAATCGGCGGCTGAATTGATTTGCATTGATATTTACCGACTTAAATTTACCGTACGGTAATTTTACCACAAAAATCAACGATAGAGGCGTAAATTTTACCGAGCGGTAAAAATTGTGCATAAAGGCGCAAAATCAAATAAATTTTACCGCTCGGTAAATTTATGGAAGAAACCTTCGTTGAAAACGAAACAACCAAGCTGCTGCAAGCAGAGACGGTTATCTGCGTGGTATTGCTATACCTTGCCGATTTTGCTCCTGCACTGCGGACAGTCGCGCCCATTCTTTGTTCTAGAAAATACCCATGTTTGCCATTCATGAGAGCACATTTTACAAAGCCACCAAACCTTTTTTCTTGAACCGGCTGCGATGTCCTTTGCCTGCAATTCACCATTCTTTTTCGGATGCAGTTCCTTTGCAATTTTTGGAAATGTTGCCTGGAGGCTATTTCCCTTAGTTCGTTTCAACCCACTGCAAAAGGGACAACCAGTGCTCCTTTTCGTTCTGCTAAAGGCCCTTGCCTCCCACTCATGTTCTTTGTCGATACGACATTGCCACCAGAACTTTTTCCTTGAGCCGGGAATGACATCTTCGCTTGTCAATTCGCCATTTCTTATAGGATGAAATTCTTCGGCAACGGCAGGATAGAGACAGGCGAGGTTATTTGATTTAGAAGCTTTCCGGTTCCGACAATAGGGGCATTTCTCGACTGCGTCCTTGTTGATCAATATGGACTCAAAAACATGGTCTTTGTCGCGCGGGCAGCGCAACCAGTATTTGCGTCCGGAATTCAGCTTGTTGGGATTTGAGCCCTCATTCAGCTCTTTGTCGAAGAACTTCGAGAGATTGGGGAGTTTCCTTAGATCGACAGGCTCACCTAAATTGCACCTCGGGCAACCCGTCAATTGGCTGGGGTCGGTGCGATTCCCGGGAGATGCCTGCCATTCATGAGAGCAATGGCGGCACTGCCACCAAACTCGCTTTCCTGAACCAGCCACGACCTTGTTGACGGATAATTCGTTCCTGCTGGAATACTCTTTTGCCAAGTCTGGAAAGCATGATGCCAAGCTATTGGTGACCGATGGTTTGCGACCGGCACAAAATGGACAGGCCATGTTCTCACTGGGGCTGCGTGCTCGACTTGTTATCGGGCCTTTGAATTTGTGATCGGGACCTTGCGGACAAATCCAGTGGACATAACGGGCTGAGCCGTGGCTGACGTCCTCCGGCCAGAGTGTACCGTTCAAGTCATAATCCCATTGTTCGCAAAGCTTCGGATGCGAAATCGCAAGAGAGATCGTGCCGCGTTTACGTCCGCGGCGTAAAATGGCGGCACACTCGGCGCAGCCCATGGACAGCGCTTGCACAGCTGTTCTCTGTGTGATTTGCTTCTGAAAAGTATGTCCCCTTGGACACTTCCACCAGGCTCGAAATGTCGAGCCGGCAGTAAAATCCTCAGGCATCCATCTGCCGTTTTTCTGAAAGTCCCATTGTGAAGCAATCGCCAGATGAGTTTCGAGGATGGAACTCTTATATTTCCATCCTGATCTGCGTAGCGGCTTGGCAATGGATTCAAGGTCGCCACTGCAGTATGGACAAGCCTTGTGAAAAGCACTGCTTGCTGTGCGTCTTGAGATTGCTCGTTGAAACACATGATCGTAGGAGCGCGGACACAACCACCAGACAACAGCGTCTGAATATGTCGAGAAGTCCTCTGGTTTTTTATCCCCGTTGTAGATGGGATGCCATTGAGCAGCGAGTTCAGGATGTGTCTCCGACAGGGATGGAGCAACGCCGCGTGGCCGTCGTTTTGTCATCTTTGATCTATCGACTCGCTTTATCATGTTGAGTAAATTATATATCCCTTGCGGTTTACTAGGCAGCATGCCGCTTTGCAACAATGACGATTGCCCTTCCTCCATCGTTCGGCTGTTGCTCGCTATACCCCGCTGAATTTTCGTCTAAATCATCAGGTACAAAAGGGCTGGCTGCAGAAGCCTATAAGGACGGAAAGATAGTGCACTTGCTTGGTTATCAAAACAGTCCGGTCAACTTGAATGCAAAGGGCGCAAATG
>JAJPJO010000420.1 GCA_021324135.1 Pseudomonadota bacterium
GTATAGCAGAAAAATATTGTTGCTGCCGATCGAGTCATATCGAAAAGGTGCAGCTCAGAAACTGCGTTTTTCGAACAAACGCCTGGCAATATGCGGTGTGAGGTCGTCCCGGCGACTGGCTTGCTCCAGGCACACAACAATGAAAACGGCGTTAAACAGACGAATGTAAAAGGGTCCGAGGTTGTCAATTATTTAATCTTGATCTGGAAAAGCGCCATTGTATCTGGGTTTCGCGGCTTTTTTGCCGGGTGTGAGTGCTGAAAGCCTGACGGGACAAAGGTTTGCGCGCATTTGCTCCGGTTTGACTTTCACGCCAGGTGTCCGCTAATATGCTGCGATGTATCTGCACATGCAGTTTTTTAGGAACAACCCAGCGTCATAAGACCGATGGCGGCGAGCCGACAAATGTCTTCTGCTGGTAGAAATAAATCGATCCACTTTATTAGAAAACCGAACTAAAACAAGTGTTGACCCTTCAGGAAGCCAAAGAGATGGTTAACGTGGTAGAAGCAAGCAGACAATCAAATACTCAGGAAGGGCAGATAGACCTGGTTGTAGAGGGGAGCCCAATGTTAGATGAGTCCATGCTCGATCAAATTCCCGAGTTCATTCGCGAGGAATATGATGAGGATAAAAGAAAACCTCTTTTAGATCCCAAACCGATGCTTCCGGATCCGAAGCCCATGCTGCCTTCAATCGAGGTGCTCAGCCGCCAGGCAGAGGCAGATCCGGTTCCACTTTCCGTCAACTGGAAAGAAAGCAGCGCGCCCAGTCCTTCCCAGTCACCGCCAGCCGACGAACTCGAAGCGCTCTGGCCGGGCGTTCATCACGAGCTTATTCAACCCGCGAAGAGAACACCAAGCTTTTATTTGATGCTCGGCTTCATGGCGGGCGCCGTCGTTTCATTGCTTACCGTGTGGAGCTATTCGGCAATCTCTGCGAAGATCGCGGCCGGCAATGATGCTCAAGCGAAGCAGATTGTGGTGGCGGGCACACCCAAGCAAGAAGCTCCTCAAAATGGTGGTGCACAAGTGGAAGTGAAGAATGTCGATCCGAATGCCACCATCGTTCCGATCAGCAGCACGTATGAAGTGAAATCGGGCGACACTCTGGCCGTGATCGCAACCAAGAACTATAAGAAAGTGACGCCGCGTCTGCTTGATGAAATCGTCAGAGTAAACGGTCTGAAAAGCGCTCATCTGCTCAATCTAGGACAGAAATTGCAGCTGCCGGACTATAAACCGCAATCGAGTCGAATTGCCGCTTCTGCATCACCGGGACAAGACGTTCATTGAAGGCCAACGCGGAATCTCAGGCAACAAATCTAGCTCCTGAGGCAGATCTGGATTTGCCCGCTGCCTTTCAATTGATCAAATCGAAGCTGCCGGCATACGAGCACAGGCAGGAGCAGATCGATCTTGCCCAGTTGATCGAACGAGCGATCGGCACTGGCAAAACCGGAGTCTTCGAGGCTGGGACGGGAGTCGGGAAGAGCCTTGCCGCTCTCATTCCTGCCATTCTTTCCGGCAAGCGAGTGGTCGTTTCAACAGCAACCATTTCGCTCCAGGACCAGTATATATCCAAAGAGATACCATTCCTGCGCAGCGTACTGCCGAAGTCAATCGAAGTGGCTCTGCTTAAAGGGCGCGGCAATTATCTCGGTTTGAGAAGATGGCAGGATCATCTGAGCGAGCAATTGATGGATGATGATCTCGTCGACTGGGTTCATGCCACCGATAGTGGTGACATCGCCGAGCTGGATTTTGTTCCGCCTTACGAGCTCTGGTCGGAGATAAACTCGGACAGCGATGATTGTTTGCGAAATAAATGCCCCTCATTTGCAAACTGTTTTTATTTCGAGTCCAGGCGGCGTGCCGAGAAGGCGGATTTGATCGTCGTCAATCACGCTTTGTTATTGGCGGATGCGGCTTCACGAGGAGCTGTCCTGCCTCAATACGAGGTCTTGATTGTCGATGAGGCACACCATCTCAATGCGATCGCCACCGATGCATTCAGCTCATCACTCACCAGCCGCGGTATCAAACGACTGGCCACCCGCGCACTCAAAAAAGTTCAAGCTCCCTCTCCATTGATTGACGAGATAGAGCGTGATGCCGCCGATCTGTTCGAGTACCTGCGCAATGAGCTGCGCTCCATGAAGATGCGGGTCTATCATCCAATTGATGAAGCCAGGCATCTGAGCAGCTCTCTAACGGCACTGCAGCGATGGCTCGAGAATCAAACATTTGAAGATATCCTCGACGTCGATATGGCGCAGGAAAAGGCAAAGCTGAAAGCGAAAGCGCTGATTACCAATATAGAAACGTACCTGCATTGCTTGAGCCTGGTGATAGAACCTGCTCCGGATTGGGTGACCTGGGTGGAGCGGCTCGACGATTCGGGCAGCCGCATGTCGATTACTTCAGCACCGCTTGATGTTTCCGAAGACATTCACGATCTGTTGCTATGCAGACCGGGTCTTCAATCGACGACTTTTATGTCGGCAACTCTGGCAACCGGAGGCGAGGATCCTTTCGCTTATTTCAAGCGCAACACGGGGATATCCGGATTCGTGGTGCAAGAGAAATTCCGCAGCCCCTTCGATTATAAAAAACAAGCCATCCTTTATCTGCCCAAGCGCATGCCCGATCCGAACTCCAGGGATTTTCTCGGGCAAGCATGCGATCAGATCGAGAGAATTATCGAGATTTCGCGCGGGCGCGCATTCGTGTTGTTCACAAGCAAATATGCTTTGAATAAAGCCTTCGACGCTCTAGCTATGAAACTGCCTTATCCTGCAAAGAGACAGGGCGAAATGTCGCGGCACAAGCTGGTCGAGTGGTTCAAAACCACACCAAATGCGGTGCTGTTTGGCACATCGAGCTTTTGGGAGGGCGTCTCAATCGATGGCGAACAGCTTAGTTGCGTGATCATCGATCGAATTCCGTTTCAAGCTCCCGACGATCCGGTATACGAAGCACGTTGCGATCAAATGAAACAAGATCCGGAGCGAAGTTGGTTTTCCGATCTCGCCCTTCCATATGCCATCACCAGGCTGAAGCAAGGGGTGGGTCGCTTGATCCGAACCCAGGTCGATCACGGAATGGTGGCAATTCTCGATCCGCGCTTGACCGGCAAATACTATGGCAAAAAAATCATCGAGTGTTTACCGCCGATGAAAGTTACCCAGAACATCGATGATGTGCAAGCATTCTTCGCTGCCTTGTGATGGAATGGAAAGATAAAAGTGGCAGTGCAAATGCCGAAGCCAAAACAAGTGTAGCGGCAAATTACTTGGCTCGCACCAGCTGACGCTGATTACTCTTGAGCCTGTTCCGATGAGGGGATCTCTTGAGATGCGCCGGAACTCGGATTGGTGAACTGCTCCGCGGTGGGCAACTCGAAATTGCCGGTCTTGAGGTCGTCCGTGTCATCAAGCATTGGCGCATCCGGTAAGCGGATCAAGCAGACGGACACCTGGGCGTGCTCAATCAAATAGCTCACGATCGGATCGCGCTTCTGGAAAAACATCGGTCCTTTGCCGGGTGCCTGAGTTCCTACAAACAGGAGATCCGCTGCCAGAGACTGCGCCGTTTCTGCAATAGTCTTAGCGACCTCACCTTCTTTGACGATGCCCGATGCCTGAATTCCTTGCGCCTGCAGAAGCGCTACAACAGCCTCGACCTGCTTTTGCGCTTTCTCTTGCGGTCGACTGGTTGAAATCAATTGGGCAACCACGCCGACTTTCTGCGGGTCCGGTATGACTCGCAAAAGGATGACTTCAGCACCGAGGGCTTTGGCATGCCGAGCCGCGGCATTAACAGTGACGGCGCTGCGCTTAGGGCTACTAAATGCGACTACAAACTTCATTTCTGTGACACCGTGATTCAACCGTGGATCCAAATAGTCTCGAGGTGTGATTTCGAGAAATGCTTAAGAATGCCAGAGGTGACGCAATACAGTATAGCTTAAAAAGGATAAGGCAAAGGCAACAGGGAATGTCAAAACCCAGGCCAGAACAATGAGCCGGAGGGTTTTTGGATTTAGTTTTTCTCTGCCGTGCATCGGTATGGTTCCACCGGCCACAGCCGAACTGAGCGTGTGGGTGGTGCTGATCGGCGCACCAAAGTATGAAGCGACAAGAATGATCAGAGCAGTGCTCATCGAGGCGCCGAAGCCCTGCGAGTGACTGAGGCGCTCGCGGCTGATCTTGGTTCCAACCGTGCGGATGACGCGCCAACCGCCGATAATCGTTCCGGCCCCGATTGCCGTTGCTGCGGACAGAATAACCCAGAGGGGAACATCTCCCATTTTGTAGCCTGCGCTTGCGAAGTGAGTGGCGAGAATGAGCGTAATGATGCCCATGGTTTTCTGTCCGTCATTGCTGCCGTGGCTGAAGCTCACCGAAGCACTGGCAAATATGTGCATCCAGCGCATCACCTCATAATGCTTTTGCTTTTTGCTGCCCGGATTCTCCTTCTCTTTTGAATAAAGAAGAGCCATCCAGGTAGCCAGGGCACCACCGGCGAAGCCGATTGCCGGCGAAATCAAAAGCGCCATGAAGACTTTGTTCAGCTCATGCCACTCGACACCCTGCACACCACCGGCGGTGACGCCGGCGCCGAACAAACTGCCGATGAGACAGTGCGACGAACTCACAGGTATGCCGAACCACCAGGTCACCAGATTCCAGATCAATGCTGCAACCAGAACAGCCACCACGATCGGCAAAGTGACGTGGTCGGCTGGAATGATCTTGGTTATCACCTGCGCCACCGCCGTTCCCACCAGTAGAGCGCCAAGACAATTGAGCAGCCCGCTCATCATGATCGCTACGCCTGGTTTGAGTGCTTTTGTATAAATTACCGTGGCAACGGCGTTTGCCGTGTCGTGAAAGCCATTGACAAAATCGAATCCCAGCGCAAGGACGATAGCTAAGACGGCCACCAGCGTGTCGATACTCATAAAATTGTCCTTGGACGCGATACGGCGGCCGGTTTCAAAGCCCGTTTTACCGGGGACAAGCATACATAGATAGCAAGTCTGTGGTTAACGAAGATAGAAGGGTCTTTCATCGTGCTCAATTTGTTACATTGGAATCAGTAAATAAACTGAGCGAAAGGCAAATTTAGGCTGAAAGGTCATAAACTTTGACTAATACCGGCAGTGACGGAAACAATAAAGACGGCGCCGGAAGCGCTGGAGGGCAAAATGCCAAGCAGCCTGCCGGCCAAAAAAGTGGAGCGCAAAAATCGCGACGCCATGCTAAAGGGACTCAATCAGACGATTCGTCTTTTACATCATTTTCCGATGGGCTGGCTGCAATTGATAAATTTCAGATAGTTGGGCAGGAAGTCAGTGCCCAGGGAAATCTGCACCCGACGGCGCAATCAAAGACACAGAGCCATGAAGATGACTCCTTTACTTCATTTAGTGATGGCACTCCGGCAGTTGATCGCTTCACCATACTGGATCGCGATCGCAAAATTACCAGCGGCGATCTCATTCTGCTTTCCGACTTTCTCAAATCCACATCATGCCATCACCTAAAGCGGGCGTTGAACGAGGAAAAGGAAAGCGGCTCTGAAAGCTTGGATCGACTGCTCCATCTATGCGCCGCACTGCCCTGGCGCTCCGAAATTCTGGTAGAGATCTCGCCGCACCCGAGCAGCAGAGAATATCGTTTCCTTGAAGATACGATTGTCTTGGACAGCACAAGTTCTGATGATCAGATGTTGCTTGATTTCACGCACCAATGTTTCCATGCCACCAATCGGTTGCTAAGCAAGATCTACGAAGACAGCATGCTCGATCGGATCAAATATCTGGATCTCTTGCTCTGGGCTGAGGTGGCTGCCCTGATCATGGAGATAAACGTACGGCGTGATTTCCAGATCAAGGGATGCGCACCTTATATGGTGCTATGCAAAGACAACAGCGGCACCTTATCCAATGTGGATGTTGAAAGATATCTGCAGGAAAACGGCATAAAAGCACTGCATGATGAGCTCGCTTACTCTCTCATTAGAGGCGATCTCAGTCACAGTCTTTTGGAGCTGTTGGATGAACTCTATATTGATTATGCTGAATCGTATGAGAGCCGCTTCGACGAGGCTCAGAAGATAATTGAATTGTGTCTAAGCTCAGGATTGGAACGCGACTGCATTTAGCCTTTTGGCTATGCATGTCTCATCTCGACGGCTTCTAGCGCCAGTGGATCGGCATATACCCATAAGTCGCCAGGGCGCCAGGGGAGCAGGTTACGACTGGCCGATCTGTATCTGTAAACCAGCAATTGGCGTATAATCCGACGTGCCGAAGGGTTCTTTTCACCGCGTTTATCATTTGCCAAGCGCGTGCGCAATTGAATGGCTTCCCGTTTTGTCCAGCAGTAGGCTGGTCCAGGATTGCTGCCCCGGGAGCGGCATAAAACGGCTATTTTGCCAGATGGCTGAGGCCAGCCTAAAACGTAGACGTCTTCTTCGTACATAACACACTATGATAAGTCATGTTGAGCTAATGTCCAGTCATCGAAGATGAAAGGTCTCGCACAAATTGTCATTTTGCACCCGGCGGCTATTGGCGACGCTATGCTGGCTACGCCCGTGCCCAAGGCCTTAAAGGCAAATTTCCCTTCGGCCAAGATCACTTACTGGACCCATGAAAGTCTAATTCCATTGTTGAGCATGTGCCCCAGCATTGATGCGTTTGTGCCTTACAAGCGAAAGCAGAGTCTGTTCGGCCTTTCAACTACACTCAAAAGTCTTAAACCTGACTTATTCATCAACCTGACTAGCGCGCCGAAGATCAAAATTCTATCTTGGTTTGCCGCTGGACAAGTTGCTCACTACCACAAGGCGAAAGATGGAGTCGAGCCGATCATTCATGCAGTCGACAATTTTCTCGCAACCGTTCAGTCTATTGTCCCGAGTGTTCCCAGCTCGCTCTTCCCGACCGTTGAAGTCTCCGTCGATGCCAGGGCGAGTTTTTACCGGGCCTGGAAAGACAGGCTTGGCTTTGATGAGCGTTCCGCCCAGACAATTGTCGCCCTGGTGCCGGGCGTGGGCAATATTCGACCTAATCGAGCCTGGAATCTGAATCATTGGCGCGATCTAGCCTTGCAACTGGTTGAGAAACGGTCGCACCGTGTGGTGCTGATTGGCGGCACGGATGAGGTTGAAATTGGCGGTCAGTTGAGCCGCCTCTGTCAGGGAAAGGTTTTAGACCTGTGCGGCCAGCTGAGTCTGGCTGATACTGCTGTCTTTCTGGCAGAATGTGCATTGACCGTATCTTGCGATACGGGTCCGGCGCATATTTCTGTTGCCGTTGGCACGCCTGTGGTGGGTCTCTACGGTCCGACGACATCCAGGAGAAGCGGACCCTTTGGGTGTGCCGATCTGGTCGTGGACAATTACGATCGCTGCTCTTGCCAGTACAAAAAGTTGTGTACGGCACCTCGACAAAACGGAGCGCAAGCACTTTCTGGAGCGTGCCTGGATGAGATTGCCTTGAGTGATGTGCTTGCAAAAATCGATAAGGCATTGAAATTGGAAACAATCGAAAAATACTGAAGAATATGTCCCGCTTACTTGATTGATATGACTTCGAACTGAAGGGGACCGGGCGGGTTGCTGTCCGCCTTTCGCCCACTAACTTTGTTGGCATAAAAGTTATGGCGATAGAGAGTCCAATTGCGCTCGAAGTCCATGGAAGCCATGCTTTGCACAGTCGAGCAGGGCAAGTCGAGCGCCATTGAAGATCGGGCTCCATTTCTTCCAAAACGAACTCGACGGCTTTGACGTTCGTTCCCCTCATAGGCAGCGATCGTGCGCCACTCTCTTTGAATGAGAAGCTCCAATTTTATTGCGTAACTGTGCGGATTTGCGGGGCAGTCACATGAGACCATTCTCGCATCATAAGATAATTGCCGAATGTCAGTTATGCGGTTGGTATCGAATGTGGTGCTGATTGGACCGGCTGGTTTATCCTCTGTGGGTTTCGCTATGGTGGTTGGAACTTCAGCATCAACAGAGGCGTGCAACATTACGGGCTGGGCAATGAATTCGATGATATGGGAGGCTTTTGTCCTGCCTGAAGCTGCGTCCGAGGCTTTAGCCAGGAATTGATGCGCTGAGGATGATGCCATCGAATGTGGTACCACTTTCTCAGCGGTTATCGGAGCTGCCGATTGATGGCAGGCAACAGTCGCCGTGCAGGATTCATCTTCTTGAGTATCAGGAAGGACCTTATGGGCTCCCGGCAATGCTCTGACTTGATCGTCTGTTTCCGACTCTTCCGTATCCTTTTGATCTGCTGGAAACGAAGGGACGTCGCGGCTGGGGAAGAAATTCTTCTTATAGACTGCAATTTCGTTTGAGCTTGGCATCCAGAGAAGTTGACCTGGATAAACGAAAGGCACTCTGGTGTCGTTGATCAAATGATAGAGAATCTCAGAGCGATTAATGGTTACGATGAGATCAGCAAGACGCGCATCCTTTAGGA
>JAJPJO010000340.1 GCA_021324135.1 Pseudomonadota bacterium
CAAGAATGAGCACCCGGACCAGTTGCTTTCGAGGCGCCTTGAAGATTTGGAGAGGCTGGAAAAATTGGTCACCGAAGCATGGCGATAACGTCAGCTGCGCGCGCGACAGGATCATCGATTACTCGCTCAGCGGGCAGTTCGTGAGGACAGGAAGCAAAGGACGCGTCTCGTTAGTCAGGGGAGTTGCCGGCACCGCCAGATATTCACAGAGTGCATGGTGAGCGGACAGATAGGCGCGGCGCAGAAGTCTGAAATTCGCTCTGGTTGCTTCTTCGCTATTTGCAACGTAACCTGCCGATTGCAGACGCAGATATAGTTGGTGAAAATCATCATCACTGATCTCTTGCTGCTCCGACAAAGTGAGATTGAAAATCGCAACGAACTCGGTCATTAGCTTGCAGCCCATTTGATATGTCATTCGAGCTGAGAGGCAATCCTTGTTGGGGTCGGCGCTAAGCATTAACGCAATTGAATCGAGAACGGCACCAAGGGCGGTGAGCCAGGAGGTGGAGCAATCGTTTGAACAAAAATGTGGAAGAATTGGAAAGGCTCTATGAGTTTCGAGCACATCGGCACACCAATGATGACACTCGTCAAAAAACGCCGGCAACAATTCGCGTTCGCGCGAGATTGAATACGTTTCCAGTATCGCTATGCCAGATGGCGGCGATCCGCCTAAATTTGAGATTACTGAGACGAGCGTTTCTCTGGGTTGAATTGCAGAGATGAGCCCAAACATAAGCGATATGACGGAGGCGGTGAGGAGCATTCCAAGCAAGGCACCACCTAGCATTAGAAACTTCACGGACGCGGTCCGCGGCGCAAAGTCAGAAGTATTTCCTATGGTCAAAACGGATGTGGCGGCAACATAGAACCCACCCCAAAGTGAATTAACAGGTGGCGAGTAATGGGAGCCCAGTGAAAGGGCGATGAGACCGAAGGCGGTTGTAATCAGACAGATCCAGATGAGCAGCAGCATGAGGAGCGCGGATGGCGCAAATAAGCCCAATACCTCTGCTTTCCATGCAGGTGATGAGATTCTCGATGTAACCGCCAAAAACGGCGGCCAAAAGACTCTCCGCACAAGAAATGGAGCGATGCAAAACCGAGTGTTCATCACACGAGGCACCACGCTATGAAAAACATCACGCAGCACGAACAGCATCAGAGCAAGGCCAAGCAGAAACAACATTCTCGTTTTTCATCCTTCGAATCGCAGATATTGTAAATTCAAATTCGCTCCTTTTCTCGCTTACCTTTTTGCTTTGCCCTTAACGTCCAAGATACTTTCTGAGCGCTCGGGATTGATGGTTGTCTGCGAGAGTGAGACTGTCATGATTTGATTAGACTCACCATACTGGCTCACGAACATGGCTGGGAGTTTGAGAGTTGCAGTATCAGGCGGCCGATCTTTGAAATAAATTCGACCTGATGTATTGTCGCCAGGACCGATGACCCTTCGCTCAAAAATTTGGCAGCGCAGCTCTCTATCTTTAGTCTGTTTGACGAGCCAGGCTAAGGAGCCGTTTTTCTTCTCGTCATGCTCGGCTACAAGCATGCACGCCAGCCCCGCTGTCGCGATCGATACCAGCGCTCTTTTCTGTCTGCGCTTGTGTTGTTCTCCTTCATCCACTGCGGAGAGCACGTCCCGCGACAAAACCGCATGTTGATTCTCGCATTCTGCGTTGCCGGCATCGACGACGATAGCCTGGGACTCTGAATTGTTGTAGATCTGCAATTCGATGCAGTTAAAACCGCAATCCCTGCCAACTTGTCGCGCCGTGAACTTCATCAAGTCAACTTCCGGCTTCCAGACTTCTTGCGCGCCTGCCGCTGCGCCAATGAAAAATAGCATTGTGCTCAGCGTCATTGATACCGTTCTGTTTAGAGCAAGCTTTCTCATCGAGCCTTGTCCGCCTCCGACTCCGGCTGTTCGACATGTCCTTGAGGCTTGTTTCGGTGCCCTCGAACAAATGCATATGAATTCTTGATCAGCACGTAAACCACAGGAACGAGAAAAAGGCTAATGAATGTGGAAATTAGCATGCCGCCGCAGACAGCCGTCCCCAGTGACTGGCGGCTGGCCGCGCCGGCACCGGAGGCGACGGCAAGCGGCAACAGGCCGACTATGAATGCAAATGAAGTCATGAGAATTGGCCGCAATCGCAGCGATGAAGCTTTACAAGCTGCATCCAGAAATGACAGCCTCTCTGTTTTAACGAGGTGGTTGGCAAACTCGACAATCAAAATGGCGTTCTTGCTGGCTAATCCGATCAGCATCACAAGGCCGATTTGGCAAAATACGTCGTCTTGCAAGCCGCGCATCCATTGAAACAATAATGCACCGAGCATCGCCGGTGGTACCGACAACAAAATGATGAAAGGATCAACAAAAGTCTCGTATTGAGCGGAAAGCACGAGATAGACGAAGAGCAACCCGAGCGCGAAAATGATTGCGGCAGTCGCGCCGGCCTGGATTTCTTCAAAAGCGATCCCGGTCCAACTATGGGTCATATCCGGCGGCAGTGTCTCCTTTGAAATTCGATTCATTGTCTCGATCGCCTGTCCGGAGCTGAAGCCGGGTGCAGGGTTTCCGTTTATCTCCACTGATCGCAAGATGTTGTAATGGGTTATCGTTTGAGTAGTGAGAGTGAATTTATGTGTAAGTAAGTTTCGCAATGAAACCATGTCACCGTCCCGCGAGCGCACGTAATAACCAAAGATGCTGTTAGGATCGTTACGGAAAAATTTGTCGGCTTGAACATAGACGCGGTAGCTTCGATTCAGATAGTCGAAGTCATTGATGTACGAAGATCCGGACAGCGACTGCACTGCATCCAGTATGCTTCCGATGTCGACATTGAGGCGCTCCGCCTCATCGCGTTTGACTTCAACCACCATCTGCGGTGTGTTGGCTGCAAAACTGGTGAACAGCCCGGTCAATCCCGGAGTCGCATTGCCTGTCTGAATCAATTTTCTTGCCGTATCGCCAAGAGCCTGGACGCTGGTTCCATACATGTCCTGCAGTTCGTAAGTGAAACCGCCGAAGTTTCCCAGTCCCTCGATGGCGGGTGCGTTGAACGGCACCACTACAGCTCCTGTGATGCCTGCAGCGGCCTGGCGAGTGCGCTGGATTACCGTCGATACATGGTGCTCACGCCCCTTTCTTTCTTCCCATGGCTTCAAGGGACAGAATAGTAAGGCCAGATTGGGTTGATTGCCGTTGAAGCCGAATCCGGGCAGTCCGGAAGAGGCTTTGCACTCAGGTTGAGCATCAACAAGTTTGCATACCCTTTTCACCACCTCATCCGTGTATTGCAATGAGCTTCCCTCTGGGCAGCGCACCAGCACCATGAAGTAGCCCTGATCTTCCTCGGGAACGAATGCCGTAGGCAAGATCTTGAAGAGCCAGTACACGGCGAACAGCGAGAGCGTCGCTGCGATGACAACCACGGGAATAAACTTCAGTGTAATTGCGAGCAGCTTTTCGTAGATCTGGCGAACGCCATCAATCAATTTGTTTATCCAGACGAAGACGAAAAACTTCGATTCGCCCTCCCTGAGAATCAAGGCTGCAAGCGCGGGGCTGAGAGTGAGGGCATTAAACGCAGAGAGAG
>JAJPJO010000455.1 GCA_021324135.1 Pseudomonadota bacterium
CGTTGCGCCCACCGCCGCCTTTAGGAAGCAGCGATTTGACCCTGCCGCTATCAGGTCCAAGACAATCGCGAAGCTCCACATTCACGAGAGAACTGATCAATCCATTAGAAGGTCTATAGGACGCCCAGTTTCTTACCGACTTTTTGGAACGCGGCCAGAGCATGATCGATATCTTCCTTCTCCAGAGCGGCAGAAATCTGGCAACGCAAGCGGGCCTCGCCTTTGGGCACGACCGGATACCAGAGCCCGCGAACATAAACGCCTTCCTTGAGAAGCTCGCTGCTCATGTCCATTGCTGTTGCCGCCTCACCGACCATGACCGGAACGATTGGATGCACACCCTCGAGAATCGTGAAGCCGAGATTCTTGATCTCCTTGCGGAAGTAGTCGGTGTTGTCGTGCAATTTTTCCACGAGCTCGTTGCTCTCCTCGAGCATATTGATTGCTTCGATTGAGGCGGCAACAATGGCTGCCGGGACGGTGTTGGAAAATGTGTATGGTCTCGATTTTTGCCGGAGGAACTCGATCAGTTCCTTCTTCCCGGCGATAAAGCCACCAGATGCGCCACCAAGCGCTTTGCCGAGCGTGCCGGTTATCACATCGACCTGTCCGTGAACCCCGCACTGCTCGGGTGTTCCCCGTCCGGTTTTCCCAAGCACGCCGGTGGAGTGAGAATCATCGACGAAGGATAAGGCGGAGAACTCCTTGCATATTGAAAGAAACTTTTTCAGATCGCAATACTCGCCTTCCATGCTGAACACACCATCCGTGGCGGCAACGCTTATGCGGTAGTTCTTCGATTGGTTCGCAGCCAGAGATGATTTCAGCTCATCAAGATCATTGTGTTTGTATGCCTTGAGGTCGGTTGTTTTGGTAGCCTGGCGAACCAGCCTGATACCATCTATGATACTGGCATGGTTCAGCTGATCGCTGTAAATGATGTCGCGATATTCACTTTGACCCAGATCGCTGGACATCAGTCCGGTGAAAAACGCCTCATTAGCGGCAAAACAAGACGAGTGCAGAATCGCTGCTTCGACACCGAGGAACCCGGCGATTTTCTCCTCCAGTTCCATATGGATCTTTTGCGTTCCGCAGATGAAACGCACCGAAGCCATGCCGTAACCGTAATTCTCGAGTCCTTTGTAGGCTGCTGCTTTTATGCGCGGATGATTTGCCAGACCGAGGTAATTATTCGATGCGAGCATGACGCAGGATCTGCCGGCGGCCATGACGCGCCCGGCTTGCTCGCTGTCGATCGGCACTTCCAGCTTATACGTCTTGCTTTGCCTGGCAGCATCCAGTTCCTTCGCCAGCGCTGCATAAAGTTCCTTCGGATCCAAAGATTTACTTGTGCCTTGAGTTGTGGAAGCGCCAGCCATTGTTCTCTCCTTTTTCTGTCGGTCTTCGGATTACGAATCGATCAAGGCTCGAAAACGAGCTTCATCTCTTCGCCTGAGTTGAGGACACCGAAGGCTTTATCGTATTCATCGAGCTTGTATATTTTTTTCGCGAGAATTTTGTCGAGCTTCGACTGCAAGTCGAGGTGCGGTGCCTGCAGGAGCCGGAGCATCGTCTCCCAGGTGTCGAACATTTTGCGCCCGAAAATGCCTTTCACCGTGACGCCTTTCCATATGACACCATTGGCGATATCAAAGTCGGTAAGCGGTCGGCGCGTTATCCCGAGCAATAAAACGGTTCCGCCGTTCCTCACTATGCGAAAACCATCGCGATAAGCGCTCGGGTTGCCCGACATTTCCAGAACGACATCGACCCCGTTGGCGCTGCTCTCTTTTCTCTCGATGGTCTCATATAACCTGGATGAGCCGTTTGAAACATCAAAACACTGCTCGGCGCCGAATTCTTCAGCCAGGGCGAAGCGTCGCTCGACATCGGCCGCCTCGGTCAAATAGATGCGGGCGGCGCCGAACTCTCTACATAAAAAGGTAGCCATCAGCCCCAGAGGCCCGGCGCCAAGAATAGCTACCGATTTGCCGCGCACATCCGCCTCGTAGACGGTATGAACGGCGTTACCGAAGGCATCGAGCATGGCGCCGATGCGCGGCGGGATCATCGATTGATCGCCGTTTTTGCCAAGGAGAATTACATTCTTATAAGGAACGCATACATACTGGGCGAAGCAGCCATCGAGATGGACGCCTTTCACTTTGACGCGCGTGCATATGTGCTCGTTGCCCGTCCGGCAGAGACTGCAGTGACCGCACGACAGGTGCATCTCGGCAGTGACGTAATCGCCGACTTCAATGCGCAGCTGATCGGGAACGTCCTCGAACCGATCGGCGCCGACGCCGCTGCCCAGCTCATCGACTATGCCGCAGAATTCATGGCCGACAATGATCGGGTCGTATGCAGAATCCTTTTGTATATAACGCTGCATCTCGAGGCGAATGCCCTCCGATCTGGAGCTCTGGTAAATGCTCTTATCGGTACCGCAGACAGCGGTTGAAAGCACCTTTATGCGCACCTCATCGGAGCGCACCTCAGGAATCTGCACATTGCTCTTGAGTGCAAGGCCGTCGAGCTCTAGCTTTTCCTTGACCAGGCATCTCATCGCTTTCAATGTTGACTCCTTGTTGGGCGACTGCTGAGATAAAGTGCGCATAATAATTCCCTCGATGATTCAACCACCATCTCAATCAGACTTAAGTCTAAACCAGATCGCATAAACAAAGAACGGCAGAAGAGATGATGAGTGCGTCGTGGGTTGGATATTGATTGGACTTGTCTTTGAGGCTGGCAAAGTAACCAAGCGTAAATCTGAATTTTGGCGCATCTTTCTTCATAAAGTGGTTTGCAAAGATAATTCGGCGATCACAAATGAAGCGTATCTTCACTGCCTGTTTCGAGTCTGCAAGCGGCTTTTCGTTGATCGGCGCCAGGAAAGATATAGAGACTGGATATGAACCGGCGCGCTCATTGGCATCTCTCCTTAGCGTTTCTTTAGTTGCCAAGCTTGGCGATGGCACATAAATTACAGTCTGTTCTCAATCATTTCTTTATGTTTTCGGAATCCAAGCAGCGAGTCGTAACCAATGAACTTCGATCCACATTCCCATCAAAATGACCTGCGCCAGTCACTGCCGCCCTTCGGCGTTGAGCCGGGCGACACGGCAAACAATAATGACACCGGCGTTGTCGCCATGGCCGAAGCGCTGATCGTGCGCATGATCGTCATGGGCAGCGGCGGACCAGAAAACGGTGAAATCACCGAGCAAGGACTGCGCTTTGTTCGCCATCTTATGGCCAGCTCGCGGGCTTGTAATTCCGGGTTCCTTCCCAACTTCAAGAGCATGGATTGCATCAGGGAAGTGGCCCGTGACTTCATTAGATCTCAGGGCACCGCCAATGATGCCTTGCAGTCGATGTATCAAGTTATCTAGTTTTTGAAAACTGTAGTCGAGCCCCTGTTCGGCTGCAGCGGCGACCTCTGATATGGCTGGCGAACGAAAGGTGGCATCAAAAGTGCCACCTTTCGATGCAAACCCTTGTTCAGGAAAGGCGATGCAACCCCTTGTTCAGGCGCGGACAGCGATGCGCGCCTGTGCAACCTCTGTCGCTCAGCCGATCTGCTGAAGGGCTCTTTTCAGCTGAGCGGCAGATTGATAGCGCGTGGTATCAAGAGCGGTGGCACTCGCCACGACCTCGTTCATCCCGGCCGAGATGCCCGGTGCTTCATGTGCTGGAAACGATTGCCGCATCGGCTCAGGATCTCGGCCGGTCAAAAGAAAATACATGGTGCAGCCGAGCGAGTAAATATCGCTTTCCGGACCGGGATTGCCTCGAAATTGCTCGGGCGAAATATATGATTGCTTGCCGGCAACCTGCGTGGTTCGCTGTGATTCAAACTGGCGCGCTATCGTGAAGTCAATCAGCTTAATGACGCCCTCTCCATCCACCAGCAAGTTGTCCGGCGTGAGGTCGCGATGCACTACCGGCGGTCGGAACTGCTCGTGCAGATAGCTCAGTATGTCGCAAATATTAATCGCCGCCTCTTTCACAACCGGCTCGGGCAGAGGTCCGCCGCGCTCCACCAGCGTGCGCAGGGAATCGCCGTTGACATATTCGAGAACCAGATAGCCGCGATGATCCTCCACGAAACAATCGAGCATCTTAACTATGAATGGATGATTGATGCGGCTCAGGATCTCCGCTTCGCTGTTCAGCAACTCGTAATGTTTTTCCTCGAGCATAGCGCCGCGATGCACAGGCAAAATGTATTCTTTGAGAACGACCAGTTTCTCACCCTCATCATCAGAGGCAAACTGGCTGAAGTGCTGGGGCGCGAAAAGATCGCCATACTTTTCTTGATCTTTGCCGTGAAGCATGGAGGGCGGTTTTGAATACTCATCGGCAGACAAATTGGCCGCATTGTAATCCGTCGAGCCGGAATAGTCAGGCGCATCGCCGTAACTTTCCACGCCTTTATCGGTAGCCAGATACACGGTACCCTGGCCGCCGCCGCCCATGCGCTTTAAGACAGTGTACCGGCTGTTGTTCAACCTGGTGCCGGGGGTCAGCGAGCCTTTTCTTTCGCGGGCGCCGGGTGAGGAGAAATACTGCAACCACAAATTCGTGTAGCGTGAGTCGTCGTCATTTACCTGGGCGATTCTTCCAGGAGCGTAATTGATGCGAGCGTGCGGGGCGACCTTGCGCAGAGTGACGAAAAACGATTCACTGTCTTCCCAGGCAAAAGCATTTTCCCACTTCAATTTAAAAATGCTGACATCAAAGGTTGATATGTAGACAAACGTTCGCTGAGCCCCTTTTGCGGTTTGCTCCTCAACCACCTCGATTGCCTCTATGTTCTGCCAGGTGATTTTTCTGGAGGCGGGATCGTCAAACTTTTTGGTTCCTAAAGTGATGCCTTCATCGTCCATTTTTATCATTTTGATTTCGCCTTGCTCCGACATGCGTCGCCAGGACAAGACGAAGCCGGCGGCCAGAACAGAAAGGCTGTAGACCATCAGGGGGAGCAGTGATTGCAGGGCACTGCCAAGCTCGGCACCCATGGCCAACCCCTTTGTGCCCTCATTCAGCAAACAGAGAAATCCGGCGATGAAGAGCAGGAATAAAATGATCTGGATCTGCTCGCGATAAGCGGCAAGGTCACCAAATCTGGTGACTACCGTTCTTCCCGTCGTATTGATATGCTGTAAGGATCTGGTCGGTTCCATAGACAAGGTTCTTATACCCGGTTGGCGCATTCAACAATGCAGGGGACTGAGAGTCAAGATAAAAGGTTGCGCATCTCTTTAGTTCGTTTTGACAGAGCCGCTGCATCCTTCAAGCGATCCTGCGGTTCGACGGCCGTGCAGTCTTTGATCAACTGTTCGAGCAGCGGCGAGACTGAAATTCCTTCATCGGCTAAACTGCTCTGCGAGAAAGGAACCGGATCTTTGCCTGAGAGCAAGAAATAGATCGTTGCCCCGAAAGCATATATGTCGCTCTGCGGCGTCGCTTTGCCTCTGAATTGCTCGATGGGAATGTAAGCGTTCTTGCCAATCACGGTACCGGTGACGGTGCCAAGAAACTCATTGGCAGCGCCCAGATCGACGATGGTGATGCCGCCCTCTCGATTGACGATCATGTTATCGGGAGTCAAGTCTCGATGGATAACCGGTGGATTCATGCCATGCAAATAAACCAGTATGTCGGCGATCTCATCCGCCCAGACAATCACGGTCTTCTCATCCTGCACTCCCGACTCC
>JAJPJO010000342.1 GCA_021324135.1 Pseudomonadota bacterium
ACCCCTTTCAGGGCGACCGCTTTCAAGGCGGCGTCTTCATCCAGCCAGATCTGCTCCATTCTGGATATACTCAATCAATATCTTGCCATGAAACCCGGCAAGATTCATTATTTGGCATGTAATCATCCGCTTATGTAAAGGAATTTAGGTCTGGGTCGTTCGAGTGCAATTCAGGGCCGATGGATCAAGAGAAAAACAAACAAAGCACAGCCAGGGGAGCGAAAAAAGCAAAGCTTCGCCTTGATATCGCTTTGATCGATAAAGGCCTCTTCGACAATCGCAAAGAAGCGCAGGCTGCCATCATGGATGGTGCGGTTCTGGTGAACAATCAAAAAGTGACCAAACCCGGTGTTTCGGTTTCCTCCGACGATTGCATCGAACTGCGCCCCGGATTTGCGCGCCGAAAGTATGTCAGTCGCGGCGGCTACAAACTGGAAAAAGCGATCGAGCAATTCGCGATCGATGTCCAGGGCAGAATTTGTCTTGATATTGGTGCCTCCACGGGCGGTTTCACCGACTGTCTTTTGAAAAATGGTGCGGCGAGGGTTTATGCCATCGATGTCGGCTATGGGCAACTCGACTGGAGCTTGCGTAATCACGATCGAGTCACCGTTCTGGAAAAAACGAACGCGCGTTATCTCAGTGCATCCGACCTCTATAAAGATGACGAGCCGCCTGCGTCCCTGGCTGTGATTGATTGCTCATTCATCTCATTGAGCAAGATCGTGCCGGCAGTTATCAATTTACTCGATGCCCGGTCATCTGAGATCGTTTGCCTGGTCAAGCCGCAGTTCGAAGCAGGCAGACGTGCTGTTGTTAAGGGAGTGGTCAAAGACGCCGATGAGCACAAGCATGTTCTCGAGGAAATCCTTTCCATGTCTCAATCACTGGGCTTAAAAGCCAGAGCCCTCACTTACTCGCCAATTAAAGGACCGAAAGGAAATATCGAATACCTGATTCTGCTCGATCTAGGCAAGACTGAAGCGGCCGGGCACGCCGGTCGACCGCCTGCACCACTGGATGTCGATGCCCTCGTGCATGAGGCAGTGAAAACGCTTCAAGACAAAAGGAAAAGCGAAACCTCAGACGATTTTTTTGCTGCCCATGAAGACGCCTAGATTTTGAAATTCTTCGAACAACTCGATCGTTTTCACTACCGTATCTTGCGGGTCAGCCGAGCCGCTGGACTGCACGGCATGCATCAGCAAATCGGCATAGCTGCACTCGCCTTGCTCTAACTTCTCGAGCAGACCGGCTGCAACCTCGCCAAGTTCGAGGAAGCGGGCATGCAATTCGAGCGGATCGCGATACACCGCTACAGATATAGCTTCTTTCTTGACGCGCCTCGGCAAGCGCACATCGTTTTCCAACCAATCGACGATTTTGGTAACTGGATACTTGTATCGGCGAATGACGATGATCGGATTCACAACCGGACTATGTGTTTGAAAGATCTCCGGATTATCGAGCCCCACTGACTCACCGCGCCTCACTTCACCTTCCTGCTCCATGACCTCCAGCTCGATCCATTCATAGTCGGCAAGCTCGGGCAGGAATCCATGTCTGGCCACCAGATCCGGACAATCGCGGCGCAGATAATCAGCGAATCCCTTTGCGGCTCGATTTAAATTGTAATGGCGGGGTGGGTGCATCTCCATGTAATGCTGGACGATTTTTCTCCAGCTCCGGGAAAGCACTTTAGCGCAGTGAGGGTAAATCGACTGCATCAAATCCTGGCGCCCAATCTCGATCTGCGATGAATATACGAGAATGCCGGTTTTATTTACGGACTGGCTGATATCAGGGGTGATACCACTTGGCTGTCGCCCGGCGAGCAGATCATCGCGAACGCTCTGGCATGTCCACAGCGTAGAGAGACTTTCTTGAACACTTTTCAGATCGGTGCTCATCTCGTTTAACCCGCCAGCTCGAGGGTGCGCCCGGGCATCTTGCCCTGCGTAAAGATTGCCTGATCTTCGATATCAAAACCATTTGTCGCTGCCGCCGCTATGGATGGTTTAGCAAGCGGAGGTTGATAACGCCCGGCAATCGAGCGCATCTGATCGAGTTCCGCCAGAATATCGGAGAACTGAGGATAGTTCTGATCACGCTCGAGCATGACGGCATTGACCGTCGTTTCACCCAAAACGTAATCAAGCAATTCAAAAACCGGCTCGATAACAGGATTTCCATGCGTGTCAATGATCATCTCTTCGCCGTGAGTATGACCGGCGACGTGAATCTGGACGGTGCGCGAGAGCGGAAGCTTGTCTAAATACTTGTATGGATCGAAATTATGATTGATCGAGTTCACATAAACGTTGTTGACGTCCAGCAACAAACCGCAATCGGCTTTCTCGAGAATCTCCGCCAGGAAGTCGACTTCAGCCATGTGTGAGCCAGGCATGCTCATGTAATAGGAAATGTTTTCAACTAAGAATGGTCGCTCTATGTAAGACTGAACGATCTTAATGCGATCGACTACGTGCTTCACTGCTTCTTTTGAGCAGGGCAAGGGCAATAAATCGTGCAGATATTTCCCGCCCACGGACGTGAAGCAAAGATGATCGCTGAACCATGGTGCCTTTATTTTATCGAGCAGGCGCTTGAGCGATTTCAAGTAATCCTGATTCAGATCATCAACACTACCGACTGATAAATTCACTCCATGGGTCACAAGGGGGAAAGCCTCGAGCGCTGTTTCCAGTCGCTCTCGAGCCATCCCCCCGAGATCCATGTAGTTTTCAGGAACGATTTCCAACCAGTCTATTTTGTCGCGATTCTCAAAGGTAGATTCTGCCAATTCACGACGTAACCCAAGACCGATCCCCAACACTGGAAGTGATTTCTTCATTGTCAGGAACTCATTCGACATAAGCGGCCTTGCACCTCGTTGAGGGGACAAAAGTAACTGGTGGAAACCAGTCGAGGCCTTACTTGGCTTCGCCTTCCTTCTTCTCTTCTTTGCCCTTGCAGGAGCCTTCTTTACCCTTGCAGGAGCCTTCTTTGCCCTTGCAGGAGCCTTCTTTGCCCTTGCCGCCCTTCTTGTGATGGGCTTTCTTTTCAGTCTTCTTCTCTTCTTTCTTCTCGCCCTTCTCGTCAGCAAGATTTACTTTTTCTTTGACGGAGACTTGGCTATTGACGCTATCGGCTGCATAAGCCGGAAGAGCGATCCCTAGAACAGCAACCAATGCTGCAGCTAGTTGAGTCTTTTGCATCGTTGACCTCCTAATAATGTAGGTTGTTTACTTACAATGAGCTAAGGCTCATTGTTTCTCTCCTTACCCAAAGGCAGGTATGGATAATGATCATGGTAGGGTACCATCATTAAAGGGAATCCATTTCAAGGTTATGGGTATGTAAAATCTACAGAAAGGATCAATCCCAACCTTATATATATGCGCGATCCTGTTTAAGAAGATCGATTCATTTTGATACAACTACAGTGATTAGCCCGAAGCGGGCACAAGACTATCAGGTGTGGATGTCAAGGAAGCAGATAATAAATGAATGATGTGAGCTCGGCTTTCAAAGAGCAATTAAATAACTGGGCCTTCATGGATACGGCCCCCGGTGATGCCATGGAGATGTCGCATCCGTTTTTTTGCGAAAAGCTGGGAGTCGATCCCAAGACATTTACATTCAAAAGTTACGCCCAGCCAGGCGATGCAAACGAATGGTATCAAGCACCGCTCGAGTTTCCAGATGTAATTGAAGGAACGATGTATTTGTATTTGCCGGCTCGCTGGACGAGCGCATTGAAGCAGAGCAATGTTGCGCAGGTCATGGAAGGCAATCGCATCAGGCAAACGATCATTTTGGCGAGCAAGGAAGAGTGGAAAAAAACACTCTCGGAATTTTTTGATGTCGGCACGACGGCATCATTTGCGTATTATCCGGTGCACCTGCCGTACTACGATCAATGGATCGCCTGCATCGATATGCAAGAAAAAATTTGGCTCTACACGTTCTACGGCGCCGGTGATTGGATCTTGATCACCAAGGGTGATGCCGGAGGAAGAAACACTCTTGGACTGCAGGTTACATCGGCTGTGCATTCCAGTCCCTGGTATAGCTGGATCGCCGCTGCTCAATAGCAATGAGTTTTATCTATCTGCACGGATTTGCATCGGGACCGGCCTCGAAGAAAGCCAGTTTCTTCAAGGAAAGGTTTTCCGAGCGTGGTGTGGAATTGAACGTTCCTGATCTGAACGTTCCCACATTCAGAAAGATGACACTCACCAGTCAGCTCGATCATGTCGATCGGATTTTGACGAGCAATCAAACCAACCAGTCTGTTCTGATCG
The DNA here is from genome assembly GCA_021324135.1 of Pseudomonadota bacterium. GTDB lineage: Bacteria > Cyanobacteriota > Vampirovibrionia > Obscuribacterales > Obscuribacteraceae > JAJPJO01. The sequence goes on from JAJPJO010000342.1 coordinate 4,308, forward strand.
GATCGAGCATGGGAGGGCTCGTAGCCGCCCTCAGCGCCTGCCGGTCGAATTCCGTCCGCTTGCTTGTTTTGCTCGCCCCTGGCTTCGGTATCGAGCAGCGCTGGTGTGATCTTGTTGATGATCATAGAAGGAAGCAATGGAGGGAAACCGGCACGATTGAAGTTTTTCATTTCGCCTCCAAGCAAAACGAGTTGCTCGATTATGATTTCGTCGATGATTTGAAAAACTATTCCAGTCGAAACATGAGAGTGTCAATTCCGACGCTTATTCTTCATGGTAAGCATGATGCCGTGGTGCCAATCGAGGAAAGCGTCGCCTTTAAAGAGAGCAACCCGCATGCTGAATTGATTGCTCTGGAGGACGATCACGAGCTGGTCAATTCACTCGATGAAATTTGGAGGCACGTCGATCGCTTCCTTTTGGATCATAATGCCTGAAAAAACAGAAGGACTTCAGATTCTGAAGTCCCTCTTGGTTCTCTGATGTGCTCCTAGGAATTAGGAACCCATACCTTCTCCGCCGTTGCCGCCGTTGCCGCCTGCAGTAGGCGCTGCTTTGGCCGCTGGTTTCCTTCTTCTTTTCGCCGGCTTTTTAGCTCCGGTCTTTTTCGCCCCAGCCTTTTTGGTGGCTGGCTTTTTGGCGGCGGATTTTTTCTTTGCCGTGCTCTTCTTAGCAGCCGGCTTCTTAGCTGTCGATTTCTTGGCCGTAGTTTTCTTTTTGGCTCCGGTCTTTTTCGCAGCTACTTTCTTCTTCACAGCCTTCTTGGCGCCGGCTTTTTTGGCTGCCGGCTTCTTGGCCGCTTTCTTTTTGGCGGCTGGTTTTTTGGCTGCTTTCTTCTTGGTGGCTTTCTTAGCAGTTGCCTTTTTGGCGGCAGGTTTTTTGCCTGCTGCTTTTTTCTTGGCAGTGCTCTTCTTAGCACCAGCTTTTTTCGCAGCCGGTTTTTTGGCTGCTTTCTTCTTGGTCGCCTTTTTAGCGGCAGGCTTATCGCCAGCGCCGGCCATTGCAGCTCTCATCGGAGCCGCATCGCCTTCTTTGGTGGTAGCGGCTGTACCTGGTACGAATTCTTCCGAAGTCGTTCCTTTAGCACGGCTCGCCTTATCTTTGGTTGCCATCTTTTTTCCTCCCGATGTTGCTGGTGGATTATCGAAAAACTTTCAAGAAGTCAGCTCAGTTTCTTGCTGTAAAAGCTGTTGCATCAAGTGTTTGTCGTTGCCACCATTTCTAGTTAGAGCAAAATTTTTGCTCTAGCCAATCACACCACACGTTGATAGGTTACTTTCATTTTCTAAAAAATGCAATATATGGATCAAAATTGATGTCTCTCCAAAGATCGATTTGCATATCGATCATTGATCCCGATCGACACACCCGACTCTTGCACGAAATTAGATCGGATCGATCGCGTCTTGCGAAATCGGCATGTTGAGCCGACCTCTGAAGGTCGCATTTGAAATCGGAGATCGCACTCGATCATGTTGAGGGCGAATGAGGGTGGGGAAAAAATTTTACAAATCAAATTGCGGTCCATGCACCACCGACAAACCCAAATGCCGATCGAAATGATTCGTTCTGGATCTGCTTCAACTCCTTGAAGTCGATCACATCATGGTCGATCAGTCGCTCGTACTCACCAGGCAACGTGCACGGTGAAGGATTGCGCCCCGGATTGTCCGTGCAGACAGCGATTGCGACTCCGGCTTGTTTGCAGCGCTGGAAGACCAATCGCAATTCCTGGAAGTCTTTCAATACCCCCGTCTGCCTGTAACTCGTCGGGCAAACTTCGAGTGTGATTTGTTTCTTGGCGATTTGTTTCAAATACTCCGGTTTTACCAGCGGAATGTGAATGCCGTGTCCGATTCGATCGAGCACGTTGAAGTATTCGGGATAAACATTTTCTATACCTGTCTCAGCTAAGTGGCATGTCGTTTTAAGACCACGGGCGCGGGCTTTCCCGAGCAGTTCGACCCACTCTTCGAAATTCTCCGGATTGATCTCCGGACCGGCGAGATCAACTCCGACCACCGGACCGAGATTATCTTCGGCGACTTTGAGTATTGCTTCGTTGATCTCGCGAGGCAATCTTCGATCGAGGCAGAGAATTTGTTTCACGACGATCGGATACTCGGCCGGTCTGACGTTGGTCGTGATCACTTCCACGACGCCGTTCATTTCTCCAATGCGTTTGTCCTGCGGCTGTTTCGGATTTGTGCGGAAATAAGGGTTATAGCGAAGCTCCATGTATTGGAGATTTTCAAACGTGTATGCACCGCGACACAATCGAACGCAAAAGTATGGCAGGTGCTCGACGCTTTGCAATTCCTCGACCAGGGAGTGAATTTTCACGAACTCTTCCAGGGTTCGACAGGGGCGCGTGAACCAGTTGTAGAAACCGTCATAATCCGGAAAGTAGTGAAGGATTGGATGATCCTGGCGTTGAAGAAATTTGTAAATGATGCGCGGGTGCAATGCGCCGCCAAGATGCCTGTGCAAGTCTGCATATAGTGCCATTACCTTGTGCCTCCTTGGTAATTTCTTCCCGCAGGGAATGTGTTTTGAACAAAGAGCCGATCGTGATTGCATCGATCGTGCCGGCCGTTTTTCCTCCAAACAATCGCACCCTGCAGATTTCCTCGCTGGCTTTGACTGGCGACAAATTGCTCTTTAGTTGGGTACATATAAACTGAATCGTAGTTCATAGTTATCGGACCAATGTCCCGTATCAACAGTCGTATATCTTCTGACACGATCATCGGGTCGATGATCGGCGTCGCCATTTTCTCGTGGTTTTTTTCATCGCTTGCCTTACCGGGACAATGCCAGCTCAAAGATCCGATCGTGCGCATTGATACAACTAAGGGAAGCATGTATGTGCGTGTCTTTCAATCGATGGTGCCGACCACGGCTAACAATTTTCTCGATCTGGTGTCGCGAGGATTCTACAGCGGCAAGACCTTTCATCGTATCGAGACATGGTGCATTCAAGGCGGCGATCCAAATGGAAATGGCACGGGTGTGTTTGTCGATCCCGAAACTGGTACTCCGCGCTTGATACCGCTCGAGATCAACAACAATCTTCGTCATAACTCCGCCGGAGTTGTGGCGATGGCCCGCGGGCCGGGTCCAAATACGGCGAGCTGTCAGTTTTACATTTTGAAACAAGCGATGCCGCAATTGAATGGAAAGTATGCGGTCTTCGGTCAGGTCGTCAGCGGTATGAATGTCGCGTATGCGATCCGCCAGGGCGACACCATTGTGGCTGCGCAAATAAATCCGCCTGAGACTCTAGCAAGACAATCGACTGGCGGAACGAATCAAACCGCGAGCAGCAATCAGAACAGCAACCAGAAAGGCAATAATGCCAGAAAAGGACCGCTGACTCCTTATGTGCCGCCAACAACAGTTGATGATAGTGGTTTCTGATCAACCGGCCGGGCTCGATCGCATGGCGTGCAAATGCTCTGAAAGCGGCACCAAATCTAGTGCACGATCAATATGAGCGCGGCCTTATCGGCTTTCACCGCCAGTGGTGCGAGCTCAGTCGAATCGGCAATTGCGATTGAGGGCGTCGTGCAGTCGTTCGAGATATTCGCTTCTGCGAATATTGAGGGCGTTGAACGTGCCGAGATGATCGGTCATGTATTGAGAATCGAGCAGCGTGAAGCCTCTTGCTTTCATGCGCTCGACCAGATAAACGAGACAAATCTTCGAGGCGTCGGTGACTCGATGAAACATGCTCTCACCCATAAAGGCACCGCCGATGGCGACACCATACAGCCCTCCGGCTAGAGCCCCTTCATAGTAAGCTTCCACTGAGTGCGCATAGCCCATCTCATGCAGTTGCGTATAAACTCGTTTGATGTCGTCGGTGATCCATGTGCTCGAACGCTCGGCGCAGGCATCGAGCACTTCTTTCCAGGCTGAGTTTACGCGGAGCTCGAATTTGCCCTGCCGGTACGTGCGCATCAATCTCTTCGAGGCGTGAAATTTATCGAGATCAATTATGCAGCGCGGATCGGGTGAGTACCAATAGATGGAGCCGTCTTCGTTTCCCATCGGGAAAATTGCCTGAGTGTAGGCTGCTAAAACAAGTTGTGGCGTAAAAGGTTGATTCACATGTTCGACTCGCGGCGGCTATTTGCTTTTGTTCGAGTCCCTCTTGTTTGGATCGCTCTTTTTTGAGTCGCCGCCGGTTTGACTCTTCGAATTCACCTTTTTGCCTTTTGTGCAGTTATCTTTGCTCGGCGCGGGCGTAAGACTTCTCAAGTAAGCGATCAGGTCTTTCATTTGCTCCTCACTGATTACATCAGGTCCAAATGATGGCATGCTTGCGCCCGGGATACCCTCACGAATCACCTTCTCGATCTTGCGATCCTCTTTATACTTCTGAGCGAACGATTCGCCCTTGAGCGGTTTGCTCGGCGTTACGGAGTTGCCGCCATCTTTATGGCAATCGACACACGTCAGGGATTCGAACACCTCCTTGCCCTTCTTCGCATCGCCGGCAGGATGAGCAACGGCGGGTAAAAGAAATGCGCAGAGGCAGGCAAATGATAAGGCGGCGATCAATTTCATTTGTTTGCTCCAATCATGCATGAGTTCAATGTTATCAAACGAGCAGGTTCGGTTTATAAACCTTGAAGCAATAATCAATTCCATTTTCGCTCTGTATCTCCGAGGAAGAGACGAGCTGAAAAAAGCCTTTGTAATCAGGGAAAAAAGTATCACAGTCGAACTGCTGGCGCACCTCCGTCAAATAGAGCAAGCCGACACGTTCGTGTTGAATCGCCTGGTTATAGATCTCCGAGCCGCCGATAATGAAGACTTGATCGACAGGACCTTGCTCCAACCAGGCAAGCGCATCATCCAGCGAGTTGCGAACGAAGACGCCCTGCGGAGCCTGGTATGCCGCATTGCGAGTCAAAATTACATTGTAGCGATCGGGCAGCGGCCTGAACTGGGCCGGGATCGATTCCCAGGTTTTTCTGCCCATGATGACGGCATTGTACAGGCCTGCTTGCGTGCTCGATGAAGTCAGGTTTTTGAAGTGCTTCAGATCGCCCGGCAGTCGCCAGGGAATGGCATTGTTTTTGCCGATGCCGCCTTTGAGATCGCAGGCGACGACGATATCGAATCGTTCTTTCATCAGACGGAGACTGGAAATTTGATGAAGCCCTGATGCACGTAATCATGGAGCTGGAAGTCTTCGTAGCGCAGATCGAAAAATGGCTTATCGGCGATCGTGACGCTCGGCAATTTTCCGGGCGTGCGCTGCAATTGTTTTTCCAAGCCCTCGATGTGATCGAGGTAGATGTGAGCATCACCAAGCGTGTGAATGAAAACGCCCGGAGTCAATTTGCATTCCTTCGCGACCATCATCAGGAGCAATGCATAACTGGCTATGTTGAAAGGCACACCCAGTGCCATGTCCGCTGAGCGCTGGTATAGTTGCAAATCAAGTCTGCCGCTGCTCGAAACGTAGAACTGGAACATCATATGGCAGGGAGGCAATGCCATCTTGTCGAGATCCGATACGTTCCAGGCTGAAACGATCAAGCGCCTCGAGTCCGGGTTGCCTTTTATTTGATCTATTACATTTTGAATTTGATCTATATGTCCTTTTATATATGTATTCTCTCCGGCTGATTCGTACCTCGGCCACTTTCGCCATTGATAACCGTAAATCGGACCCAATTCGCCGTTTTCATCAGCCCAGGCATTCCATATAGGTGTGTATTGAGCCAGGTCGTCGTTGATGTTGGTCGAGCCGCGCAGGAACCAGAGCAGTTCGCGCAAAACGCCGTCGAACTTGACTTTCTTCGTGGTCAGAAGCGGAAAGCCCTCCTGCAGGTTGTAGCGAGCTTGCAAACCGAAAACCGAGATAGTGCCGGTGCCGGTGCGGTCGTCTTTGCGCTCGCCGTTTTCAAGAATATATTTGATCAGATCCAGGTACTGCTTCATTTTTCTGCTCGGAACGTTTTTGTATAAATGCCTTTCCTATAAATATTGTCAGGCATCATTAGTGCTTTGATACAAACAATAAGAGAACTATAAATGTACTCTGAGCAAAATAGCGCTTTTGTATATTTGCCGGTTAAGCTTTTCAGTGCGATGGCATTGTGCCGATGCAGCCAATCGATATGGTTTGCTGCCCTTTGACGGCATGGATAGTCAATCGCCATCAGTTGTGCGATCTCCGCACCAAGCAACCGATTCAAAGCATCCGGGAGTTAAGGCAATGCTGACAGAATTTCGCAATGAACCATTTACCGACTTCACTTCAAAAGCAAACGAAGATGCCATGAAGGCGGCCTTGAAGAAGGTCAAGCAGGAGTTTGGTCAATCGTATCCGCTGTTGATCGGCGGGCGAGAAATCCGAACCGGCGGCGATGAGCTAGTCTCAACCAATCCAGGAAATCCAAAAGAGATCATCGGCAAATTCTCCAAGGCGACTGTAAAGGAAGCCGATCTGGCACTTGAGAAAGCTTCTGAAGCCTTCGAGAAATGGCGCAACGTTCCGGCGAACGAGCGGGCTCGCTATCTCTTCAAGGCGGCTGCCATCATGCGTCGGCGTAAGTTCGAGCTCGGCGCTCTCATCTGTTATGAAATCGGTAAGAACTGGGCAGAAGCTGATGCTGATGTGGCTGAGGCCATCGATTTTTGCGAGTTCTACGGCCGTGAAATGATCCGCTTGTCTCAACCGCAGCCGCTCACTCCATATGCAGGTGAGGAGAACGAGCTCAGCTATATTCCTCTGGGCGTCGGTCTTGTTGTTCCACCATGGAATTTCCCTCTGGCGATCATGGTTGGCATGGCCACTGCCGCGATTGTGTCCGGTAATGTGGTTGTTCTCAAGCCATCAAGTGAAACGCCGATGATTGCTTTTACATTCTGCAAAATAATGGAGGAGGCAGGGCTTCCCCCTGGAGTTCTCAACTTCGTTCCCGGACCTGGTTCGTCAGTCGGCGATCATCTGGTTACCCATTCAAAAACGCGCTTCATCGCCTTTACGGGGTCGAAGGAAGTCGGTCTTCGAATCAACGAACTGGCCGCAAAACCGAACAACGGCCAGTTGTGGATCAAGCGCGTAATCGCCGAAATGGGCGGCAAAGACTCGATTGTGGTTGATAGCGAGGCGGATCTCGACAGCGCCGCCGATGGTATCGTCGCTAGTGCCTTCGGATTTCAAGGACAGAAGTGCAGTGCCTGCTCGAGAGCCATCATTCATCAGGACGTTTACGATGAGGTTCTGAAGCGGGTGTTGGAGCGCACCAAGAAATTGAAAGTCGGGTCCTGCGAAGAGAAGGAAACGGATATGGGACCGGTTGCTTCGAAATCGGCTTATGAAAGCATTCTTGAATACATCGAAGTGGGCAAGAAAGAAGGGCGCTTGGTGGCTGGCGGAGCGACAAACGGACATCAAGGCGGTTTCTACATCGAGCCGACCGTCATTGCCGATATTCCTCCAAAAGCGCGCCTGGCTCAAGAAGAGATTTTCGGACCCGTCCTGGCGTTTATCAAAGGCAAAGACTGGCATGATTGTCTTGCCATCGCCAATAATACCGAGTTCGGATTGACCGGAGCGGTATATTCAAAGAACAGAGAGCACATCGAAGAAGCGCGCCGTGACTTCCATGTCGGTAATCTTTATTTGAACCGCAAGTGCACTGGTGCACTGGTCGGCGTTCATCCGTTCGGCGGCTTCAACATGAGCGGCACCGACTCGAAGACCGGCGGAAAAGATTATTTGCTTCTCTACATGCAAGGCAAGGCTGTATCCGAGCGCTTCTAGGCTCCGCTTCTAAGCTCAGCTTTTGCGCCTAGCCTCTACGCTCCGCTTCTAGACTCTACGTTAGACTGAGCAACCGTATGCTAAGGAAGCTTATGCTCAGAGGCTCATGTTTAGGGGTTGGATTCTCAGAGGCTTCTGTTGAGGGGCTGCATTATTGAGCGCCACTATGCCTGCGCCACCATATATGGTGCTGTTTTCCTTCGGGCATCATGGTATTCAGCTGCTGTTTACTTTGATGAGGTAAGCATTAGCTGTGCAAAAGAAAGGCTTAGCTATGCTGCGTTTTACTGATTGACAACCGCGCGTGCCCCGCCGCGATTAGCGCGGTCTGCTAAACTAATTTGGTTTGATGATGCTTATTGCGATATGCTGCAAGCATTCGTGCTGTTTTGAGCCTCATTTGAAGAGATAATGTAAGCTTAAATCTCAATTAGTATTTGACGACTTAGTTACCTGGTAATGGGCTGGTCATGGGGGCAATTAGGAGGATTAGATGGTTGAGTCCATTCAGCTCATCCGACAAATTGCGGTAAGAGCAATAGTCACGGAAAATTTCAAGAACCAGGTCAGCAATGAGATCCAGAGAAACCTACAGCAAATCGATGCTGAACTCCAGCAGCTGGAGTTCAAAGGCAAGCGCGCTATTGCTGAAATAGAAAAGCGCTCCGGCGGAACCGTGACCACAGAAGCCCGAGTGCAAATCGAGACGATTCGTTCGCAAGTAGAGTCCGAGAAGATGAGGCTGCTGCAGCTCAAGGAAGAGATGCAAGGGCAAAATCAGGCCCTGAACGAGCTGCCTATAGGCAGCGTCGTCACTCAATTCACCGTCGAAAATCCGGTTGAGGTAAGAGTTGGCGAAAATATATTCCAACGCCTCGAAGGCGGCGAAATTCTGGTAAAGGACGGCATCATTCAAGAAATCCGAATGTAGGCCACCAGAACTCATCATCACAAAGACGACCAACTGTTCCAACTCAACCGATAACGGTTTGAGCCTGCAAAACTCAACCGATAACGGTTGAACCTGCAAACTCAACCGATAACGGTTGAAACCTGCAAACTCAACCGATAACGGTTGAACCTGCAAAACTCAACCGATAACGGTTGAACCTGCAAAACTCAACCGATAACGGTTGAACCTGCAAACTCAACCGATATCGGTTGAGTTTGAGAATCTACGTGTGGATAGGGGCGGAATGTGCTCATCTGAGCCTGCCGCCCCTATTTCTTATTCTTCAAGGTAGTCCTTGAGTTGATCGCTGGCTTGTGACTGGCGAAGGAATCTCAGCGCCTTCAGCTCAATCTGGCGTGTGCGTTCGCGTGTGATGCCGACCAGTCTGCCGACTTGTTCGAGTGTGCGTGGCTTGCCGTCGTTCAGACCGAAGCGCAGCACAAGCACTTCCCGTTCGCGCGGAGTCAGGACGGCGAGGACCTTGCGGACGTCGTCGGACATCAGGCTCATGGCAGTCGAGTCTTCCGGTGTTTTCGAAGATTCATCCTCAACCAGCTCAGCCAGTGTGTTGTCGTCATCTTCGCCATAAGGAGTGTCGAGAGACAATGGCGAGCGGTTGGCGGCCAGAATCTCCTTCACCTTGCCTAAGCTGACGTTCATCTCCTTTGCCAGCTCGTCCATGGTTGGTCGGCGATCGAGTTTTTGCGACAGTTTACGCGTTACTTTTCTCAGGTTGTTAATCGTTTCAACCATATGAACAGGAACGCGAATCGTCCGCGACTTATCCGCCAGCGCGCGTGTTATGCCCTGGCGAATCCACCAGGTCGCATAAGTTGAGAATTTGTAGCCGCGCTCCGGATCGAACTTTTCGGCCGCTCGGATTAGACCGAGGTTGCCTTCCTGGATGAGGTCGAGGAATGGCAGGCCTCTGCCTTGATACTTTTTAGCGACGCTTACAACCAGGCGAAGGTTGGCTTGTACCAGACGTTTCTTCGCTAGGAGATCGCCGGCTGCCACCCGACGGGCCAGCTCGATTTCTTCTTTGGCTGTCAGCAATTTCACCCGGCCAATCGAGCGCAGGTAAAACTGAATCGGATCTTCCGATGAATGTCCTTTGCGCTTGGCTGGCGTTGCGCTGTCGTCGTCATCCGCGTCGTCGAAGAATCTTGGATCGAAGTCCGCCACATCAGCTGCATCGTTGTTGAAATCGATTGCAGCAAACGGCATGAAGTCGTCCTCGATGTTGAATTCGTCAACTAAAGCGCGGCTATAGTTTTGAGTTGCTCTTCTTGCCATGTCTTTGGTAGCTTTTCACTACTTTTGGGGAAAGAGGGGTTACGTCAGCCCGCAAAGTCAGATGAAAAGAATCCGCCTCTGTTAAAAAGCGGTTAAATCAATTTGCCCGACCCACGGTAGGGGTGACGCTCCTCCTATTAAAATGTTCCAAGGTTTACCTTGGTAACCGGGTAAACCCTGGATCTAATTTGCAACTCGTTACGTTTTTGATCCATATATGATAACAATTCCCCGAAGCCTTGTGGCACAAGGCAGACCGGGGTTCGCTGCCGGCAAATTTATGATGCTCGCGGCACTGGATTTCAGCCTGCCTTGATTTGCCCGTAGCTGTGCAAACCGCCGAATCCCAGTGTGTTGAAGCCCAGGTATGTCAGCAATGTGAGAAGCAATCCAATAACGGCTACCAGAGCCAATTTCTCGGCGCTCAGCTCGCGATGAACTCGCAGATGAATGTAAGCGGCATAGCTAAGCCAGGTGACCAGCGCCATGGACTCTTTCGGATCCCACGACCAGTAGCTGCCCCAGGCATGATTCGCCCACAATCCGCCGGTTATGATGCCTATGGTCAACAAGGGAAAGCCGATGGCAATGCAACGGTAACTGATGTCATCGTACATCTCCGCTGATCGCTTTCTGATCGACTCCAGCTGCTCATCAGGGTTTGAACGTTTCGCCCCGAGCAAGCGGAAACTGATCACGATGCCCGCGATGCTTCCACCGACAAACATAAGCTGCAGCCAGAGCGCATTGATGCTCGAGAATGTGCCCAAAACAATTGCCCCGGCAGCTAATGAAATTGTTGCTACCGCAGCAATTACTGATTTAAGCCTGCCCGCCTGCCAGAGCTGAAGCAAACCGGACAAACCGGAAAGAAAAAACATGGCGTATGAAACGATCAAGGGCGGAACGTGGATCTGACGCCAATAGCTGACAAGCGCCGGTACAAGCGGAGTGATATCGTGCTGCGAGGAAGGCAGCCAGCTGCCGTAGAGAAACATTGTCGCTGCAGTTAGACTGGCCAACCAGCCGAGCTGTTTGATACCGTAAACGGAGGCAATCCACAAATAGCCGCCCATGACCGCCCAGGCGAACCAGAGCAGAGATTCATACAAGTTCGAGAGTGGGAAGCGCTGCGCTTCGATGCCGCGAGCGACAATGGCAATCGTCAATGCCAGAAAACCGACGACAAGTACGAGCCACGCCACTCGCAGAACCTGTTCTTTCCAACGCCTGGCTCCATTCGAGGCGACAAACACCCAGAAGGATAGAACGGACGATATCCCAGCTGTGTTGGTTAGAGCGATCTGTAGATCAGACATTTGTTTTTCCTGTGGTTTCCCTGTGCTCGGTTTGCATAAGCAATTGCTCCTCCGCCGGAACTGCGGTCTCATGAGCCTTCATGCCAGTTTCAGATGCAATGGCAGCTAACATGCGATCCATCATTTTCTCAAAGCCCACTTTCGCTTTCAGCGACCGCCCGCCAATGTATAGAACGATGGGCTGATCTATGGATAATTTTTCCCTTACATTTGGTTCCTGCAGTGAAAGGGACGCCCAGACATGACGGTGCGGAATTGCTGCCATGCACACACCTGTGATGATGAATGCGAAGGCGACGAAGACAATTGCAATCCCGGGATCGCACTTATACTGCAATCCGGTCACGGGCACGGCGCGAATGTACTTTACCTCAACGGTTCCCATCATAATGCCATTGCCGGGCTTGACCTCGGCGATCATTCTTGGCGCATCCCAGTCGGGTCGTTTTGCAAAAATGCGCACGGGTGATTGCTGATCCAAGATACTGAAGATGAGAATGGTCGATCCGTCGAGCGGCAAGAAAGCCGCCAAACGTTTGCCCATCGGCTGAAGCGGCAGCTGGCGAATATCCTTGTTGAAGCTCAATTCAATTGCATCAAGACCCCAGCTCGATTGGTATATGTCGACGCCGCCATAGGAAAGCGGTTCGTTAACCGATATCTGTCCCTTCTTCAGGACCTTTCCATGCTCATCGATTATCGTGAGATCGGAATACCACTGCTTCGGCTCGCCGGTTGGATAATTTTCTCGCCGCGTTGCATCTACCCGAACGCGCCAGGAAGGCAGTTTGCCAATCCATAGTTTGCTGTGCTGCGATTTCTCGAATGACATGGACTCGTCCAAACGCACCGGCTGGAACCCGGAGAATCCCGTCCATGACGTTATGGTGACACCAGCGAGAAGAGTGAGTAGTCCGATGTGAGTTATGGTGGCAGCCAGTCTTCCGTATTTCCCAAATTCGGCGGTCAGAGCCGTACCCTGCACCTTCACATTGAAGCGTTCCTTCACCAGGCGGCTGACGAGGTTCGACATGATTGCCGTGCTGCCTGCGCTTGCGCTTAGCTCGACGCGTCGAAAGTAAGGCAAGTGTGATATTTGCTCATCTTTGAGAAACGGCATTACATTTTTCAATTGACGGACTTTAGGAAAAACGCGCTGGACGCTTGCCACCACCATATTTAGTGTCAACATGGCGATCAGAAAAAGGAACCAGGCGCTGTGAAATATGTCGGCAATACCAAATTGGATGAGTTTGGCTGCAGCCTCTTGCCCGAATGCCTCGACCACTTTCTCCCTGCCGACCTGGGCTTCTTGCGGGCACCAGGCTCCAAGGAGAATAGTGATGGCAAGCAGGGCGAAGAGAATTATGGTCAGTTTTACCGAAGCGAAGAAGGATATATTTGTCGAGGTCTTTGTCTGCTTTGCACTAGGCTCGCCTGCAGCGGCCGGCTGGGTTTTTGTCTGGTCGGCGAGCTGCCCGATCGTGTTCTCAGCGATCGGGGGCTTGTTCTCAACGAGAAGTGTGTTGTCACCAATGGAGGGCTTGTTCTCAATGAGGGGTGCGTTCTCACCGATGGAGGGCGTGTTCTCAGCCACGGGGGCGGACTCATTTTGTTCTTGTTTTGCTTCGAGTTCCGCCGCTCCGGACGCTGGTCGTCCGGGTGATTCGTTTGAACACAGAGCCGCTTGCCTTTCTATTTTCGACCCTCCTTGGCAGAGAGCAACTCGTCCAGTGCTGCCTGCAGCTCCTGCTCGAAGAGTTGAGTCGCTTCGCCAAAATTATTCCGCTGCAAAGCCAGGCACACATCATCTGATTGAAACATTTTTTCGGCAAGTTTGTTCAAGCTCTGCTCATCATCGCCATTGACACGTACGCCGGCGGCACGCAGTCGTTCCAGAACGAAATCAGCAAACAGAGCATAACGGTCCATCTCTCTGATGAAAGCTGCGCGTATGCGATTGATCAGCGCGCGCTCAAGCGCTCCTGAGATGCCGTCCGTCGATACAGCTATTTTAATGTGACCGCGCCTGAACCAGGTCGGAACGGCAAAATCGCTGTGGGTTTTCAATCCCAGCTCCGTGCTCAGGACGCCTGCTTTATGCGCCATCTCGACGATTTTCTCGTTATCGTCGAATGAGTTGCTCAGAGCGAAAATCATGAAATAGTTTTGGAAGTCGATCGAACCTTCCAGGAGATCCCTTATGCTGATCGGCAACAAAGATAGCTTGTGCGAATAGGTTACGGCCAGTTCCTTCAATTCGCTTGGCACCACGGGCGCCACCACGTCAAGAACAGCTCCGAATTCGATCATGTTTTGAATGTGCAAAAGCGCTTCGGGGCGGCTCCCGATTACAAGCACTTTTCTGCCCTTCAAGTTCAATCCGGCTGGGAAAAATCTTCTACCATCAAACGAGAGTCGGGCATCAGGCAGTGCTGCATGAGAGTGGCTCTCTGATTTGACTTTCTTTGGCATGGCTTTTTATATCGCTCTCTCTTTGCCTGATTATTGGTTTGCATCTCTGCCTGAGAATTTTATCTTTTA
>JAJPJO010000041.1 GCA_021324135.1 Pseudomonadota bacterium
CAACGGCTTGCGATATGGCAGCCATGGACTCCCTTTGATGGGAACCGGCGATTGGAATGACGGCATGAATCTCGTCGGAGAAAAAGGCAAGGGTGAGAGCGTTTGGCTTGGCTTCTTCCTCTATCACGTGCTCGTATCATTCGTGAAAATTGCTCGACTGCGCGGAGACAGCCCGACTGTCGAGCTGTGTGAGAGCGAAGCGAAGAAATTGAAAGCCGGTTTAAAAAAGGAAGGATGGGATGGGAAATGGTACCGCCGCGCCTACTTCGACGACGGCACACCATTGGGCTCAGAGGAAAACCCGGAATGCAAGATTGATTCAATCGCTCAGAGCTGGTCGGTTCTGTCTGGCGCTGCCGATGCTAAGCATTCGAAAATGGCGATGGATTCACTCTACCAGCATCTTGTTCGCAAGGACGATTTACTGATCCAACTGCTCGATCCTCCCTTCGACAAATCCGATTTGAACCCTGGCTACATCCGCGGCTATGTTCCCGGCGTCAGAGAGAACGGCGGGCAATACACGCATGGTGCCATCTGGGCGGCTATGGCCTTTGCGTCACTCGGCGACCATCACCGAGCCTGGGAACTCTACGCGATGATTAATCCTGTAAACCACGGAAGATCGAAAGCCGGTGTCAAGACCTATCGAGTGGAACCATATGTGATGGCGGCCGATGTCTATGCGGTTCCGCCCCACACCGGCCGTGGTGGCTGGACCTGGTACACCGGATCTAGTGGCTGGATGTACCGTTTGATTGTCGAATCTCTGCTCGGCATCAAACTCGATGTGAACAAACTGCGTATCGCGCCCTGTCTCCCTGATGAGTGGACGGAGTTCAAAGTGCACTACCGCTACCGCGAGACCGTCCACCACATAACGGTCCGCCGTGTAGATACTACAGGCGATACCGGTGTGTTCTTCGATGACAAACGGAGCGAATCCGATGCCATCATGCTGCAGGATGACGGCCGGGAGCATTTCGTCGAGGTGCGCCTGCCAAGGAATTAGTCTTCATAATGCCTCGCGCCTTGTTGACTGATCGCCTGCCGCAGGTGCTAGGACTATGAACCATCGATTTCCACTTTCGCTTCCTTGAATCGTTCCAGTGTTGCCAGTTGCTCTTCGTCAAAGGTCTGTCTTGTCTCGGCTACTGACTGGCTTTCTTCGATTTTTGTCATGTCGTTCTCGTCCAAACTTACGTGCTCAGCGACCCGATCTTTCAGATCTCGCGAAGCTGCTACGCTTGCGCGTTTGGCTTGAGCAGCCGATTGCAGTCTTGTCACTTCGTCCATCAATAAGGTCAGGTCATGTTTCAATCCATCCAGATATTCCTTCA
The DNA here is from genome assembly GCA_021324135.1 of Pseudomonadota bacterium. Classification (GTDB taxonomy): domain Bacteria; phylum Cyanobacteriota; class Vampirovibrionia; order Obscuribacterales; family Obscuribacteraceae; genus JAJPJO01. The sequence goes on from JAJPJO010000041.1 coordinate 1,341, forward strand.
GCTCGGGTGACCATTCTTGTCGCTGCAGGAGCTTGCGGAGCTGTTGCAGCTCTGCTCGTCGTCTTTGAATGTTAAGCCTCTGTTGTTGGATCTCTTTTCGCGATTCTGCAGTGAGGCACCGCTCCATTACTCGCCGCAACTCCGCGTCCGGATCTTTATAGACATTGTATGAATGCTCGTCCAGATACATCCATGCTCCAAGCAGCTTGGTACTGTATTCCAGACTTTCGTGCATGAGTCGTGAAATGCGTGTATCGCGCGAGCAAAAGCAGATGATCGGCTTGTTGGCATTTTTGGCGCTTTTCTTCACTTCACGCACAAGCTCAAACATGTGTGACTCGTCAAAGTGAAGTGAGACAACGATCAGATCAAATGCGCGCGACAGGAGCTGCGCCTGCGCCTCACTCATGGTGTTCACAACAGTGCGTTCGTGCTCCTGCAGAATTCGATTCAGAGAAACAGCACCTTGCGCGGTATCAGCGATTAAAATTGAAGCCATTGTAGAATTTCTCTCTTGGGACCGAGTTGACTACGCCAAAAATGGCGCATTATTTGATCAGACAATTTTCATTTAACCGTTGCGTCAGCGGCCTCGAATATTGTTTCTAAGGTCGCTATAACTCCCGGGTCGATCCTGTCACCAACGCTGTTCCTGTCCACATCGCCAAGCTCGTTAATGAATTCGCGCCATTGCATTTGGAGCATGCGCTTCATATCAACAGAGAGTTCATCCAGTGGAACGGTCCATTCTGATTGACCGCATTTGAATTTAAGCACTTTCATGACTATATTGTCCTTTGTCGTGCCACCGCTTAGTGGACGACCTATCTACTCTAAGTATCGTTGAAATGCATTAAAACTGCGTGAAAACCGCAACTTACCTGTCTGAGCCGGTTTTCGCCGGACTTCAACGTGACTCATGATCGGATCGAAACTCCACCTTATAGAGCACCAGAGACGGTGCTCTGTAATCTTTCTATCCCTTTAAGTTTTGAATAAATTGATCGCTGATTTGTGAAGTTTGCAAAAATTTTGCGTATTCACCCAGTTTTTACACATCTCATGAATACTGACGTTATATCGGTTCACGATGTCGCCTGACGTCTCGGGGGAATCGCATCTGAGGAATAAACAATGAGAGAACATTTTTCATATGGTGGTGGAGTGATCGCACTGCTCTGCTTAATCAGCGCGTCTTTGCCCGACGCCCAAGCGCGGGGCGGTAATGATCGAGGAAACAATCAGCCGGGGGCTCAGCAGCAAGAGCAGAGAAATCAGCAAGCAGAACAACGCAACGTTCAGCAGCAAGAGCAGAGAAATCAGCAAGCAGAACAACGCAACGTTCAGCAGCAAGAGCAGA